>JABGPG010000078.1:15904-29757 GCA_018645085.1 Deltaproteobacteria bacterium
GCTGGCTTTAAGCTTTATACTCAATACGCTACTGAAGGCAGCCAGGTTACAATTTCAGGAAAAACGATAACCAGTGTCAAGCCGATCAGTTGCAGGATTATAAACGGAACTACGCCTTTGTAAATATCCACCATGCCGATCTCCGGCGGACAGACCCCTTTGAGATAAAATAAGGCAAACCCCACGGGCGGAGTTAAAAACGACGTCTGCAGAGCAACTGCTACCAGTAATGTGAACCAGATCAGATCAGGTTCATCCATTGCACCGAAACCCTCAATATCGAAACCCAGTCCATCCACAATTGGTGAAAGCAGCGGCAAAATGATCAAGGTGATTTCAATCCAGTCAAGCAGAAATCCTAATAGAAAAACTATGAAAAGGATGAAGATCAGAATACCGTATTTTTCAAACGGTAGACCGGTGATCGCCCGCTCAACTAGTTCGTCACCTCCCAGTTCACGTAACACGAGGGCAAAACAGGTCGCACCAAGAAAGATCGCAAAAATATACGCCGTCGTTTTAAAAGCGGCAAATGTTACTTCCCTTAATACACCTAAATTTAAATTTTTGTTATAGGCAGCAAGCATAATTGCGCCGAGTGCGCCTACACCGCTCGCTTCTGTTGGAGTGGTGATTCCCGCGAAGATTGAACCAAGTACAGAGATTATCAGGAAAACAGGCGGTAAAATAGATTTAAAAACATCCCAGATCATGTCCCAGCTGAATTCCTGCCTGTCAGAAGAAAGCGGAGCTGTTTCCGGTTGGAGGTAGGCACGCAGGATGATATAACTAATGTAAAGCGTTCCGAGGATCAAACCGGGAAAGACTGCTCCCATAAAAAGGTCACCTACAGAAAGAGCCAGCTGATCCGCCATGATGACCAGCATAATGCTCGGTGGAATCAAAATGCCCAGGGTTCCCGCTCCACAAACAGTACCTGCAGCCAAAGATTTATCATAACCCTGACCAAGCATCGCTGGTAGTGAGAGAAGCCCCAGAAGAACCACAGAAGCACCGATTATACCGGTTGAAGCAGCGAGAATAATACCGATTGCGGTTACCGTAACAGCAAGTCCTCCACGTACTTTTCCGAATAAATTCTGCATCGAATGCATCATCTTTTCGGCAATGCCGGATTTATCCAGCATCAAACCCATGAAGATAAACATCGGCAGAGCGACCAGCACCCAGTTATCCATGATTTTGTAGACACGATTGACTACCATCCCGAGTGTCATAAAATCAAGACCGGTCATGGTGTCCAGATAAATATCACTGTAGTAACCAACACCGGCGAATACCACACCAACACCACCAAGAACCCATGCTACTGGGAATCCGGTAAAGAGCAGCATTGCAAAACTGGCAAACATTGCAATGACTAGATAATCATTTATTTCCATCTTAGTTCACTCCCGCGTCTTTTTTAGTGGTAGAACCACTTCCGTTTATTAGAAATATTACATCACGCAGCAGTCTGGAAAAGGTCGCCAGCGCGAGCATGAAGAAACTGATGGGAATTACTGACTTGATGGCCCAACGCCAGGGAAGACCAAGTGGAGCATCTGAGTGTTCATTGACTCTCCAGGCATCTGCAACGAAGTCAAGACTATGAATGAAGACGATATAAATAAAAGGAAACAGCAGAAATATTATTCCAAACACTTCCCATTTACGCACCGTTCGCTCACTTAATTTTTCGGCGATTATGTCAACACGGACGTGTGAATCAGTAGTTTGCGCATATGACAGGCCCATCATTACTGTTAGAGCATAAAGATGCCACTGCAGTTCTTCCAGCTTTGGTCCTCCAAGATCCTGAAAGAGCCAACCCATTTCTATACCCAGATCCTGCTGCATATACCTTCCTCCATAACGTAAAATCACGTTGAGGATAATCGCTGCTATCAATAAAATATTGAACCAGGCAATAAAGTGACCTACTGAAAGGATAAAGCGGTCAATAGTATCAATAATTATATTATGAACACCGCTGGTTGAATCTTTCAACTCACGCTGGTGCTCTAAAAATTCATCAAATTGTTCTGTAGTCTCAGTCATGCCACTTAACTCCTGCCTCAGGTTCAGTGTCAACCAGAAATTTTGCTCAGCTTTTTTAAGCAAAAAAAAGAGCGTACCACTATTTGTTAAGTCGTACGCCCCCATTCACGATATAAAAAAAGAACCCCGGATTTCTCCAGGGTTTCGTAAGATGAAGTCTCAGCTTTTTTCAGCGCTCTGCACGCGGGAGAAAAGCATGGGATTCCCAAAGGTCATATCCCTCACGGAATGTAGCCAGATCGTCCCAGACCTTCTTAAATCCGGGATCAGCTGCACGGTTTTCTTCTACAACTTCCATCCAGGCTTTTTCGAAGGTGGCCAGCATTTCATCCGACCAGTACATCTGTTTTACACCATTTTTCTCAACGTTTTCTTTCATCTGCTCAAACTGCATACCATCAGTATAGGCAAGTGCGTGAGCAGTCGCGGCGCGACAACCCATTTCAACAACCATCTGCTGTTGCTTATCCATTCCGTTCCAGGTGTCTTTATTGATCAGCAGTTCAAATACTGTAGCCTGCTGATGCCAGCCTGGGAAATAGTTATATTTGACCAACTTGTGGAAACCAAGTAATTTGTCGATGGCAGGCATCGAAAACTCAGTCGCATCAATTGCACCTTTTTCCAGTGCAGGAAAGATTTCTCCACCAGGCAGAAGACTGGTCGTAACACCAAGTCGCTGCATCACTTGTCCGCCAAGTCCGAAAAAGCGCATCTTCATGCCTTTGAGCTGACTGACGTCATTGATTGGTTCTTTAAACCAACCCGAGGTTTCCGGTGAAATAATTCCGCAGACATGCACTTTTACGTTATATCCACCATCGTCGTACATTTGCTGATAAAGTTTTGCTCCGTTACCGTACCACAACCAGGCCAGATATTCCGGTGCTTCCGGTCCAAAAGGTACTGCGGAAAACAAAGCTGCTGCTTTCATTTTACCAAACCAGTATCCGGCAGTAGTATAACCGGCATTTACCTTACCTGCTGAAACTGCGTCCAGAATCTCAAAAGGCGCAATCAATTTATTCGGCTCGTATACTTTCATTTTAACTGTGCCGCCACTGAGAATAGCAGTACGGTCGCCAAGCCATTTTATGGTTTCTCCAAGACCCGGCAACTTGGTTGCGAAAGCGATTGGAACCTTTAGTAAAACTTTTTTCGCATGCACAGGACCTGCAATAAATCCTAGCAATGCCAAAAAGACGACTGATGCCGCCAGTTTTCTGATTATCTGTTTTCTCATTTTTCTCCTTGGTTATGAATAATTAAGATAAACTTGGAACGATCATATAACACAAACAGCCAAGTTTAATTATTTCACCTCATACCAAATACTTACCACACGTAAAATGAGGTGTCAACGATTTTCCCTCAGGAACTTCCCTCGCAAATTTTTTAATTTTACAAGGCGGTGTGGAATCTGTAGAGCAAAAAACTGTACAGCCACTTAAGTCCATTAAGGCTAGTGGAGATTATCAACTGATTCTTGAATCTCCTCAAAGTTGTATGACTGTCAATGTAAAATTTACATCATGCAGTAATACTTACTTTGCCGGTCATTATAGGTAAAAAGAAAGGCATGTCAAGAAAAAAATCATAATCAGATAAACAGTAGGTGGCCTGACCAATTTATGTACTCATTTACTTGCCGAGTTGGCAGTGTTTAAAAAACTGGATAATAGCAAATTATCAGCGCAGCAAATCAAAAATCACCACTTAGTTAAGTCTTGATTTATTTACTGAAAAACTATATAATTTTATCTTGTACAGCAACAAACAGGAACCGCTTAGAATGGACCTGCCTAAATTAGAAACCCGAGAAAAAGAAGGATAAGATGATTGACACAACCGAATTCACAAAAAACGCACAAAAAGCAGCTACAGAAGGTATGGAGACTTTCCTCAAATGGCAGAAGCAGGCAGTTGACACTACCTTTTCGAAATTTGAGCAGGGTATCGCCGCACAGGAGTCAAGTATCTCCGAAACACGCAAGCATATGCAGGAATTGGAAAAAAACCTGACAGAAGAATGGAAGAATCAGCAGGAGCAGTTCAAGTCCATGGCACTGAAGATGAGTGAAACTTACTGGCCTGAATCAAAACAGTTGATGGAAGATGCAGAGAAGCTCTATCAAAGCAACGTCAGTGAAATGGCAAATAAGAATCGTGAAATGCTGGAGAAGAACATCGACAGCAGTCTCGAAAGCACGCTTAATGTAGAAAAAGAATGGGCTTCCCAATTACGTAAAAACTACACCAGCGGTGCTGATAAA
This sequence comes from Deltaproteobacteria bacterium, assembly GCA_018645085.1. Lineage (GTDB taxonomy): Bacteria > SAR324 > SAR324 > SAR324 > NAC60-12 > Arctic96AD-7. Next base: position 20,239 of record JABGPG010000078.1, read on the forward strand.
CTGCGTGAACAATTTGACGCACTGATCTCAAAGACAGCTGATGCCGCAAAAACTGCTGCTGCATAATAAAGCCTTTTAGAGCATCAGTATGGGTGTTTACACCCTCTGATCAAACAGCAAGGATCAAAGAAAAAATATCTTGCTGAAAGCTTTTGCCTGGGATTCTGCAGCACGCAGGTTTTAACAGGCACCAGCTGGAATCAACATGGAAGTGCTTGAGCAGGTCTTTGCGGTCTGCTCAAGTATTCTCTAACCAGGTACAATTTTAAAAATTTTATCCTGGGCAATATCCGTCAAGACAACAAACTTTGAACAAACTCCCCCTTCTAAATTCAGACAAAACAAATCGAAGCAAGCATTGCTGAACTTCATTCCTGCACAAGGATAATATAAGCTGACTACTTTGTAAGAATGAAAGCAAATGCTGCTTAATTAAGCGAAAGAGTTAATGATGAGCGAAAATACCAAAAAGAATAATCCCCAGCAACAGTTGCAGGAAATGTTTTCAGAGATGGTGAATCAGACCAGCTCCATGCTTTCTCCAGGAGATCCACTTGGAGCGATGAAACCCATGCAACAGGTGGCCGAAGCCTGGACTAAAAACCCACAGCAATTTTCCGAGGCAATGCAGTCATGGACTCAGCAGATAGGTGAAATGAACACGCGTATCTGGCAGGATTATCTGGACAGCCAAAATAAAGATAAATCCGCTGATGCAAAAAGTAAGCTTGAGGAACTGCCGTATTTCAAGTGGATACGTGAGTACCACCAGACATATACTAAATGGATGGAGCAGCAGATCAGTGAAACTTCCGGTGTTTCGGAGAAAGTAAAAGAGGATGCTACTTTCTGGTCTAAACAGATGCTGAGTGCACTTTCTCCCAATAATTACTTCTGGACAAATCCTGCTGCAATCAATGAATTTATTGAAACAAAAGGTGAAAGTCTGCGAAACGGACTGCAAAACTGGATGAATGATCAGCAGCGGGACGGCTTACCGGAAATGATTGACAAAACAAAATTTGAGGTCGGCGGCAATCTCGCCAATACGCCGGGCAAGGTGATTTTCCGTAATGAGTTAATTGAACTTATCCAGTATGCTCCAATGACAGATGAGGTTCATGAAATTCCTGTAGTGATCGTACCTCCTTGGATCAACAAGTACTACATCCTCGATCTGAAGCCCAAGAAGAGTTTTATCCTTAATCTTGTTTCACAGGGTTATACTGTTTTCGTCATCAGTTGGAAGAATCCTACTAAGGAAATGCGGAATACTTCGATGGATGATTACTTGACACAGGGGCCGCTTGAGGCAATAGAAGTAGCAAAGAACATCACTAAATCCAAGCAGGTTCACGCAGTCGGTTACTGTATTGGAGGAACTCTGCTGGCTTCAGCAATGGCATGGCTAAATCATCCTGACAATTCTAAAGGGATGACTGTCAAGGACTGGACACTTTTGGTAACGCTGGTTGATTTTGAACGACCGGGAGAACTTGGAAGTTTCATCAACGAAGATTCGATGAAGTATCTTGAGGAGGAGATGTCAAAACAGGGTTATCTTGACGGCAGCCAGATGGGCAACACAATGCGGATGCTGCGTCCGGACGGACTGATCTGGCACTATTTCGTCAACAACTATCTCTTCGGAAAACAACCACCGCCGATTGATCTGCTCTACTGGAATGATGACGCAACCCGGATGCCGGAAAAGATGCAGACATTCTATCTACGGGAATATTACGTCAACAACCGGTTACGTCTACCGGACGATCTTGAACTGGCGGGACATCCAATTGATCTGAGACGTATCAAACAGCCGCTTTATTGTGTGGCTGCCGCGGAGGATCACATCACACCCTGGGAACAGGTTTATCAAATAAATTCCCTGGTCAAAGGTCCGGTACGCTTTGCGCTCACAACTGCCGGTCATATTGCCGGTGTGGTAAATCCGCCTGTTGATCCGCCTAAACGCAGTTTCTGGGTCGGCAAAGGCAATGCTGCTCTTGAGCCGGATGCCTGGAAAGAAAATATAAAAGAAAAACCCGGAACATGGTGGCAAGACTGGACAAACTGGCTCAGCAAGCGCTGTGGAAAGATGGTGCCTCCTCCAAAAATGGGCAGTAGCAAATATCCTCCACTGGCTGATGCACCCGGAACTTACGTTATGGAAGCCTGAGCCGGCTGAAATAAAACCGCGGAACGTGTTTCGTTGAAGTTTAGCTTCAACGAACACCCATTTTTTCAATTGAAATTTCGGGGGTTTTACCAGCAATCAAATCTGCTGTAAGACGTGCGGTTCCGCATGACATAGTCCAACCTAAGTGTCCGTGTCCTGTGTTGTAAAATAAATTTGAGTGACGGCCTGTTCCGAGAATTGGCGTTCCTTCCGGAGTCATCGGACGTAAGCCTGACCAGAATTCCACTTTGTCGTAGTTTCCTGCATTTGGAAAAAGTCTTTTTGCGGTTTTGAGAATATGTTCAAAATCTTCCGGAGTATGTCCAAGATCGTAACCGCAGAATTCTGAGACAGAGCTGACCCTGAAATGGTCTCCCATCGGTGAAAATCCCAGCAAATCTTCTTCATGTAAACCGCCTGTCCGCGGAGGAGTATGTCCTTTTTCTACGGGAATGGTGATGGAGTAACCTTTCACCGGATAAACAGAAAGTCTGACTCCTAATGATTTTTGTACAAGTAGCGGACTCCATGCGCCCAAACTGAGCACATAACGGTCAGCGCTGAAAACACCGCGGTTGGTGACAACACGTTTTATTTCAGTTCCGGATACATCAAGCTTTTCGATCGAAACTCCTGATTCAAAAGTTCCTCCCATTGACCTGCAGACCTCCATCAACTGTTCCGTAAATATTCTGGAGTCTCCGGACTCATCGTTTGGAGAAAAGACACCACCGGCAATTTGATCCTGAGAATCTGCCAGTTCCGGAATTATTTCCAACGCACGTTCTTTTCCAACTATTTCCAGTTCTTGTCCTGCTTCCTGCAGTAAACTCACGTGTTCTGTACCTGCAGCCAGTACTTCCGGATTCCTGTAAAGATAAAGCAATCCTTTAGTATTTTGTTCATATTGAACACCTGTATCTGCAACAGTTTCTGTCAAATTTTTCTGAGAATAAACAGAAATTTGATGTTTCGCCAAGGAATTTATTTTGGCTCTTGAATTTGTACACTGGGCAAGAAATTTCAAACCCCAGCGGATAAATTGCGGATCAGCCTGAAATTTCATGCGGAAAACAGGATGCGGATGGAATAAGGAATTGAACCACATTTTTAATGCTTTTGGAGAACCCCACGCAATAGAGTGTCCGGTGGCAATCAGCCCGGCATTACCGTAACTCGCACCGCCGATTCCGGGAGCTTGACGGTCAAGCACAGTCACTTGATGACCGTCTTTAAGCAGTTGATACGCAGTCGTAACACCTACGACTCCGCCGCCCATGATTATTATTTCCATTGAAATTCCTTACTAGTTTGTTTAACAGTTGATGGCTTCGTAAATAGTTATCATTCCCGCGAAAGTGGGAATGAAAAAAAAGAATTCCCGTTAGACTTTTTAAGGTTTCATCAACAGTGAATTGAAGAGTTCATTTTATTTTTATTTCTGAAGCATTTCCATTCCTGCTTAATCCAGGAAGGAAAACCCAGAGAATTCCTGCCAGCATTATTGTTCCGCCTAAGGCTTCAAAGCTGCTGATGAGTGAACCAAAAACGAGGAACTCAAACATAAGTGTTGTGGCCGGTGAAAAAGAACCAATGATAACCGCTTTTGAAACAGTCAGGTAACGTAAAGCATAAGTATAAGAAACACGGCCCATAAAAGGTCCACAAAAGGCAGCCAGCGCTAACCATTTCCACTCACTGCTTTGTAAATCCGCAACCCCGCTTCTTACTTCCGCCAGACTCCAGAGCATAACAAGCGCCACTGCTAAACGTGAAACATTCAAAACCTGCGGATTTATTTCATGTATAATACTTTTGGCCATTACCTGCATCGACGCAAAACTGAAAGCTGCCGTAACAGCCCAGAGGAATGAAGACCAATTTTTTAGTTCAAAACTCAGCGAGTCCATTTTCATCACGATTATACCTGCGATAATTACTATTACTGCCATCCAGACTCTGATGCTGACAAATTCTTTCAAAAACATCCAACTGAGCAGCATCGCAATTATAATTTCAATTCTGGTGACTAAAATCAACAGTGTCGGAGAAGCCTGGCTCAAAGCCTGGCAAATGGCATAATTGCCCAGCAGACCTGCCAGAGAAGTGGCAAGGGTGATACCTGCAATTTTCCAGGAGAATTTATTTTGATGACGCGCAAACCAGGCGCCAGGCAGGGAAAATAAAAATGCCCAGAGGAAAACACCCCAGATAACAGGCAGAGGTGCAACTGTATCTAAACTTAAACGGTATGGAATTGCGTAAAGCCCTCCTCCGAACATAGCGAGCAATGCGAAGCACAGCCCTTTGATTTGATCACTCACAAACTACTTTCTTAATTTAAACATTATTTTTCTTTACAATTCATTCTCTATTTTTGGGCTTTGATAAGTCAAGAAAATTTACATCCTCATGAAAACATGGTACTATTGGCTTTTCTTTTTTCGCCTCTAAAACCGTCTGAATTAATCTGTTAGATGCAACTTGTCGGTATTGGTTTTGCCAGTTCAAACTGGGATTCTTTAGTTAAGCAGTTACAGAAACAGCTTCCTCATCAATTGAACGGGAAGTTGTTCGTTGATTCAGTTTCAGCTACTGCAGCGGAAATAAGCTCAAAAGAATTTGAGTATGCGTCTGCAGAGTTGAAAAAACTCAACGCGGATTGGGTTTTATTTTCTCCGGGTGCGTTTGAAACTCCGGAAGTCTGTTTCAAATTACTGGAGGAACTAAAAAATAATTCTGCAAAAAATGTGAATTATGTGTTGGTGCTTGACGATCTGAGTCATGATTTATCGGCGTTATTAAAACTGCAGCCAGTTCTTGAACTGGTCAACAAGATGCAGTTTCGGCTTTCTGCTCCTGAGATGCTGCTGACTCATCACATCCGCAGTTTTCCGAGGATACGTTTGGACAATGACTTTCAAACAATTGACTACACAAATCATTTCGGAATCCTGGTACGTCAATCCGCAAGTGACGTTCCGCTGAATACGCTGATTCCACTGAACAACATTCAGAAATTTGAAACTGAAAATGGAGACCTTGCTCCGGAAATATGGCTGCAGAAATTTTTAGGTAAGCAGGGCAAACCAGCTCTTCCGGAACGTGCAGTAGGGATTTTACGTGAAGCAAAAGGCTGTTATCTTTTTCCGGGAATTCCTTTCAATTCAATACAAAGGCTGAATTTCGAAAATATAAAGGTTGAACATTTAATCCGCCTTGACGAATGCACTTTAAAAAATCCACCTTTCAAACGTTTCATTGAGCAGATGAAGGGTGAGCACAAAAGGTGGCAGAAAGAGCATCAGCAAAATAAAAATATAAAAGCAGCAGTACACGGTTCAGGGAAATATCTGATAGTAAATGCTTTACTCGAAAAACTATTCAGCGAGATCGGCTGGACGAATGTTAAACTGCAGACTAATACTGATTCCACGCTGCTGCCGCAGAAAGATACCGTCTACTGGTTGAAATTGGACGAATCACCTGAGATAAAGAGTAAGCTGTGTCTCATTGACTGGTCTGCGGATTTGCAGCAAATTCTTGCAGCGCTGGAAGATTTTGTTGAGCTGAATGATTTACAAATAGCGGAAAATTCTGCAGTGCTGCCCATACAGAAAGCGGAATTTGTAAAAATGCGTGAATATCTATTGACTGAGGAAAAAGCGCTCGAAAGTACAATTCATCAGGCTGAAAGCAGTCAAATGCTTTACGAGCAGGAACGGGATGTCCTACAAAATATAAATGCATTTTCCAAAATATTGATTGCAGCACTTTCCAAAAGTACAACCTGGGAAGATGCTGCAGAAAATGCTGCGGAAGCAAAAATGTCAAAAGCGCTTTTGCTCTGTGAAGAAGAAAATATTGCTGCAGAGCTGAATCTTAAATTAAGCAAAGTTCAGCGAAAACTCTGGATCAACCCTTTCAAGTTTCAGCAGCCGGAAGATTTAACTCAATTTAACACAAAAATGATCCTCTCTTATTTAAAACCGAAAAACCTTATTGTTACTGCCGCTGCACGTGCACACCTGGAAAATCTTTGCCGGCAGGCAATTGAGCAGGGAGAAAAGGCAGAAACTGTTTTTAATGAGCAAAATAAAATAATTGAACATGCAAAAACAGATGCTGCTCTACTCATGAAAAATAAAAATAATCTCGCGCTGCGCTGGCTGCATGTTTCTCTTAAACAACTTTTATATCGTGACCGTCACTTGTTTCAAACTCTTCCGGAAAAAGCAGCATGAATAGTTCACCTACAATTCAGGATATCATCATGCAGCTCAACCAATACTGGCACAGTCAGGGTTGTATGCTGATGAATCCGTACGATGTTGAAACCGGTGCCGGAACCATGAATCCGATGACCACTCTGCGCGTGATTGGTCCGGAAGAATGGAATGTGGCTTATGTCGAACCTTCGAGAAGACCGGCTGATGGACGTTACGGTGAAAATCCAAACCGCCTTTATCAACATCATCAATATCAGGTAATTCTAAAACCTTCACCGGATAATGTTGAAGAACTTTACCTCGCATCGCTGGAGGCTTTAGGCATCGATCCGCTTGAACATGATATTCGCTTTGTAGAGGATAACTGGGAAGCACCGACTCTAGGCGCATGGGGTCTCGGCTGGGAAATTTGGCTCGACGGTATGGAAGTCACACAATTTACCTATTTCCAACAAGTCGGCGGAATTGCCTGTCAACCTGTTTCCGCGGAGTTGACTTATGGTATCGAGAGAATTGCTTCTTACTTACAGGATGTTGAAGACGTCTTTGATCTTGAATACTCAAAAGGAGTCAGTTACGCTTCAATTTTTCGGCAGCCGGAATTTGAACATTCAAAATACACTTTTGAAGTTGCAGACACAGAACTGATGTTCCGCTGGTTTAATGATTATGAACAGGAAGCGGGACGTGCGCTGGCGGCAAAGCTGGTTTTTCCGGCCTACGATTATGTGCTAAAATGCTCCCACACTTTTAATCAGCTTGATGCAGCTGGTGCAATCAGTGTTTCTGCACGTGCGGCCTACATCGGAAGGGTGCGTAACCTTGCTCAAAATATCGCAAAACTCTTCCTTGAAGAACGCTGCAAACTCGGTTTTCCTTTGATGAATGACCGTGATGCTGCCCGGAAATGGGTGGAAGAACTTACTCCTGACAATTAATTTGATTACTGCTTTGTGAATACTTATTTACTGGAAATTGGACTTGAAGAAATGCCTGCGCAGATGATTCTGCCTGCAGTTGAACAATTGAAATCACTGGTGCAGAAAACCTGCGAAAACCATCAGTTGAGTTTTGATGAACTGCGCACCTTTTCTACCCCTAGAAGACTGGCTGTTCAAATTAATGGACTTCCGGATAAACAGGAAGACCGCAGCGTTGAGCTCAAAGGACCTCCGGCTGCTATTGCAAAAGACAAGGATAATAACTGGACTAAAGCAGCGCTGGGATTTGCTAAGAAAAACGGGGTTGAACCTGCAGACCTGCAGATTCGGGAATATGAAGGCAAAGACTATCTTTTTGTGCAGCGTATCGAATTAGGACAGCCTGTTCCGGAACTGCTCCAGGCACAGTTGGAGAAGTGGATTTCGCAACTTAATTTTCCAAAAAATATGCGCTGGGCTTCATACCGGATGCGTTTTATAAGGCCGATACGCTGGATAGTTTCACTCTGGAACAAAACAGTTGTTCCGCTGAAACTGGAAATGGTTGAAGCAGGAAACGAAACACGCGGTCACCGCTTCCTCAGTTCCGGAAAAAGCCTGCTCAAAGATGCAGCTGATTATCAAGAGCAGTTGGAAAAAATGAATGTGATGCCTGATTATGAAAAGCGGCGTGAATCGATAGTTTCGCAAATCAAAACACTGGAGCAGGAATTTGGGTTCGTGGTTGAACTGGATGAAAAGCTGCTGACGGAAGTCACGAATTTGGTAGAGTGGCCGACTGTACTTCTCGGAGATTTTGAAGAAGAATTCCTCGAACTACCGAGTGAAGTTCTGGTCACCAGCATGGCTGTGCATCAGCGATATTTTCCGGTTTTCCGTAAAAATGAAAAGCAAGACTCAACTGCAAAAATATTGCTTCCGCATTTTGTTACTGTACGCAACGGAAACAGTAACGGTCTCGACACAGTAAGACGCGGCAATGCCAAAGTACTGCGTGCACGACTCAGTGACGCTCGTTTTTTCTACCTCGATGATCAGAAAAAATCACTGGATGAGTTCCGCCAAAAAGCAGAAAATGTAGTCTTTTTTCAACAGCGTGGTACTCAGGGTCAACGTGTTCAGCGCATTGCGGACCTGAGTGTTTTTATCGCAGGCCAACTGGAACTTAGTGAAATTCAGCAAAAGCAAGTACGCAGGATTGCTGAACTGAGCAAATTTGATCTGGAAACGCAACTCGTTCAGGAGTTTCCGGAATTACAGGGTTTGATGGGTGAAAATTACGCAATGCTGAAAAATGAGGATGCTGTAGTTTGCCGTGGAATTCGGCAGCATTATTATCCGCGTAACGCAAAAGACTTTTTACCGGAAGACGCGGAATCCGTTCCGGCTGCACTTGCTGATAAACTGGATCTGCTGACCACAGCTTTTTCGCTGAACATGATACCTTCCGGTGCGGCTGATCCGTATGCTTTACGCAGAACAGCGCAGGGGATTACTCAGCTTGTCCTTGGATTACGACTTCCGCTGGACCTGCGGGAATTGACTTCAGCAGCGGTTCGTCTGCTTGATGATCAGCAGGATTTAGCTCTGGATCTCACAAAACTGCAAAATGATTTGCTGGATTTTCTGCTTCAGCGTCAACGCTGGTTTCTCCAGGAGCGTGGAATACGCTACGATCTGATAGACGCGGTTCTCAAAACTCCGGTAGCAATTCAGTCCAAGCAGGAAAAAACAGCAAGACCTGCTTTAGCAATTGAACAACTCAGTTTTGCTGAGTTTCTAGGTGAACATCTTGAGACAGACATGTTCAAAAGATCAGTCGAAGCAATCGTACGTGCCGCAAATATCAGCAATAAATATGCTGACAGAATTGCAGAAGAACTGAACGAATCGGCTTTAGATCTTAGCGAAGAAAAGAACTTTCTGTCCGCGCTGCAGCCTATTCTCAACAGTGATTCTCAAGCTCTCTGGAGTCCTGATAATTATCTGCAGCAGCTGCGTAAAATTGAACCTGTCGTAACACGTTTTTTTGAAGATGTGATGGTCATGGATGAAGATCCTGTAAAATGCGGAAACCGACTTTGGCTTTGTCAACAGCTCGCACAATGGTCGGGCAGGCACCTCGATCTGCAGTCCATTGTTTTTGCCTGAAACTTTTTCCTGAGCAGCG
>JABGPG010000292.1 GCA_018645085.1 Deltaproteobacteria bacterium
ATTTCCGATTTCGCGTGAATGACGACTATTTTAAAATACATCAAATTATTGGGATAACAAAATGAACGAAACAGCAAAACAATTACCGGATTTTCGTCTGGATCATACAATGTTGCGTGTCAAAGATTTGGAACGCAGCCTGGATTTTTACACAAGAATTTTAGGAATGAAGGTTCACCGTAAAACTGAATATCCGGAAGGCCGCTTCACCAACACTTTCGTTGGTTATGTCGGTGAAGATGAAGGAACCAATCTCGAACTGACTTACAACTGGGATCAGCCTGAAGAATACAACAAAGGTAACGCCTGGGGTCATCTTGCGCTCAAAGTGACAGATGTTTATGCTGCCAGTGCTTATTTGAAAGAGCAGGGTGTAGAGTTCACCAAGGAACCTTCACCAATGAAAAACGGAACAAGGATTTTGGCTTTCATCAAAGATCCTGACGGCTACGTGATTGAACTCAATGAACCACTAAGCTGAAGCTGCACAAACGCCCTCCTTATTTATCACAACCGCTAGTTATAGAGGATTGAAATTATTTCTAAAATCGCTATAATAATAGTGTGACTGGCAAATGCTTTCTCAATCTCTCAGTTTACAGCAAAGACAACTCGACTCCGCTCAGGCAACGATTTTTCAGTTAAGACTCGACGCTGTTAGATAACTAATTTAAAAGGATATTAATGCAGGAAACACATCATTACGACATTATTGTAATCGGCTCCGGCCCTGCTGGTGAAAAAGCTGCCATGCAGGCCAGCAAGCTGAAAAAACAGGTTGCGCTCATAGAAAAATCACCGCATCTGGGTGGTGCTTCACTTCACACTGGTACAATTCCTTCCAAATCACTGCGCGAAACTGTGATGCATCTGGCTCTCCTGCGTCAGCAAACTCATGGAATTGAGATTAATTTTAAAGAAAATCTAACAATCCAGGAGTTGATGTACCGCAAAGAAATCGTGGAAAACGATTGCAATCTTAACATTCCGCTTTATGTAGAATAAATTATAGATGACAATTTGCTAAGTGTAGAAGTTGCAATGGATGACTTGAAGCAAGCCTGGGAAGTAGCCCAAAGTGCTGAATCTGTTTTCAAACAGAAATTGAAAGAATTTGGTGTGAAATGAATTCAGATCAAATTAATCAAATATTATCTAAAGGTGAAGGTAAACGCATTGAGTATAAAGAATCTAAAAATGCTCTGCCTTCGGATTTATATGATTCCATTGTCAGTTTAGCGAATACTGAAGGTGGAACTGTTATTTTAGGTGCAGACAATGACGGCAATACTACCGGAATTAATCCTGAAAATACGGTTCAATTTATATCAGACATTGCTACTGCTTTGAATAGTCCGGATTGTGTTTCGCCATCTCTCTTTTTGGCACCGGAATCCATTGAACACACAGATGTGAATATTATCATTATTGATGTCCACAGAAGTTCTGTGCTACATAATCATGCTGGAAGAATTTACTGGCGGGACGGCGATGCAGATCTAGATATCACAGATGATCAAAGCAAGATAAGTGAACTCTATTTTCAAAAACGAAATTCATTTTCCGAAGCGATAATTTATCCTGCGCTCAACATAGAAGATTTATCTGACAACTTATTTCAGCAAGCAAAAGCAATCATTCGTGGACTTAATGCAAACCATCCTTGGCTATCCATTTCTTTTGAACAATTATTGAGAGAAGCATCGTTATTTGTTAAAGATTTTCATACAGGGAAAGAAGGACTCACATTAGGGGCTGCTCTGATTTTTGGCGAAGATTCCGTAATCCAAAATATTCTTCCTGCCTATAAAGTGGAAGCCATGGTTCGCAGAGATAATGTGGACCGCTGGGATGACCGAATTACACTGCGAACAAATCTAATTCACACCTATCAAAAACTGTTGGAATTTATTCGGAAACATCTTCCGGAAAAATTTTATATGGAAAAGGGGCAGCGGAAAGATTTGAGAGAAGCTATCTTTCGTGAAGTGATCGGTAATTTAATCGTGCACCGTGAATATACTGATGCCAGATCATCCGATTTAATTATTACCCAAAAGGATGTAGTTACCACCAATCCCAATAATCCTATTTTTCACGGTCCGTTAGATCCAAAACGCTTTACACCTTATCCAAAGAACCCCAATATCCGAAAATTCTTTACGGCGTTTGGTTGGACGGATGAAATTGGTTCCGGCGTTCGGAATACGAATAAATATCTGAAACATTATGTCCCAGGAGCCGAACCTTTATTTGTGGAAAATGAGCTGTTCCGTATTCAAATTCCAATGATATTTGTTACTTTAGCCATATTCTTCCAACCGCTTCATAATTGGTTAGATTTACCCACTGAATCACAATCACATCTTGAAAATGGATTGCAGCATATTCAGTTGGATTCAGCGTTTGAATCGATAGGTTTTTCAGAGTTGATTTTGCATTTGGTACCAAGCTGGAACGAAAAAGGTACCAAGCTCCCGGAATTGAAATGGCCTGATAAACAGATACTTACGAAAGCAGACATAAAAAAGGTGCCTGGCTGGAATAAAAAAGGTACCAGGCTCATGCATAAAAAAATTGTTTATCTGATTAAGATCCTTATCTTAACTTCAAAACCATTAGAATTAGATAAAATAATGACCTGGATAGATTATAAAAACAGAAAATCATTCAGGGATAATTATCTTTTCCCACTACAAAAAGTTGGATTTCTTACTTTAACCATTCCTGAAAATCCAAGTGATCCAAACCAAAAATACAGCATCACAGAAAAAGGGAAACTGTTCCTTGCAAGGCTGGATTTTTAACATGACCCAACAGAAATCATAAAAACATCTCTGGAACGCAGCCTGGATTTTTACACAAGAATTTTAGGAATGAAGGTTCACCGTAAAACTGAATATCCGGAAGGCCGCTTCACCAACACTTTCGTTGGTTATGTCGGTGAAGATGAAGGAACCAATCTCGAACTGACTTACAACTGGGATCAGCCTGAAGAATACAACAAAGGTAACGCCTGGGGTCATCTTGCGCTCAAAGTGACAGATGTTTATGCTGCCAGTGCTTATTTGAAAGAGCAGGGTGTAGAGTTCACCAAGGAACCTTCACCAATGAAAAACGGAACAAGGATTTTGGCTTTCATCAAAGATCCTGACGGCTACGTGATTGAACTCAATGAACCACTAAGCTGAAGCTGCACAAACGCCCTCCTTATTTATCACAACCGCTAGTTATAGAGGATTGAAATTATTTCTAAAATCGCTATAATAATAGTGTGACTGGCAAATGCTTTCTCAATCTCTCAGTTTACAGCAAAGACAACTCGACTCCGCTCAGGCAACGATTTTTCAGTTAAGACTCGACGCTGTTAGATAACTAATTTAAAAGGATATTAATGCAGGAAACACATCATTACGACATTATTGTAATCGGCTCCGGCCCTGCTGGTGAAAAAGCTGCCATGCAGGCCAGCAAGCTGAAAAAACAGGTTGCGCTCATAGAAAAATCACCGCATCTGGGTGGTGCTTCACTTCACACTGGTACAATTCCTTCCAAATCACTGCGCGAAACTGTGATGCATCTGGCTCTCCTGCGTCAGCAAACTCATGGAATTGAGATTAATTTTAAAGAAAATCTAACAATCCAGGAGTTGATGTACCGCAAAGAAATCGTGATCCAGGATCAGGAAAATTCTCTGCGGCGAAATTTTGAGAAAAACGGCATTACAGTTATAGAAGGAACACCGCGGTTCCAGTCCGCTACGACTCTGGAAATTACTCCTGCTGATGATGGCGAAGTTTTTGAAATTACAGCAGATTATTTTATAGTCGCCACCGGTTCATCTCCACGCAGACCAAGTTGGGCACCTTTTGACAACGAATGCGTATTTGATTCAGACACAATTCTGAACATCAAACATCTGCCAAAAAAAGTAACCATCATTGGTGCCGGCGTGATCGGCTGCGAATATGCTTCTATTTTTTCAAAAATGGGAATCCGCGTAAATCTGATAGCTCGTGACCGTAACGTTCTGCCTTTTATCGACCGTCAAATTGCCGAAAACTTGATGTACCAGATGCGTAACCAGCGCATTAGTCTCAGGCTGGGAGAAAATGTTGAAGATATTGAAAAAATAAATTCCGATGAAATACACGTAAAACTGGAAAGTAAGAAAATCCTGCCTTGTTCAACTGTACTGGTAGCGGCTGGACGTT
>JABGPG010000293.1 GCA_018645085.1 Deltaproteobacteria bacterium
TTTTTCACTCATTTTTCACTCATTTCATTTTTCACCTCGATCAAGGCCATAATTTTCCGCAATTCATTAACGCAGGCATTGAGTTCGTAGATTGCGGTACCGGCCAATTCTTGTGGTTCCGGAAGATCATTGGGGTCTTCCAGATTATCATCTTTGAGCCAGCTTATATCAAGGTTGTAATTTCTGTCTTTGATTTCGGAAATAGAGAATTTCCGAAAGCGTCCTTCTTCACCGAGGTCTTTCCGTTTGGCTTGCCCGTCAGGATTGTTGCCGTAACATTTTTCAAATTCTGCAAACATTTCCGGAGTCAAGGGACGTTCTTTTTTGGTCACACCGGGGATGTTGGTACGGCAGTCATAAATCCAAGTATTTTCAGTTGACAACCCTTTTTGAAAGAAAATCACATTGGCTTTGACTCCTTGAGAATACGGGGTAAAAGTTCCGTTTGGCAAGCGCAAAACCGTGTGCAGATTGCAGTCTTCCAGCAAAAACTTAAAAACATCACCAGCCTCATCGGAAAACAAAACATTATCCGGCAAAACCATTGCTGCCCGACCGCCGGGCTTGAGAATGGTCATCACATGCTGGATAAAATTGAGTTGTTTGTTGCTGGTAGAAACGGTGAAATCGTCCCGCACCGGAGCTTGATTTGCGCCTTTGGTTCCAAAGGGCGGATTGGTGAGAATGCAGTCATAACGCTCTCCGCGTTCCGGTTCATAAAGGCTGTCGCCAAGATAAATTTGCGGATCGAGACCATGCAAAAACAAATTCATCAAAGCCAAGCGGCGCGGACGCGGGACCAATTCCTGACCAAAATAAGTTGATTTTTTAATGCGTTGCACGTCCTTTCTTTCCAATGCGCCTTTGCTGACTTCCATCAACCACTCATAAGCACGCATCAAAAATCCGGAAGTCCCACAAGCCGGATCACAAATTTTATAGTCATGGAAACGGCGCGGGTCAGGTTCCATGACTTTGACAATCGAGTCAATCAAAACTCTCGGCGTAAAATATTGTCCTGCTCCTTTTTTTCCTTCGGACGCCGATTTTTCTAAAAGTCCCTCAAACGCCGCACCTTTAACATCCACCTCCATACTTGACCAATCCTCGTTATCAATCATATTGATTACTTTTTTTAGATTGACCGGATTGGTAAAACGCGGCATGGCTTGTGTAAAAATATCGCCTAAAATGCCGGCTGTTTTTTGCAAGTTTTTTAGTATGTCAGCGTATTGATCAAGCAATTCGGTTCCAGATAATTCAAGAACGCTGTTCCAATTGTATTTTTCTTCAATTGCCACTTCTTTTTCATCGGCCATTTTCAGGAACATCAGATAAGTCAACTGCTCAATATAGTCGCCGTAATCAATGCCGTCGTGGCGTAAAGTGTGACAGAATCCCCATAATTTATTAACAACGTCAGACATGATTTTCTCTGTGTAATTGTGATGGTGTACTATTTATTAGATGATACCTTTTTGTGTCATTCCAGGCGAAGCGTAATGAAGACCCGGAATCCATCGTGTGTGCAAAGAATTCTGGATTCCCGCTTGCGCGAGAATGACAAGCTAGACGACGACAATCCGAATGCAGAGCCACCAACAAAAAAATGTTAAGCGGCAATTGCTGCATTGATTTCTGAAATCAACGTTTTGAAATCTTCGCCAAAAACTTTCTTCACCCGCTTCAATCCGCCATGTCTTTCAAAGATCGGAAATTTTTCAAAGTCAACCTCTGAAAGCGCGAGATTTGCGACTAAATGTTCTTGAATATAGGCCAGCCATATTTCTTGCTCAGCGCTAAAATGATGCTTCTGATAGATATTTTCGAGGGCAAATTCCACACGTTCCACAGCATTCAGAATCGGAACCTCAAAATCTGCGGCTTTTTTCACCATTGAGATAATATCAGCCAAACTTTTTTGATAAACCTTTTCGTGACTGATTTGAAGATACTTCTCTAGGAAATTACTCTTTTTCAATTTTTTCCGCAAATCTTCCAAAACGTCTGCATTCCAGCTTTTGGGACTGGACTGCAAAATTTGAATTGCTTCTATTTGTTCAGGATTTTGGTGTACAAATTCTGCAAATAGCTTCAAGTAATCTTCTGGTTTATGATGGTTCCCGTCATGGAAGATTATCAACTCATCTTCAACTTCATCGACAACATCATAGCCTTTAAAAAATGTCGATTTTGGTCTTGGATAATTTTCCAATAAATTTTGAAATGACTGATCTCGCAAAAGTTTCATCGTTTCAACAAAATCATTGTTGAGTTTCTCTCTTAATTGATCTGTGTAGGCTTTCAAGTCTCCTTCCGGAATATATTTTGAAAAGGCTTCACGCGCCTCTGATCCCATATTATGTTCAATCCTGCGAAGTCTTTTAATCAACCTTTTGGTGTTATATTCCCGCTCTCGATTGTCATAAATTTTCTCTATAATTTCCGAAATTTTCACACTTTCTTTACCAAGTTTTACTTCAAAATCGGTCGCATTTTGGAAATACTCGATCAAAGAACCGTCAAAGCAATCAATGATGGTGAATTTTTCTTTATGAATTTCAGTACATAAACGTGTTCCGCGCCCCAGCATTTGCACCCACAAAATACGTGATTTGACAATGCGCATAAAAACGACCATTTCAATGGCAGGAATGTCCACGCCGGTCGTCAACATATCAACCGTCACCACAATTTTAGGTTCCGGTCTATTACGGAATTGCCGGATTTGTTGTAACGGCCGATCCACCTTTCCAGTAATTTTTATGGCAAAATCGTCCCCTTTTTCAAAAACCTTTTTACAGGTTTTGACTACCTCATCGGCGTGGGAAATATGCGCGATGTCATTGACCGCAAAAATTAGCATTTTTGGAAATCGTTGGTACTCTTTTTCGTGTTGATCAGTATATTTTTTTATCGCCTCAATTATTTTTCTTGTGCTATCAGGGGCAGTAATCTTCTTTTCAATTTCCTCTGCCGCAAATCCCCGTTCATCTTCTAATTGATCCAGCTTTTCCGCTCCGGTTTCGGTGTCAATCTCGCCGACCAATTCGCCTTCTCTGAGAAAAGCCCCGTTGAAGTGAATAGCGGATTTAATTTTTACCGCATCATAATTCACCAAAAATCCATCAAGTACAGCCTCTTCTGTGCTGTAAGTAAAAATATTATGCTGAAACATGGCCAGCGTGTGTGTAGCCGGAGTGGCCGTTAAACCGATTTTGACTGCATCAAAATAATCCAGCACATATTTCCAGCGACCTGTTTCGTTTGCGGAATAACCCCGATGACATTCATCCGCAATAATCACATCAAATGTATGAATCGGAATATCCAGCTTACTAGCCTCAACATCATATTCAAAATCACTAACAGCCTCTTTCCCTAATAAATTGATAGACATTCTTTGAATTGTGGAAACATAAATAAAGGTGTGTTTGGCCTGTGGCTGAATCAGATATTCTTCCGGTAATACTTTTGGATCATATGCTTCATCCTCTTCAAAATCGTCCTTTCGGAACTTCTGACTATAAACCTCGTAACATTTGTCAAGTTTTGATCCTTCCGGAGTTTCAAATGCGGCAATTGTAGAAATGGTTTGCGCGGCTAAGACCCGACGATCGACGAGAAAAAGAATTCTTTTGGCATAACCTGACTTTAAAAGTCGATAAATGGAGGAAACCATTGTAAAGGTTTTTCCGGTTCCGGTGGCCATCGCCAGCAACATCTTTCGCTTACCGGAAATCACTGCTTTTTCGACCGCTTCAACAGCTTTGATTTGGTAGGGTCTGAGGAGTTTATTTTCGTCTACATTTTTCGTTTGAAACCATTCTTCAGCTTGTTCTGAAGTGCGATTAAGCCTTTCCCACAGGGCCTGTGGAGAATGAAAATCTGTCAGTTCATAAGAGGTGTTTTTTTCTCTTCTCACATCCAGATGAAAGATCAGTTCCCCATTTGTGGAGTATAGAAATGGGACTTTATACTCACGCCATTCACCAATGGAGTTTGCTACACCTTTGGAATATCTTTTGGTTTGTCCTAAAACTCCTTCAGCCCCCAAGCTTAATCTTTTAGCTTCAATCATACCTAGCAATTTACCTTTGACAAACAAAGCATAATCTACCGGGCCGCTTGCAGTGGGAAACTCTTCAACTGCGTGATGCGTTAATTGAGAAAAATCTGTCGCCGAAT
>JABGPG010000162.1 GCA_018645085.1 Deltaproteobacteria bacterium
AGCAATATTTAGCTTGAACGGAGTTTAAAACGTTGGATTTTGCCGGTTGCAGTCTTCGGTAACTCTTCCGGAAACTGAAACCAGCGTGGATATTTGTAAGGAGCAAGTCCGCTTTTGCAAAGCTGGAGCAACTCTCCGGTTGTATCTTCAGACGCTTCTGTGCCATCTACTAGCACCACATGCGCCTCAGGTTTGACCAATCCGGACTCGTCTTTACGTCCAACAACAGCTGCCTCCAAAACTTTAGAATGTTCCACCAATTTAGCTTCTATTTCAAAAGGCGAACACCAGATTCCACCGACTTTCATCATGTCGTCACTGCGTCCGCCGTAGACGAAATAACCTTCCTCATCCTGATGATAAGTGTCTCCGGTATTGAGCCAACCATCCGCAATTGTTTCAGCAGTTTTGGTCGGATTATTCCAATAATATTTACATGTAGAATCGCCTTGTATCAACAAACTACCTTCCTCACCCTGTGGAACTTGTTTTCCATTTTCAGCAATAATTTTTGCAGAATACCCTAAAACCATCCGTCCACTGCTTCCGGCTTTGATATCATCCGCACGGTTTGAAATGAAAATATGCAACGCTTCCGTGGAACCAATTCCATCCAAAATAACGGTTCCGGTCTTTTCTTTCCAACGCCGGAAAATATCGGCCGGCAAAGCTTCTCCCGCAGAGACAGAAACACGCAGCGAAGAAAAGTCCGGAGTAGCAGAATTTCCGCTGCCTGAATTTTCGAGTGACTGTAACTGCGCAGCATAAAGCGTGGGTACACCAAAATAAATAGTCGGCTTAAAACGTTCAATCACTTCAAAAGTGGTGTCCGGAGTGGGGCGTGCAGGAAACAAAATACAACTTGCTCCAGACCACAACGGAAAGGTCATACCGTTTCCTAATCCGTAAGCAAAAAAGAGTTTTGCCGCAGAAAAACAAATATCGTCTTCACGGACACCTAGAGTGTCTTTACCGTAATACTGACTGCTAATAACCATGTCACGGTGACTGTGAACTGCGCCTTTCGGCCTGCCGGTTGTTCCGGAAGAATAGAGCCAGAAACAATCATCAGTAGCGGACGCAGGAGCAGCTTCAAGTTCAGAATCTGCAGAATTCATTTTTTCCAGAAAACATCCGGATTCGCCTTCAGTCAGCAAAACTATTTCCGGTTTAACTGAAAGCATTTCCAGAGCAGGTTCTACTTCATTTCGGAATTCCGTAGAATAGACAACAGCGGCGCATCCTGAGTCCTCAATCATGAAGGCATAATCTTTTGCACGCAGCAGTGTATTGAGTGGAACCGGAACGATACCGGCCTTAATTGCACCCCAAAATAAATAGAAAAATTCCGCAGAATCCTTGACCATCATCAACAACCGGTCTCCGGAATTCAGTCCGAGTTTTTTGAGAGCATTTCCGGACTGATTGACACGCTCGGACAATTGACCGTATGTTACTTCTTCACCACCGGTTTCACGGATAATGACTTTGTCTTTGCGGCCTTCGTGCAAATGGCGGTCTATGAACGGAACTGCTACATTGAATTCCGGAGAAAAATCAATTTTTGCCGGACTTTGCGAAGTATCGATCGATACAGTGTTTTTTTGCATTTTTTCTTTTTTTTCAAGCCATAAAATTTCGTGTATTGGATCGGATATTTAGCCACTAAGCAGGCTAAATATCACTAAATACATAAGCTCGCTTCTCTTTATTAGCGGCTAATATTAAAGAACAAATCCGTTTTATCCGCGTTTATCCGTGGCAATAAATTCAACCCGAGAATCAATTAAATCGTACAAACTCAAATTCAAACGGATGTCGATTTAATTTACTTTTAGGCGGTGCTATCCAACCTGCTATTTTGCCTGGTTCAGTAACCGGATGCATTAGAGATTGAATATATTCTTTGTCTTCCTGTGTAGGCAACCACTCGTGATGAAGACGATCCCATTCGGCTTGTGTGATGATATTGCCTTGCGGATCAGCCTGAATTTCCGAAAATTGTCCAATGCCCCTGTGGAAAGCACGGTGCGGTAATTTCAACTTAAAATCTATCCCGGAATCCGCAATAATTTTATTCCAGCGGCGGACGCCTAAATCGCAATCAACAATGTAGTCATCACGCAAACGTTCGTTAACAGCGTTAAGTGCCGGAGCATCTACGTTGACAATCTTGTCGCCTTTCAACTCCAGAACTGAATAACTTGAATCATGCAGTAAATGATCATCCTTAATTTTACTTTCACCGAAACGTCCCTTAATTCCAGTATTGTAATAAGTGGCGGCGTTTGTGGAGAGTTCCTGTCCGAACAAATCAACTGAAACACTGAAATGAAAATTTAAATATTTTTGAATAGTCGGCAAATCAATTCCACCATATTTTCGCACTTCAACTTCTGCAGCGGAACTTCTTATTTTGTGCTCATTCATTAAATCACAGGCTCGTTGCACAACACGACCAACACCGGTTTCTCCAACAAACATATGATGCGCTTCTTCTGTGAGCATAAAACGGCACGAACGCGCAAGCGGATCAAATCCAGATTCTGCTAATGATGCTAACTGAAATTTTCCGTCACGGTCAGTAAAATATGTGAACATGAAAAAGGAGAGCCAGTCCGGAGTTTCTTCATTAAATGCTTCCAGAATCCGCGGTTTGTCAGGATCACCGGAATGCCGCTCGAGCATTGCTTCCGCTTCTTCACGACCGTCACGACCAAAGTAAGCCTGCAGCAAATAAACCATGGCCCACAAATGTCGGCCTTCTTCCACATTGATCTGGAATAGATTACGTAGATCGTAAAGTGAGGGACAAGTTTTTCCCAACTGCCGTTGTTGCTCAACTGAAGCAGGTTCTGTATCACCCTGCGTCACGATCAACCGGCGTAATTCTGAGCGGTATTCACCCGGAACTTCCTGCCATGCAGGCTGTCCTTTATGAATTCCGAAATCAATGCTACGATCAGAATCTGAAGGTGTCAGAAAAATACCCCAGCGATAATCCGGCATTTTAACATAATCAAAATGTGCCCAACCGTCTTTTTCAACACTGATCGCAGTACGCAAATAAACTTCTAAATCTGTGCTTTTTTCAGGACCAAGTTCCTCCCACCAGTTTAGGTATCCAGGTTGCCACTGTTCTAAAGCGCGCTGGAGTCGACGGTCACTGCTTAAATCGACATTGTTCGGAATTTTCTCATTGTAGTTAATACTCATAAAAAAACCTGTGTGAATGTGTTTAGCTTTTGATTAGACTGGGTTAAACCCTTTTTTTATCGTAATTAGACTGTTTTCCGGTACCGTACAGTTTGAGTGCACCTTCTTCTCCGACCGCGTTTGGACGTTGAAAAATCCAGTTCTGCCATGCAGTCAACCGACCAAAAATTTTCGTTTCCATTGTTTCCGGACCGGCAAAGCGTAAAGATGCTTCCATCCCTGTCAGTGCGTCCGGTGAAAAACTCGCCCGTTCCTCCACTGCAATCCGGACTTCATCTTCCCAGTCAATATCGTCCGGAATGAAAGTCACCAAACCCAGTTCATCAGCAGCGGCCGCATCCAAGTTATGAGCAATTTCATTACGTACGTTTTCCACACTTTCAGCATCATCAATAAAACGTGTTTGCAAGCGCGTCAAATCGTTGCACATGGGTAAGGCTCCGAAATTCATTTCTGTGGGTCGCAGCATTGCCGGGACCTCATCGGTATCCTCAAACGTGCCCTCGAGCATATAACTGCGATCAGCGGCTAAAACAAGTTCGAGTAAAGTGCCTGTAAAGCAACTTCCAGGTTCTATCAATGCGACTAAGCTACGGGCTACCAGATCAAGACGTTTGAAAACACGTTTCAAATTAAGCATGATTTCACGAACCAGCCAATGCTCCTGATGTTGAATTAAGGTTTGATCGACCGCAAATACCTGATCCGCATCACCCTTGGTTCTAAGAACCCATGTTCCAAGTTCGAGTTCATTAAATGACAAATGCATGATTGCGTCGTCCAACTCACGTGCCATCGCTAACGGCCAATAATTCGCGCCTGCCGCCTGGATGCTTTCTGGAGTGGAAGGCAAATCACCTTCAGGTGCGTGGACAGTAAGGTTAACGATGCCGGACTGGCGTTCAAATTCAATGCTGAGGTGATCGTAAATAATTCGATCTTCTTCAATTTTACGATTTAGCGGGGTGAGTATAATGCCTTTTTCGTTTTCCGGACGTGAGGATTTTGCCGCAAATTCAAGGGCGCGTTCCTTTACTTTTTCAATAAATTTTGAACGTGGAATAAGTTCATCTATCAGTTTCCACTTAACCGCGCGTTTTCCACGCATACCTTCAGTGACTGTACAAAAATAATCTGCGTGATCTCGGCGTACTTTACGTTTATCTACAACTCTAGTGAGTCCGCCCGTTCCGGGAAGTACGGCTAAAAGAGGGACTTCCGGAAGTGATATTGCACTGGAACTATCATCAACGAGTATGATATAATCGCTCGCAAGTGCCAGTTCGTACCCTCCTCCGGCCGCAGTACCGTTAATGGCGCTGATGTAGGTTTGTCCGGAAAAACTCGTAGCATCTTCAATCGAGTTACGTGTTTCGTTGGTGAATTTACAAAAATTCACTTTGTGAGCATGGGTTGAAAGTCCGAGCATTGTTATATTTGCTCCGGCACAAAAAACTTTCTCCATGGCTGAGGTGAGAACAACTGTTCTGACTTCCGGATGTTCAAAACGTAAACGCTGGACTGCGTCGTGCAATTCAATATCAACTCCTAAATCGTAGGAATTAAGTTTTAATTTGTATCCGGGCTGAAGTCCGCCGTCTTCGTTCACTCCTAATTTGAGCGTGGCTACAGATCCATCTAGTTCAAGTGACCAGTGTTGATATTGCTCCGGTTTTGTGTTAAATTCTATCATTATTTATTTTGCCTCCTTGTAATGATGGAACTTTTGCCAATTGCTAAAAAAGCTTTGACAGTGCGTCACATCGATATTATGCTTAGATACAAGTACTGAATTACTTGTTTAGGAATACAAGTTACATTTTAGCTAACAGAGTGTCAAGTTTGAATTCTTATGATATGAAAAAAGATAAATTGCCTAATACTGCTGAATCCAAATTATTTAAAGCAGAAGAGAATACTCTTATTCGAGACGCGGTGCAGAATGATCTCACTGAGATAATTAAGCTGGATGCTCAAAACACAGGTATCGAAAAAAATGATTATTGGCAGGCCGCCTTTGAACGTTTTGGAAACGGGGAGTCCGGTTTTTTCCTCGTTGCAGAAACTGAGCATCATTTTTGCGGATATATACTTGGAGAAGTCCGTGCCTGGGAATTTGGTTCTCCTCCCTGCGGTTGGGTTTTTGCGTTAGGTGTGCATAATGAAGCGAGAGAAATGGGAGTCGGCAGCAAACTTTTTGACAGCATCTGTCTGCATTTTAAAGAAACTGGGATTGAAAAAGTCCGTACTATGCTCGCACGCAGTGATCATCTGAACATGTCTTTTTTCCGCAGTCAGGGAATGCGTGGAGGGCCTTTCATTCAACTTGAAAAAAATGTCGCCGATTGAACCCTGCACTGCAAAATAACAGCGACAAACCTTTTATTCGCCATCAATAATGAAACTAAATAAAGCAACACGTTTTGCCTTATTCTCAATTTTGGAATTAGCAAGTACACCGGAGAGACACCTTTCCGCCACAGAAATTGCGAACAAATACGATATCTCCTCGCATCATTTGGTGAAAGTTCTTCATTCTTTAGTGCGGGCACGCTTAGTCGGTTCTGTCCGTGGTGCAGGTGGAGGTTACCGTTTTATCGGCAACACAAAACGTATCACGCTCTTGGATATTGTTGAAATATTTGAAGATATACGACAACCTCCTGTTGAACACGAGGCCGCGGATGAAACTGAAATTGGACAGGCACTTTCACAAATCATGCTTGAAATTGATGAAATAACAATTGCGACTCTGAACTCAATTAGTATTGAAACATTTCTCAAAACCATGCATTATTACCAGGAGGAACTTCCACAGTCCACCAGTTAATCCACAATATGTCTCTTTTGCCTGAACCTGATCTTTCCGCTGATACCGCTTATTTGGCTTCGGAAGAGCAAATTACAGGTTTAGCACCTACCTTAAATCGTGTATCTTTTCATACACTTGGCTGCCGACTCAATCAATCTGAAACCGATGTATTAGCCCGCCGTTTTGAACAGCAGGGATACCGAGTTGTTCCGGACACGGAATCCGCGGACATCTGCGTAGTCAACACCTGTACAGTCACAGAACACAGCGATGCAAAAAACCGCCAGGCAATTCGGACACTTCACCGCTTGAATCCTGAGGCAATGATCTCTGTCGTTGGTTGTTATGCCCAGATCAATCCACAGGCAATTGCAAGTATCGAAGGTGTAAAACTGGTAATCGGCAGCGAAGAAAAAATGCGGCTTACTGATTATTTGCAACAAGTCGACCCTGCAGGTCCACCTTTAATTGTACGTCCTAAAATAAACAAAAACACTTTTAGCGCACCTGTAGTTCCGCATTCTTTTTCGAAACCAGCCAATAATCCGCAGGAATCAATACACGCTCAGCAGCGGCTGTCCGGAGAAGGGAAATCCTCTTCGTCAATTGAGGTAGATAAACAATTTAAATTGCAAGCAAAAGAGGATCTCCATGCCTTGCAGACAATAACAACTTCAGCGGAGATCAACACTGCAATAGTCACAGTACCTCATGTTAACAATGCAGCAGTGCTGCAAAATACACGTGCCTCGTTGAAGATACAGGACGGTTGCGATTTCATGTGCTCGTTCTGTATAATTCCTTTTGCACGGGGTCGTTCCCGTTACCGGGAATTCCAGAATTTGCAGGAAGAAGCCTCAATGCTGGTTAAAGAAGGTGTCCGGGAAATTGTGATAACCGGTGTGAACGTTGGTACTTATCAAATAGGCAAATTGACAATTGTGGATGTGGTTGATTATCTCAACAGTCTTCCCGGACTGTCACGTATCCGGATAAGTTCAATTGAACCGACAACTGTTCCGGAAATTCTTTTGCAGTATATGAATGATCCGCAGCATAAATTGGTCCCGTTTTTCCATTTACCTGTACAGTCAGGCGCTGATACTATTTTAAAAAAAATGAAACGCCGTTATTCTGCTGCTCAGTATGCAGATGAAATATGGCGTGCTTTTGAAACAGTTCAGGATCTGTGTATTGGCACTGACGTAATGGTTGGTTTTCCGGAAGAAAGTGAGTTGGAATTTGAAAACACTTTGAATTTATTGGATAAACTTCCGCTTACATATTTTCACGTTTTTCCGTTTTCTGCACGTGAGGGAACCCCTGCTTTTCAACTGAAGGAACAAATACACCCTCAGATCAAACAAAAACGCAGTGAAATATTACGTGAATTAAGCACTAAAAAACGCCGTGACTTTCATCAACGATTTCTTGGAAAAACCCGGAATGTACTTTGGGAATCCAAAAAACCGGAAGCTAATGTGAGTGGTTACACAGATAATTTTATCAAGGTTGTCCTTGAAGAAACGCATGAAGCTGATTTGCGGAACCAACTTCTTGCTGTCAAGCTGACTGGAATTAAAGGGCAAACTATGCTTGGTAAATTTGTAACAAATTAAAATAAAATGTTGACTATCGTAAGTTGGAATATTCAGTATGGGAAAGGTGTGGACGGTCGTATTGATTTGTACAGAATTGCGGATGTTGTTCAGCAGGACGGACTGCCCGATGTTTTGTGTCTGCAGGAAGTTTCACGCAACGATCCTGAGACAGCTAACGGCAGTGATCAAGTTAGTGAACTGCAAAAGTTATTTCCTGACTATGAGATTTTTTACGGTGCGTCACAAGACCGTTCCGGAGGAAAAGACGGTGGACGCAGGCAATTCGGTAATTTGATCTTGACTCGCCGTTCACCTCTTCAAGTACTGCATCATATACTACCTTCACCTGCTGATCCAAAAGCAAGATTTATGTCAAGGCAGACGACTGAATTGCTGCTCAGTACAGGCTCCGGCACTTTACGATTGATGAACACGCATCTTGAATTTTTCTCAGAAAAACAACAGTTGGCACAAGTTCAACGTATCCTTGAACTGCATGAAGAAGCCTGCGCACAATCACGAGAAGCTGGACTCGACTTTCCAAATACTCCGTTTGCCCGCATAGAACGTTCGGAAAAAATGCTGATCTGCGGTGATTTTAATTTCGTTCCGGAAAGTGCTTCATATCAACTGATAACGTCAGCCTTTGCTGAAGGTGTTCCGGATCTGCTTGATGCCTGGAATGTAGTAAACCCGGAAAATGACAGGAGCCCAACCTGCGGAATTTTTGATCACAAACAATGGAAAAATGGTCCGCATTGCCGTGATTATTTTTTTCTCAGTCAAAACCTCTCTCCGCAAATTCATCAAGTTTCTGTCAACACAGAAACCGCGGCTTCTGATCATCAGCCGATCCGGATAACTTTAGAGGAGTGAAATGTCACGCGGGTTGTTCATGCTGTTGACCACCATCATTACAGGCTGCACCGGTAACGCTGCAATGCAGGAAATGCCGCGTTCAGACAGTCAGTATTATGTCTCTTGCCCACCACATGTTTTCTATTGTTACCGCAAATCAGAGCTGATCTGCCAGACAGGATATCGCGTGTTAACAGTTGCAAGTTGGGAAGATAATCCGGAGATGATCATTGAATGCAACTAAATGCACACAACAATTTTACTTTAAATCAACTCTTGATTATCTAATCAAAATGGGAAGATACTAATGGTGTGCGCTTTGCACAACTCACGCTAAGAAAAGAATAATGAATATTTTTCCCAATCTGCTTGCAAATAACAAACAAGCTTTATAAAATTGTGGGATGGCTTTTTTAGCATTGCTCGGGTATTGTCAATGCTTCTTTTTAAACTTTTTTTCAGGTAAACCATGCAAAGAAAATCTCTCAGATTTTCTGCTGGTCTTCAGTAAAAATGTCAAATATCAGTCCCTATACACTGGTTATAGCTGATTGTCTGGAGTCGCTTGCTGAGTCCGATTCCGATGAATCAAACTGTGATGAGAAGCAGGCGATGCAACTGCTGATCAACATGCTTCAAGGCAGGATGCTGGAACACATAAAACAACGTGTCAGCAACTACTACAATATAGAACCAGAGGCACTTAATGATGAATTCTCTGTTTCTCTGATAGAGGTTTTTGCGGAAATTTTTGGTTTATTCCGGCATAAGTTTGAAGAAATGCCTTGGCTGGTAAACAAGATCGCAAGCAGAATCGTAGAAGTCGAAACAAGGAATGGTTCAAAAACAGAAAAGCGCATCAACCAACTTTACCTCTCCATTTTCTGCAAATATTTCGAATATAAAAACATCGAAAAAATCATTTCCACTCTGCAGACAGACCCCCGTATACAACGTGCGATAATCTCAGCAATCCCCAGTGCAGTACCTTCTTAGTCTAAACAATACAGTGCTTTAGCAAGAAGCTGATTAAAGTTCACAGCTTTCTGGAAATAAAGATTCGACATAAAGATTCAAAGTAAATACTTAAGACATTCCTAAGAACATTCTGGTCCAGCATGTATTTGAAGCACAGACCACTGCACGGAGATAAGCTCAGGCTTTAGCTATAACTTCGAGCATTTTTTCACCGATTTCTGCCGGAGTTTTAACCACGTGAATTCCTGCTTCCTGCAGGGCACTCATTTTTTCAGCAGCAGTTCCTTTACCACCGGAAATGATTGCACCCGCGTGTCCCATACGTCTTCCTGGAGGCGCTGTTTGTCCGGCAATGAAACTCACAATCGGTTTAGAAACATTATCTTTTGCAAAAGCTGCAGCCTGTTCTTCTGCATCTCCACCAATTTCACCTATCATAACTATTGATTCCGTTTGTTCATCCTCTTCAAATAGTTTAAGGCAATCAATGAAATTTGTACCATTTACCGGATCTCCACCAATTCCGATACAAGTTGATTGTCCTAATCCGACTTTGCTGATTTGACCGACTGCTTCATAAGTGAGAGTTCCGGAACGTGAAACAATTCCTACGGAACCAACTTTATGAATCGGTCCAGGCATAATGCCAATTTTACATTGTCCTGGAGTAATGATACCCGGACAGTTTGGACCAATCAGCCGTGAGCCTTTTTGTCGTACAAAAGAAACAGCACTTACCATATCCACAACCGGTACACCCTCCGTGATTGCAACAATCAGTGGTATTTCCGCATCAGCAGCTTCCATGATGGCATCCGCCGCAAAAGGCGGGGGAACCAGAATCATTGATGCATTTGCACCGGTTGCTTGTACTGCTTCCTGAACCGTGTTAAAAATCGGTACACCTTCAAAGTTCTGCCCACCTTTGCCGGGAGTAACGCCGGCTACTACGTTGGTCCCGTAATCTCTACAACCTCTGGTGTGGAGCATTCCCTGGGAACCGGTGATTCCTTGAACCAGTAATTTTGTATTCTTGTTGATAAGAACTGACATGATATCCTGTAACAATATGTGGAAGAATATTTATTGAAATAACAGTATAAAAGACCTCTTACAATCAATCAAGTTCACAAAGCTAAATGAGATGTTGATGTTGACAAAACGTTTGAACTCAATGCATTTCCATTCAAATATACATCATCTTGAGCGAATCGCTATAACGCACCTTGCTAAGTCATTTTGTGCAAATTTGTAGGTCTATTTCGTAAAGGGTGGGTATTAATAATTTGCTTTGTGCTGGCATGGTTTTAGACGTGTCGTCTCACCCTCTAAGGAGCACTTTAATATGATGGATGCTTTGATTTCTCCATTTTGATCGAAATGAGTTAATCTGTAATATTGATACCAAGACAAAGCTGATGGTCCCGTAAATAGTCTTTATGACTACAATGTTTGTCATTCCCCGATCAGGTTGAGGACAATCATTTCAGATACTTACAAGTTCCTGGATTCCCGCTTTCGCGGGAATGACAACTTTTTTTGAAGCCATCAAAGCTATTTGGCAGGACTATACAAATTATGTTTTTTGATATGATGTTGAAGTTTCAAAAATAATAATAAACCCAAAAGTCCACAAGCAAAAAAGCCGGAAATTAACGGAATCACCGTACCATTATAAAGTTGTCCAATCAAACCACCCAGTCCTACCGAAAATATAGTTTGCACAGAACCGACGATTGATGTTCCAACACCTGCAATATGACCCAAAGGCTGGACAGCAAGCGTATTCAGGTTTCCAAATAGGATGCCAACATTAAAGAAAATCACCAACAAATACATCATCAGTATTGTCAAACTGGGATCACCTTCCAAAGTAAACATATAAATCATAAAAAATGATGAGACAATAGTAATGATAATCATTGCAGTTTGACAGAGTGCTTCCATTTTAAATCTCATCACTAATTTGGAATTAACGAAAGAAGACACACCTATGGCTAAAGCCAATCCTCCAAAATAAAGAGGAAAACTGTCTTTTAGCTCGTATTGGAGCTGGAAAATCTGTTGGGCTGAACTTAAGTAGCCGATAAAAGCACCAAAAATAATCCCGGAAATTATGGCATAAGTCCGTGAAATCGGGTTTTTGAGAGTTTCTTTAATACCTGAATAGATGATGGAAAATGTAAAACTGCGTCTATTTTCAGCAGTTAAAGTTTCTGGTTGTCGAATATTAAGCCATAGTCCTCCAAAAATTCCCAATGCAAAAATAAACCAAAATATAGCTCTCCAATCAGCAACATATAAAATACCTTGACCAATAGAAGGAGCCATTGCAGGTACCATAATAAAAACGGCTAAGATCAAGGACATCATTCGTCCCATTTCACTGCCTTCAAAACGATCACGAATCAAGGCAACGGTGACGACTCTAGCAGACGCAGAACCAAATCCTTGAAGCAACCGTCCCATTAACATGAAGCTAAAATTAGTGGAATAGATGGAAATAATTATGCCCACTAAAAATATCCCGATTCCCAGATAAAGAGAATTTTTCCTACCATATGAGTCAGATAAGGGACCATAAAGTAATAAACCACCGGCCATACCCAGGAAAACGGCTGAAATCACCATTTGTGTATCATTGGGATTTTGAACATTCAAACTCTGTCCTATTTGCCCCAAAGCCGGCAACATAGCATCAATGGATAATGCCGTCATTGACATCAACAATGCCATCAGAAAAACAAATTCTCGATGGCCAATTTCTTTTTTTGCTTGCTTCATATTTTATTAAAAGGTCGATCAATAGCATAAATCAGACTCAAATTAACCGATAAATTTATTATTGATCGGAAACTGACAACTGAGGGTGAATCAACTTCAACAGTATTGTTATGGAATTTTATTATTAAGATTCCGGAGAAATAATAAGAGTAGAGGTCCAATTATAAGCACAATGCCTGTTGAAGAAAAGGCCCAAAACCAGGCCTCCGAATTGTTATGACCTCCAAAAGCGTTCAGGACTATCCCAAAACCGATAGGACCCAAAAATGAACCGATGAAACCAATACTAGAATGAACCGCCATTGTTACACCTCGTTTGTCCTCTGCAGCACTCTCAATCACACCGGTTGTAATTGATGCAGAATCTCCTGTGACAAAGCATCCATAGACGAGGACAAGTGCGATCAGCAAGGGTGCTGAGAGTCCTATGCTGTTGCCAATCATAACTGCCAAAACCGCAGAGACAAACATAATGACGACTACCGTACGTGTTCTACCGTAACGCATAGCAAGTTCATTACCGATGATGCTGGCTGGCATACCGAGTAATATACCAAAGAAAACAATGACTGAAGGCTGAATGTTGTAGTCTGTTGAAACTCCTGACAATGCAAAAGTAAGATAGACGACAATCCAGGTGCGGAAAGCAAATAGTTCATAATTATGAGTTGAATAGCAGGCGATCCATCCCATTGCGTTCCTGTTTCTTAACACCGGTCTGAAATCAAGCGAACCCAGTCCGGAGAGCTTGCCAACACGGTTGGGACGGTTTTCCAGGACTACAGCCACAATCAGCAGTGCCAGCAAAGAGCAGATGCCTGCGATCCAGAAAGCTGTTTGCCATGGAAACCACTCAAGAATTGAACCTCCAATCAAGAAAGAAAGTGCGCTACCTGCACCGAAAGATGAGGTATAAAAGGAAGTTGCACGAACCCTTGATCTACCTGAAAGACGGTCTGTCAGAGCTTTAAGCCCAGGCATATAAGTACCCGCCAGACCTATTCCGCCAAGAACTCTGAACAACATTGCACTCCAGAAGCCTTCAACAAACAGGGCGAAACCGACGCAGCTGACAAGAGTTATCAAAACACCTGTAATGTATATCTTTTTTGCATCAATCCAGTCAGTGAGGCTGACCAGAATCATGACTGAAAGCAGATAGGATCCATAGTAGATCCCACTGATCCAGCCTGCATCAACACTATCCAGTTGCCATTCATCCAGAAAGAAAGGCAGCATGGATGAAAAAGTGAAGACACCCTGCATTGTCAAAATTTCAGCAATGCAAATCCAGAAAATTATACGTATTGAAGATTTTTCTTGAAGGAGAGTTTTGGTTGTCATATTTTTGACAACATATTCATGACTTAAGTGAAAATGACAAAGCTTTGTAAATTCCAGTAAAAAAAGTTAATAAACCAGCAATTATTAATAACAGGCAAATTGGCCGTGAAAGATACTCGAGCACATCGTAATGAACCATCTGCATTCCCTGAGCAAAATTCTGCTCACCTATTTTACCAAGGATAATACCCAGCACAATACCGGGGATAGAATATCCGGAGCGTCTTAGTAAAAACCCCATAATTCCGGCCCCAAACATTATTATCACATCAAGCACAAGTCCTCGTCCAATATAAGAACCTATACTTGCCAGTAGCAAAATCATTGGAGCCAAAAATTGAAAAGGTATTTTTAACAGATACAAAATGGTCTTTGTTTCAATTAAACCTATAAAGAGTATCGATAAATTTGCATAGAACATTGCTGCAAAAACGATCCAGATTAAATCAGGTGAATTATAAAAAACCATCGGTCCTGGTTCCAGATCGTGCATCTGAAAAACTCCGACCATCAGCGCAGTCATAGCACCGCCTGGTAGTCCCAGTGCCAGCAAAGGAATCATCGCTGCACCTGTTGCCGCATTGTTTGCAGTCTCAGATGAAATCACTCCTTCCAAATTCCCTTTACCAAATGATTCTTTGTCCTTGGACCATCTTACTGCTTCACCATAACCCATAAATGCCGCAAGTGTTGCTCCGATTCCGGGGAGAATACCACAAAAGAAGCCAACGAACATTGATCTTATCACTGCTATTTTATGAGTCCAGAGTTCTAATAATGTTGGAAAATCAAGACTCATCTTAGGTGCTTCATATTTACCAACAGCTTTTTTTTCTGCCTGCACAAAAATTTCCGAGACTGCAAAAAAGCCCATGATTGCAGGAACAAAGGCGATGCCTGCAGCCAAATCAGCAAAACCAAAATTATAACGGTTTATTCCTCCAACCGGATCCTGGCCGATTGTGGCAACCAACAGACCGAGTAACACGGACATCCAGCCTTTCCACATTGTCCTGCCACCTACTGAGGAAGCTACCGCCAGTCCGAAAAAAACCAAAGCAAAGATTTCAGGTGGACCTATATTTGAAATTGCCCAGTTCGCCAGCGGTTCGGTTGCAGCCATCATTATTAAGGCAGATGAAACACCACCGATTGCGGAACACAAAACCGCAGCCCCAACTGCTTTACCGGATTGACCCTTGAGAGTCATGGGATAGCCGTCAAATGCCGTAGGTGCATTTTCAGGAGCCCCTGGAATATTGAACAGGATCGCTGTAATAGCACCACCGTAGGTGCCTGTACAATAAATCACCGCAAAGAGCATTACTCCTTGTGCAGGTTCCAGACTGGCTGTGAAAGGCAGGAGAATCGCTGCAAGAGTCAGCATACTTACGCCAGGGATAGCGCCAAACAACATTCCGCCAATTACACCAAAGATAAATATTCCGATTGTGAAAGGATCTCCAAAAAGAGCGGCACTGCCAGAGATAAAGTTGTCAATCATATAAACCTTAAA
The DNA here is from genome assembly GCA_018645085.1 of Deltaproteobacteria bacterium. Taxonomy (GTDB): domain Bacteria; phylum SAR324; class SAR324; order SAR324; family NAC60-12; genus Arctic96AD-7. The sequence continues at coordinate 15,110 of JABGPG010000162.1, forward strand.
AATTCAACGATTGGTGTAGATTGGTGTTTAAAGTCAACATGAAGGCACTGAAATCATAAAAAGGAGATATATTGCCCTGCGGTAGTGGTGCATTAAGGATGACCATGAACAAAACTATCAACAACAAATAAATGAATAAAGTAATTCCCAAAACCCATTTGATCCGTTTTTCACCCAGTAGTAAGATTGTGAGAGCAATGAAAATAGGAGTGGCCGAATAAAAGCCAACAGGTTTAAGCGACCAGGCAAAGATGAGCGGAAGGCTCAAGATTGCAATCAGTTTCCAGATTGAATAGAGGCTGTCATAGGAAATGTTTTCTTCCTGATCTGTGATGCCAACCCTGCCTTTCTGAACCTCAGAACCTTTTTTGTATAGGTGCAGAAAATTACCCATTGTAACCAGTAAAAGAAGTCCTAAGATTACCCTGGGCCAGCCTGTTGCACCAAAGATATATATTTCAATTTCCTGATTAAACTCAAACGAGTAAACAAAAAAAACTGCAATAATAGTTAACCAGATCAGTGTTTCAACGATATGAGTTGTCTTTAACCTGGACATCAATTTTTCTCGAAATTTTAGGAAAGTGTGTCAGGCAGAATTTCACCTGACACGTTTACGAAAAGGGAATTTTGGAGTTTAAGCTAATATTTGAGAGTCTTATTTAAGTTTCAGACCCATTGCTTTATAGACTTCTCTATATTGTGCAATAGTACTGGTAATAAGTTCTTTCGCACCTGCAGTGTCACGGTAACTATCTATCACACCCATGTATTTTGAGTCATTGAATTTTTGATAGCTGTCCTGACAATATGCACGCTGAAAGGCCCATTGCAACCACTTCACCCGATCAGACGGTGCTTTAGCATTAACGAAAAATCCGCGGAAACGCAAAAGAGGTTCAAAGTTATATCCCATTTCTTTATGTGTAGGAACATCTGCAAAGACGGATGGACGTTCGTTAAAAACTGTCAGAATTGGCTTGAATTTCTTTGCGTCAAGGAACTTTCTAACATCACCGGGTTGTTCAAATAAAGCATCAACTTGTCCGCCCAGCAACGCACCGTAACGCGGAGCACCCTTGTCAAAGGAAATTTGCTGAATCTTCAAGCCTGCGCCTTCAGTGATGAATTTCATCGTTACTCGCTCCATCGAACCTTCTTTTGACACATTAGCGATGGTCGATTTTCCATTTTGTGCTTTAACATATTTCACAAATGAAGCCCAGTCATTGTAACGTGTCTCATTGGTACGTATATATATCTGTGAGAACGTCACCTGTGAAGTTACAAGCGGTATCAGGTCCACAGCAGGATTTGGCTTACTTGAATCCAAAGCATGGGCAGATGATGCATCATCAATATGCTCCAGGACTGTGTATCCGTCAGCCGGTGCAGACATATAAGCTGTCATTCCTACTGTACCGGAACCTCCTGGCTTATGGTCACGGTTAATGTTTACGCCTGTATGACCGGTTACTGCTTCCGCCATTGCTGAAGATACTTGTCCTGAACCTCCGGCAGGTCCATACGGAACAATCATGGTTAATGCACGACTGGGAAATCCCGCCGGTTTAGCCATACTGCTATTCTTAACCTTACATTCAAAAGTACCGGCCGTTCCGGCTCCCGCCATTAATAAACCGATTACTGTAGTAAAACCAAATTTTACCAGTTTTGAAACTTTGAAATTTTTCATTTCAGCCCCCACTAAATTATTATCTGCATATTTCCATTATCACACCATGTGATAATTTCACTAATTTACATCATCACACCACGTGACGATTTCCGTAACAATATCTACAGGCATTAAATATTGATGTCAAGAAAAAACATTCGAACAATTTATTTTGGTAAAATATTTTTTCAATTATTTTATTTGCAATAATTTTCAAATCCTCATAAGCATAGTTAAAGCTAATTATACTTGACACAGACAATGAATTTACATAGTATTTCAGCACTATTTGCAGAGCGAAATTTCAGCTAATCCAAATGCTATTTGTAAGTTAGGCTCAGGCAATTCAAACTATCTAAAAAAACTCCGGCGACTCCACTGCAAAGGGATTTGCCCGCAGGCTGCTAAAAAGTTAAAATGCCCCAAACCACGGTTGAAACAGTCGTTGCTCAAGCACGGGCGGCACAAGTACAATTTGAAACGGCCAGTCAGGAAGTTGTAGACGAATTAATCGTCGGCTTAGCCTGGGCTGTTATTGAACCCGAAACTAACCGTTCACTTGCGGAACAGGCAGTTCTTGAGACAGGTCTCGGTAATGTCGAAGACAAAATTATTAAGAATCACCGTAAAACACTGGGGCTCTTGCGGGATTTAAAAAACACGCCTTCCTGCGGAATCATCAGGGAACTTCCGGAACAGGGCTTAGTTGAAATTGCACGTCCCGTCGGTGTAGTAGGTGCAGTTACACCCTCAACAAATCCAATCGCCACTCCACTCAACAAAACCCTAAACGCTCTCAAAGGACGTAACGCCATTATTCTCGCGCCTTCTCCAAAGGGTGAAGCGGTTTGCCAGCGGGTTGTGGATTTGCTGCAAAATGTTCTGCGACGTTCAGGACTTCCGGAAAACCTCATCCAGAAACTACCGACTCCAGTCAGCAAAGAAGCGACTCATGAATTAATGCAGCTGGTTGATCTCATCGTAGTCACCGGTTCACAAAACAATGTCCGTGCCTCATACCGTAGTGGAACTCCGGCGATTGGTGTTGGTGCCGGAAATGTTTCAACACTGATCGATGAAACTGCTGATCTAGTTTCTGCCGCAAAAAAAATTACTGCCTCAAAATCATTTGACAACGCAACCAGTTGTTCCTCTGAAAACAGCGTTGTGATTGTGGATGAAGTTTATGAAAAAGCGGTTGCCGCTCTGGAAAAGGAGGGTGGTACAATGCTGAGTGCGGAAGAATCGCAAAATTTACAAAATGCTTTATGGATACAAGGCCGGCTCAATCAGGATTTAATCGCAAAGTCCGCTGCTGAAATTGCCAAAGCAACAGGGCTTCAACGACCTGAAATTAATAAGCTTAAATTGCTGATGGTTGAAGAAAGCGGAACCGGACGGGAGCACCCATTTTCCGGTGAAAAACTTTGTCCGGTTTTGACCGTCTACAGAGCAGCAAATTTTGAAGATGCCTGCAGGCAGATTGAGGCAATTTACGAATTTCAGGGTAAAGGTCATTCAGTTGGTTTGCACTCACAAGACGAATCACGTCCACTCAAAATGGGGCTGAAACTACCCGCTTGCCGTGTGATCGTAAATCAGGCGCACTGTTTTGCCACCGGCGGAAGTTTTGATAATGGACTGCCATTTTCACTCTCGATGGGTTGCGGAACATGGGGCGGCAACAGTATCAGCGAAAATCTAAACTATCGACACTACCTGAACATTGTGCGTATTGTACGTCCCATTCCTCCTGTTGAACCAAGCCTTGAGGAGATATTTGGAGAGTATTGGACAAAGTATGGACGCTGATTTAGCACATAATAACGGTAAATTAAAAACACATAACAACACAAAATATGGATCTCACAGGACAAACGATTCGCAGTCTGATTGATCTGCAGGCAGAAAAAACTCCAGAGCAAACCTTCGTCGTCTATCCGGACAGCGGAATCAGCCATAGCTGGAGTGAATTTAGAGTACGTGCTCAATCAATGGCCCTGTATCTAGAAAGCATGGAATTACCGCCGAACGTTCCCGTGACGGGTTTGCTCGGTAACGGACAAGCTGCAATGGAATTGTTTTTGGGCGGAATGTACGGTGGTTTTCAGGTTCTGCTGGCAAATCCTCTGGCCGGTGCTGATATTCTAGCATATGTTCTAGAACATGCTGAATCTACAAATCTATTTGTTGATCAACAACATCATGAATTAGCACAGCAGGCGCTTTCTCAACTTGCAGACAAACCTCAGTTGATTCCGCTTCAAGCAGAGAGCATTCCGGATTGGCAAAGCAAAACTAGAGGCGGAAATTTTTCTGCTAAGACAGTTCCCAAAGCAGAAGATGCTGCGCTGCTAATTTACACTTCTGGAACTACAGGAAAACCGAAAGGCGTAATTCACACGCATGAGAGCCTGCTTCACGGAGGCTGGAATACAATGATAGCGCACGAATTGACTCCTGAAGACAACAGCTTATGTGTTTTACCGCTTTGTCACATCAACGCTCAAGCAGTTTCTGTGATGGGAACTTTGGTCAGCGGTTCCGGACTTGTCGTGCCTGAGCGCTTTCAGGTCTCTAAATTTTGGTCATGGATGATTGAAGAAAAATGCACATGGTTCAGCGCTGTGCCGACAATCCTTTCCTATTTGTTGAATGCAGAGGAAGACACGCAATTGAAAACTCAACTGAAAAAAGTACGTTTCGGACGCTCTGCTTCTGCCGCTCTGCCGCCTGCTCTGCACCAAGCATTTGAAGCAAGGTTTGGGCTGAGCATTGTTGAAACGATGGGCATTACGGAAACTGCCGCACCGATGCTTTCAAATCCGCTTGCTCCGGAATTACACAAACTTGGTTCACCCGGAATTGCCTATGGTAACGAAGTAAGAGTTGCGGACGCAAAGGGAAAAGTAGCTTCTTCCGGAGAAGAATCCGAGGTACAGGTACGCGGTCAAAATGTGATGCGCGGCTATCTCAAAAATCCGGAAGCCACCCGAGACGCATTCACTCCGGATGGTTGGTACCGAACCGGAGATCTTGGAAAAATGGATGAAGATGGCTTTGTTTTTATTACTGGACGCCTCAAGGAACTCATCATCAAAGGCGGTGAAAATATTGCTCCACGTGAAATCGATGATGTGCTTTACCGGCATGCAGGAGTTCTGGAAGCCGCAGCATTTCCGCTTCCGGATGAACATTACGGACAAACTGTAGCTGCCGCGATTGCTCCACGTCCCGGAGAGGAAGTCCTTGAATCCGCATTACGTGAATTATGTTCCGCCGCAATGGGTGACTACCGCGCGCCTTCACGCTACTATTTTCTTAAAGAACTACCAAAAGGTCCTTCAGGTAAAATTCAGCGTCTTAAACTCACAGAACGTTTCACAGAATCAGGCTAAAGCCATTTCAAGAATTTAAGCTTTTCAACCTGAATAACTTAGCATTGCGGAAATTAATGAATCTGTGTTTTCAAAAACGCATGTTCAAAAATTATCTGGGCTCAAGAAAAGTAATTATTTATTTGAAGAGGATGCCGGTGCGGGTTTGAATTCTTCTTTGCGAATTCCGTATTTACTGAGAAGTTTATGTAGTTGTCTGGTAGTGATCCCTGCGGTCTCTGCTGCTCGATTAACGCGTCCAAGATGCTTAGCCATCAATTCCTTGAGATACTGCCTTTCGATGTGCTCCAGGCTTTGACGACGAACTACTGCAAGAGGCTGAGTAACGTCCATCGCAATTTCAGTTGGATAATTTAGATCACTGAACAATTCCTGCGGAAAACTTTCAGCCCTGAGAGTTGAGGTTTTTTCCAGAATGTAGGCACGTTCAATAACGTTTTCCAGTTCTCTGATATTACCCGGCCATGAGTATTCCTGCAGAGCATTAACCACTAAGGGATCCGCATTCTGAATTTCTTTGAAATACAGTTTATTAAACCATTCAATCAGATAACTCACCCAATCCGGAATGTCTTCGGAACGTTGCTGAAGGGAAGGTATTTCAAGGGGGAAGACACTTAGACGATAATAAAGATCTTTACGGAAAAGACCTTCATCACAAAGTTGCTGCAAATCTGAATTAGAAGCGGCAATCACGCGAACATCTGCCTCAATCGGATGTTCACCGCCCACACGTTGAAAAATACGGTCCTGTAGAACCTGAAGCAGTTTGATCTGCATGGTTCCGGAAATTGTATTTATCTCATCCAGAAATATAGTTCCTTTCTGAGCAGTATCAAAACGTCCAAGTTTACGTTTAACCGCACCGGTAAAGGCACCTTTTTCATAACCGAACAACTCACTCTCGGCTAGTGTATCCGGCAGCGCTCCGCAATGTACATGCACGAATGCTTCATTTTTACGGCTGCTGTGCTGATGAATAAGTTTTGCAACTGTACCCTTGCCGACTCCGGTCTCACCTAAAAGCAACACCGTTGTCTTTGTAGGAGCCACTGACTTGACCTTTTCAAAGGTCTGAAGCATTTTTGGGCTTCTTGTATGAACTTCTTTAAGTACTTCCGGACTCCAGAAATCATCCTCTTCAGGATTCAATTCTGTCAGCGGAATCCTATTTTGAATCGGCACAAACTCTCACCAGTCTATCACGGAAATTAGGATTTACAAGCTCTGCTAATGTTTCAGGAAACAACTTTTGAGAGAGCCTCATTCTCGGCAACTACCCAGCCCAGACCCAGTGATTCCAACTTTTTCAGGGACGGATGTCCTGTTTCCACATTCCAGTCGCATAAGCGGTAATAATCCTCCAACGCTGCTTCCCACTCTTTTTCGTCGAGGACATAACCGTCGGATCTTCCTCCTTCAAGAGGACGTTTAAACATCTTTTTGGACAGTGTGTCTGCTTCCCTGCCAATACCTTCACGGGAATTAAATGCACGCATCATGTTGAGACGACGTTCACCGACTGCTAATATTTCTGTTATATCTGTATCCCAGCCTGTAACTGCGTTGACTACCTCAACCAGTTTATCTGCACCATAAAGTTGAAACGAGGCTCCAAAAATAAAAGCACAAACGGAGAGACTGTCAACTGCACTGCTTAAATGCTGAGTAACCATCGCAAAGCGCATCATTTCTTTATTCAACGCTAATTTCTCCTGCGGATTTGTCAGGCCGATGTACTTCATACGTTCCGGATATGCTTTATATCCCGGATCGTGTTCACTTGACTCATGATCCGCACCAAAAGGATTTGTCGCATAAATGATGCTCAAACTGCGTTTCACCTGCGGCATATGCGCAGGCGCTTCCTGACCTTTGGAGGTAATCAAATAATCTTCAGTTCCACGTCCGATAATCTCTGCTGCTTTACGGGAACCTTCAGCCAGAATTTTTCCAAAACCTTCACGTTTAGCAATCAGTTCTGTCATTTTCACCATTGCTTCAGCATTTCCATACGTCAGCTCGATGCCTCCGGTATCCTCTGCAGTTAACTTTCCTTCTGCCCAGCATTCCATGGCCCAAGCAATTGTTGCTCCGCAGGAAATTGTGTCCATCCCGTGCATGTTGCACAAAGCGTTGGCGCAAATGATAGCATCCATATCGCTAATACCACAATAACTTCCAAACGTCGAAGTAGTTTCGTATTCGGGACCTCCGTATTTTGCATCCGTTTTGAATGGTCCTTCAGCTATCTCAGTTACTCGTTTACATTTTATTGAACAACTGAAACAGGTGTCTCTACCAAAACGATTCTGATCATCTTTTTCATGACCACGTAGGTGCTCATTATAAAGCTTTACTCCATCTATTTCTTCTGCTTTATCAAATGTTCCGCTATTGAAATTAAAAGTTGGTAAACCTCCGGACTTGTTTTGTGGAGCAGTCACTCCAGGTGTTCCATACTTGCCAAAACCGTCCATACCTGTTGCTTCCAGATTGGCAGTACCCCATTTTTGCAATTTCTTGAATGTTTCCGGATCTGCAATTGTTGGTTTCTGTTTTCCACGAACAACAACGGCTTTTAGATTTTTTGAACCCATCACCGCACCCATTCCGGTACGTCCGTTTGCGCGGTTGCTCATACTGATCAAGGCGGCAAAACGCACTAAATTTTCACCTGCAGGTCCAATTTGCAAAACCTCAATCCGCTTATCCTCCAACTCTACCTTGAGCTTATCCTCAGTATCGCCTGTGGTCAGACCCCACAAATGTGCTGCATCCTTCAATTCTGCTTCACCACGATGCATCCACAAATAAACCGGTTTTGGAGATTTACCCTTGATGATTACTGCATCAAAGCCGGAAAATTTCATTTCTGCAGGAAAATATCCTCCGCCCTGTGCATCGCCGATACAGCCTGTAAGCGGAGATTTCGCAACAGAAGTTAAACGGCTTTGTCCGGAAATCGGTGTACCTGTTACAACTCCGGTACACAAAGCAAGTACATTTTCAGGACCTAATGCATCTGCTCCTGCAGGTGTTTCTTTGAGAACGTAGTGCATACCCATTGCACTGCCTCCCATATAAGTCCGGTAAAACTCTTCCGCTGGTTCTTCAACCGTAATTTCACTTGTTGTTAAGTTGACATGCAGTATTTTTCCAGTGTAGCCGTAAGGCATAATGCTCTCCTTTATTTTTTGTAATTTTCAATTTAACCTTAACCACCACTGATCAAAGTAAAAACAAGTACCTCGTCTCCATCGACCAGCACATGCTCCAATTCCTTTTCTTCGTCATCGTTAACAGCAACAACAACCTTTATGTTAATCTTTAGTTCCTTTAACAGGTCAGCAATTGTCGCTTCTCCACTAAGAGTCAGTGTTGTCTGTCCACGCTGTGATTTGGGCAGAAAGTCCACCAACGGCCCCATTAATTCAACATGAATTCGCACTCTTTGTTCTCAACATATAAAATTAATAATGATGCCTCAACCAGACTCAGTCGTTAATTCCACCCATGCAAAGGTACTTTAATTCCAGGTAGTCTTCAATCCCATATTTTGAACCTTCGCGACCTGTTCCGGATTCTTTAACTCCTCCGAAAGGAGCTACCTCAGTTGAAATGATACCTTCGTTGATACCGACTATTCCATATTCAAGACCTTCCGCAACTCTCCAAACTCGGCCAATATCACGGCTGTAAAAATAAGCTGCTAAACCAAACTCGGTATCATTTGCCATCGCAATGGCCTCTTCTTCAGTTTCAAACTTAAAGACAGGAGCCATCGGTCCAAAGGTTTCTTCTCTGGCAACCAGCATTTCTGTAGTTACTCCGGATAATACCGTAGGTTCGTAAAACGTTCCGCCAAGTTTGTGTCTATGACCACCGGCAAGTAGCTTCGCTCCTTTGTCTAGAGCATCTTTAACATGACTTTCAATTTTCAAAACAGCCGCTTCATTGATCAGCGGACCTTGATCAGCACCTTCCTCAAAACCGTCAGCTACTTTCAATTTTTTAGTAGCATCAGCGAGCATTTTCGTGAATTTATCATAGACTTTACTTTGCACCATAATCCGGTTTGCACAGACACAAGTTTGTCCTGCATTGCGGAATTTACTGGCCATTGCACCTGGAAGAGCTGCTTCAAGATCAGCATCATCAAAAACAATAAACGGCGCATTGCCGCCTAACTCAAGCGCAAGTTTTTTCACAGTTCCCGAACATTGTTTCATCAGCAGCTTTCCAACTCCTGTAGAACCGGTAAAACTCAATTTACGCACAATCGGATTTCCGGTAAATTCGCTGCCTATTCCTATTGCGTCTCCAGTAACGGTACTCAGGATTCCGGCAGGAACTCCGGCTCTTTCCGCCAGTTCGCAAAGTGCAAATGCGGAAAAAGGTGTATCAGGTGCAGGTTTGATGACCATTGGACAACCTGCGGCCAAGGCAGGTGCGGCTTTCCGTGTTATCATGGCGGCCGGAAAATTCCACGGAGTGATGGCTACAGTAACTCCGATCGGCTGCTTGATCACGACTATCCGTTTATCTGTACCATGTGATGGAATTGTGTCTCCATATAAACGCTTACCTTCTTCGCCAAACCATTCTATAAAACCTGCAGCATAGGCAATTTCTCCGCGTGACTCAGACAACGGCTTACCTTGTTCGGCTGTCATTAAACGGGCAAGGTCTTCCAGATTTTCCATCATCAATTCATACCAACGCCGCATTATCACAGCTCGTTCTTTTGCTGTTTTGGAACGCCACATCGGCCAAGCCGCATTTGCCGCCTCAATCGCACGTTTTGCTTCGGCTGCTCCACAGTTAGGCACAGTACCTAAAACTTCACCGGTTGATGGATTGGTAATTTCAGTAGTTTCACCGCTGTCAGCATCAGTCCATTTACCGTTGATATAAACCTGTTGACGGAATAAACTGGCATCTTTCATACCAATTGATTTTAAAACTTTTTTCGCACTGGCTGCCATGAGTTCCTCCTGTCTGTGAGTTAATAAAATATTGTCCTAATGTGATTAAAGACTAAAATTTTCATTGATTTTTTAAATTGTTATCCGCATTTTTCTTATATATGTAGATGAAACGCAAGATAATTTATTCTTTGTGTTATCTTTTCAATGTTTATAATTTTAACAGAACAACTTAAAATTAACTAAATTTCCTTTAAGCTTAAAATAATGTTTGACATTTCCTCAGCTCGAGCGTAGACTGCGGTTAATTGAGCAATCAAAATTTTAGCTTTTAATTTACAACCCAAATATTAGTCTCAGCAAATCATTCCAAGCGTGTAAATTAGCCGTTTTAGCTGTCACAGTTTTAAAGAAAACCAGAGATTAGTCATGAAAATAGTTTGTATAGGCGGTGGTCCGGGCGGACTCTATTTTGCCATTTCAATGAAACTGCGTAATCCGGCATATGAGATTACAGTTGTAGAACAAAACAAACCACATGACACATTCGGCTGGGGCATTGTTTTTTCTGATCAGACTCTGGAAAACCTGCAACTCAATGATCCGGAAAGCGCGGAAACAATCCGTAAGAGTTTTGCCTATTGGGATGATATAGATGTTCACATTCATGGAAAAGTTATTCGATCAGGAGGGCATGGATTTATCGGTATCGGCCGTCTGCGTTTAATTACTATTCTACAGGAACGCGCAGCAGAGTTAGGTATCAAACAGGTTTTTGAAACTCAAGTAGAAAACTCTGATAATTATGAAAATTACGACCTTGTCGTTGCCTCAGATGGTATTAACAGTAAAATCCGGACACAGCACGCAGCGCATTTTCAACCGGATATTGACCTGCGTCGAAATAAGTTCATCTGGCTTGGAACTCACAAACTTTTTGAGGCATTCACTTTCATTTTCATTAAAACTGAGCACGGCTGGATCTGGGCCCATGCTTATCGCTTTGCTGATGATTTAAGTACTTTCATTGTAGAATGCGAACCTGAAACATGGAATGCTCTAGGTTTTGAAGATATGAGCAAAGAAGAAGCGATTGGCTTTCTGGAATCCTTGTTTGCGGATTATCTAGATGCCAACCCCCTCATGGAAAATGCCAAACATCTGCGGGGTTCTTCAGTCTGGATGAATTTCCCCAGAGTCACTTGTAAACACTGGTATCATCAAAATATTGTACTTTTAGGTGACGCGGTACACACAGCTCATTTTTCTATTGGTTCAGGTACTAAACTGGCTTTTGAAGACGGCATCAGTCTGGCCGAAAGTATTCACCAGAACAGCAATTTAGCAGACGCTTTTAAGTGTTATCAGGATGAACGTGAAATTGAAGTTCTGCGCCTGCAGAATGCTGCGAGAAACAGTACTGCCTGGTTTGAAAATCTCCCCCGTTATACCAATTTTTCCACTACTCAGTTCACTTACAGTCTGCTCACCAGAAGCCAGCGTGTAAGTCATGAGAATCTGCGTTTGCGTGACAAAACTTGGCTGGAAAGCATGGAATGTGAATTTGCGGAAAATGCAAGCGGAACTGCCGCTCAAACACCTACTTCACCTATGTTCACGCCATTTTCCTTAAGAAAAATGAAACTTGTCAACCGCGTTGCGGTTTCACCGATGGCCATGTACAGCGCAGAGGACGGAACAGTTTCGGATTTTCATCTGGTGCATTACGGCTCAAGAGCATTAGGCGGGGCTGGTTTGATCTTTACTGAAATGACGCATGTTTCAAAGGAAGCCCGTATCACGCCGAGTTGTACAGGAATGTACAAAGAAGAACACCGGCAGGGTTGGAAAAGGATAGTAGATTTTGTGCATCAGCAAAGTCAGGCAAAAATTGCATTGCAGTTGGGACACGCCGGACCTAAGGGCTCCACTAAAATCATGTGGGAAGGACAGGATACGGCACTTGAGGAAGGCTGGCCGATTGTCGGACCTTCCGCAGTTCCATATAAAGACCAAATTCCGCATGTTTTGACAAAAGCGGAAATGAGGGAAATTCAAAACCAGTTTGTCAAGGCAGTTCAGCTGGCTGAAGAATGTGATTTTGATATGCTGGAATTCCACTGCGGGCATGGTTATCTCTTTTCCGCTTTCATCACACCTCTTTCAAACAAACGTACAGACGAATATGGCGGAAGTCTGGCAAACAGAATGCGCTATCCGCTGGAAGTTTTTCAGGCAATTCGTTCAGTCTGGCCGGAACAAAAACCAATTTCAGTTAGAATTTCTGCTCACGACTGGGTTGAAGGCGGAGTTGATGACGAAGAAGCGGTTTTAATCGCCAAAATGTTCTACGAGGCTGGAGCAGACATTATTAACGTTTCTTCCGGACAAACCAACATCAACGAAAAACCTGTTTTTGGACGTATGTTTCAAACACCTTTTTCGGATAGAATCCGCAACGAAGCTAAAGTACCGACAATTGCGGTAGGTGCCATCTTTGAAACTGATCATGTAAATTCCATCATTGCCGCCGGTAGAGCCGATTTATGCTGTCTGGCACGTCCGCATTTAAGCAATCCTTATTGGACTTTACACGCGGCTGCACGGCAGAATCATCTTGAACAGGCCTGGCCGGTTCAGTATTTAGCCGGAAAGAGACAGCTCGAGGTCAACACCCAGCGTGCTTTACAAATGGGGACTTTGATTTAATGGAAATGCTGAAAGACAAACACGTAGTGATTACCGGAGGCGGAAGTGGAATTGGCGCTGTAATCGCGGAAGCACTGGCCAAGTCCGGTGCAAAAACTACAATCATGGGACGCAATTATCAACGTCTGCAGGAAAAAACTGAACAATTAGCTCAGGGATTTGCAACAACTGTTGATGTAACAGATGAGGAAAAAGTCAACATCGCTTTTCAAATGGCAGTTCAGCAACATGGAATAATTGATATCCTGATCAATAATGCAGGAAATGCCATCTCAGTTCCGTTTGAGAAAATGAAAGCAGAACAATGGAATGAAATGCTTGCTCTTAATCTGAGCGGTGTTTTTCATTGTACACAAGCCTGCCTGCCTGCCATGAAAAAACAAAAATGGGGGCGGATCATTAATATCGCCAGTACAGCAGCTTTAAAAGGCTATGCTTATGTGTCAGCATATTGTGCGGCTAAACACGGTGTAATTGGATTGACACGTGCACTGGCTTTAGAAACCGCAAATGCCGGCATAACCGTCAATGCAATTTGTCCTGGTTACACCGAAACAGCTTTAACCGAAAGTGCAATCGAAAATATTAGTCTCAAAACAGGTCGGACAAAGACTGAAGCCCGAGAGGAACTACTGAAAAACAATCCTCAAAAACGCTTTATTCAGCCTGAGGAAATCGCAAATACTGTCCTCTGGCTCTGTCAGCATGAAGCAGCTTCGGTCACAGGACAGGCAATTTCGATTTCAGGAGGTGAGGTCATGTCATGAAAAATTGCAGTAACTCTGCATCGAGCAGCACCTCCGCATCGAGCAGGAGTCAGTTAGACAAAAAACAACTAATTCGGCTCTGGTTGGGTTTGTTGAAAAATACAGGTGAAATAGAACGTTATTTACGGACCCAACTGCAGAAGAATTTTGCTTCCACTTTACCTCAGTTTGACCTCTTAGCGGCCCTAGATCATGCTGAAAAACCGCTTAGCAAAACTGAGCTTTCTCAACAAATGATGGTGAGCAATGGTAATGTCACCTGGCTGGTCAACCGCATGGTGAGTGAAGGTCTGATAACTCACGTGCTCTCAAC
>JABGPG010000294.1 GCA_018645085.1 Deltaproteobacteria bacterium
CCTGGCTGGTCAACCGCATGGTGAGTGAAGGTCTGATAACTCACGTGCTCTCAACAAAAGACCGTCGGGTAAAACTTGTTGAATTGACCAAAAAAGGGGCTGCAGATTTTCAGCTAATGGTGGTTGAACATGAAAAATGGTTAATCAATATTTTTAAAGATTTAAAAACTGATGATTTGAATCTGCTGGTTAGTGGATTAAAGCAGCTTAGGAAAATTACCAAAAATAATACCAGCACCAGATAAACTTCTATATTATGGCATTTCAATTAAGTGTTCCCTGAACGGAGTCAATGGGATTTTCTGCCTTGATTTAGCTCACGACTCCGCTTAATAGACCTAATGCTATAGCTTTGGTTTTTGTGTAATCAGTTGAAAAGGGAGTTTTTAGAGCTTCCCTTTAATAGTTTCCAGCTTAAGAATGATGACTTCGCAAATAGTTGTCAGTCTCGCGCAAGAGTGAAAGACAACTAAAACGAATGCAACTATAATTATTACTCCGTAAAAACTTCTAAACTAATTATTTGTCATCTCGAACGAAGAGAGAGATCTTAATAATATAATTGCTTAGGATAAAAATAAATTCTCGCTTTGTAAGCAATGACAATGAAGTACGGCATTTAGACTTTTTACTGGATCATCAATAATAAAAAGCAGATATCATGAAAAATATGAATTTTATACTTCCAGAAGGATGGGAACAACCTAAAGGCTACTCCCAAGCCGTAATGGCAGAAGGCAAGCAAATATATATTTCCGGTCAAATTGGTTGGGATGAAACTTCAACTTTTCAGACTGATGACTTTGCCGAACAAGCAGGACAGGCCCTACGCAATATTGTGAGTATCCTCGCTGCTGCCAATGCGGGTGCGGAACATATCACCAGATTGACCTGGTTCATAACTGATAAACAGGAATATTTGGCTTCCTTGAAGTCATTAGGACAAAAATATAGAGAAGAAGTGGGGCGCCATTTCCCCGCAATGTCAGTCGTTGAGGTTAAGAGTTTAATGGAGGACAGGGCAAAGGTAGAAATAGAAGCAACTGCAGTCATTCCATAAAGTTACTTGTTTAAGGCTATTTCATTTCAGTTTATATGATTTGTTTTTAGTACAGTGTCAAGATTATCATGAAATGCTTTTATCTTGACGCTGGTTGAGCGGAGTCGAAACCAATATCACACCTGAAAGCGACCTTCGACTCCGCTCAGGGAACGCTTCATCGTGACATTATAAGATGGACGATGTGCTAGTTTAAACGGTAGCTTCAAAGCTGTATTTTGTGTTTATTATTAAGTTTTGTAGTAATATGATACAGCACGAAGAAATTATCACAGCAGCAATTTTGTAGTAATATGATACAATAACTATATTTATAGTACGCAATAACTATTTTTATATTTAGAAACACGTTGTAGATATATAATACACTATTTCTATAAACATTAATTATTTCAATATATTATAACACAGACAAACCACTAGATGAGCTAATTCGATGCCTGGAAATTCAAAAACAGTTTTAGAGCAAAAGCCTGAACATTTCCTCTGGTCGCTAAATGGAGGAGTCGCTACGATTACTCTAAACCGTCCGGAACGCAAAAACCCTTTAACTTTTGAATCTTACGCAGAAATGCGTGATTTATTTAGAGAGCTTGTTTACATAGAGGAAGTAAAAGCTGTAGTAATAACTGGTGCCGGCGGCAATTTTTGTTCAGGTGGTGATGTACACGAAATCATCGGACCGTTGACCAAGATGAGCATGAAGGAATTATTGGCATTTACACGAATGACTGGAGATTTAGTCAAGGCAATCAAGAATTGTCCACAACCTGTAATTGCGGCAATTGACGGAATTTGTGTGGGTGCAGGCGCAATCCTCGCGATGGCGAGTGACATCCGATTGGGGACAACTTCTGCAAAAATTTCTTTTATCTTTTCGAGAGTCGGATTGGCAGGCTGTGATATGGGAGCGTGCGCAATTCTTCCTCGTATCATCGGACAAGGACGCGCAGCCGAATTATTGTTTTCCGGTAGAAATATGAGTGGTGCAGAGGCGGAACGCTGGGGATTTTTTAATCAACTGCATGAAGCTGACAATCTTATGAAAGAGGCACAAGAGATGGCCGCAAAATTAGCAGCTGGACCAAATTTTGCGCATGGTATAACCAAAACCATGCTCAATCAGGAATGGAGTATGAGCCTTGAACAAGCCATTGAATCAGAAGCTCAGGCTCAGGCCATTTGTATGCAGACTGGTGATTTCGTCAGGGCATACGAAGCATTTGTTAAGAAGGAAAAACCTGTCTTTGAGGGAAACTGATGTCTGACCAAAGCTTTTTAAACTGGCCTTTTTTTGAAGATAAACACAGAACATTAGCGCTTGAGCTGGAAAACTGGGCCAAGTCAGAGCTAACAGAATATTCTTCTGCTCCGGCAAATGTTGATCTTGCCTGTCAGGAATTAGTGCTAAAGCTGGCCGATGGAGGCTGGCTGGATTATTGTGTAACAAATAAATATGGTGGGAAAAACCCAAATCTTGACGTACGCTCTCTGTGTCTGATTCGTGAAACATTAGCGCGTTTTTCCGGACTTGCGGATTTTGTTTTTGCCATGCAGGGACTCGGTAGCGGAACTATTTCACTTTTTGGTTCTGCAGAACTAAAAGAAAAATATTTACCGGATGTACGTAGCGGAAAGAAAATAGCGGCATTTGCGCTAACTGAACCTGAAGCAGGCTCTGATGCGGCAGCCTTAGCAACGACTGCGGAACAGGATGATAATTCGTTTGTATTAAATGGAGAAAAAACGCTGATTTCCAACGGCGGGATTGCGGATTATTATACTGTTTTTGCTAAAACCGGTGAAGCACCTGGTACACGCGGAATCAGTGCATTTGTGGTTGATGCAGATACTGCCGGACTTGAAATAAGCGAACGTATTGAAGTTATTGCACCACACCCCTTGGCCAGGATTCGCTTTAATCAATGTCGAATTCCAAAATCTCAGCAAATAGGAAATGGAGGCGAGGGCTTCAAAATGGCGATGGCTACTCTGGACATCTTTCGCTCAACTGTAGGTGCGGCGGCTCTGGGCTTTGCCAGACATGCCCTGCATGAAGCGTTGAATAGAGCAAAATCGCGTCAAATGTTCGGTGCGCCGATGAGCAAACTTCAACTGATTCAGGCCAAACTAGGCGACATGTCTCTGGATATTGATGCGAGTGCCCTGCTCATTTATCGAGCTGCCTGGACAAAAGACAAAGGCGCGGAGAGGATTACTAAGGAAGCAGCCATGTCAAAATTATTTGCGACAGAAGCGGCTCAACGTGTAATTGACGAAGCTGTACAAATTTTCGGTGGTTCCGGTGTGGTTTCAGGATTTGCGGTTGAACAACTCTATCGTGAAATAAGGGCGCTTAGAATTTATGAAGGTGCGTCTGAAGTGCAAAAACTTATTATTGCCGCGCAAACCATAAAGGAAAATAAATAAATATTCTCAACGTATTTCCCGCAGTTCTCATGTCTTCCGAAATTGCCTCACAGAATGAAGATTTAACTCTCCATTGTCCATCCTGCGCTGAAGAAAAATTCCGAATTGTCCCAATGACTGGAAAAGACGGTGAACGTTTTGTAAAAATCCACTGTCATAATTGTGGTGAATATCTGTTTTTTCAGGCTCCGGAAATTGAGAAAATATTGTCTCAACCCGGAATAACTCCGGAAAATTGGGAAAAAGAACAAATAAAAAGTCTGCAACTGGAATGGGAAGAATGGCTGAAGTGGAAACAGAGACACCTGAATAAGCCCGATTCCAGCAAGCCTTTACTCACAAAATATGCTCAATGGTTGTTAGCAATTCTACTCATCGGCAGCGCCTTGTTTTTTATTCTTGACCGCTGGCATCTGCTTGATCCTCTTGTCGAAAATCCGGAATCGAGGCAACAGCAAATAATGGAATATGCGGAACGACTTTTGGAAGTCCCTTGTTTTCCGTCTATCCTGAAAGTTAAAATCCGCACAGTACCAATTCGGTATACCAGAGAACGTCCTGTGCATAAGAACTGGATCCAATACGGCGAAGCTGGTGTTTACTGGGGAGAGGAGCAAATCAAAATTCATCGCTCAAATTTCTGGTTTTTTGGCTGGCCCAAAATATCGCAATTAGTTA
>JABGPG010000059.1 GCA_018645085.1 Deltaproteobacteria bacterium
CCTAAATTTTTCAGCATCTCAGCTTGACGTACCATGCTGCCTCTACCATCACTCAGTTTATTATGAGCATTTTCATAAGACTTATTTGCATCACTGATTTTCTCACCAATCTTGACAAAATCTTCCAGGAAACCATTTATTTTTTCATAAAGTCTAGCTCCACGTTCAAAAATATCTTTCACATTTTGAACCTGTTTTTCCTGTCTCCAGAGTTGATTTACAATCCCGACCACCATCATTAAACTGGCAGGAGTAACAATGATGATATTTTTGTTAAACGCATCTGAAGTCAAGCCGCTGTCAAGTTTCTGAGCGAGTGAGTAAGCAGATTCGATCTGCATGAACATGAGCACGTAATCAGGCGAACCGTATTCCTGGAATCCCTCCTGATAACTTTTTGAAGACAATCCCTGGATGTGATTACGTACTGACTGAAGATGTTTTTTGGCATAGGCTTTACGTCTTTCTTCATCATCTTCAGACATATAACTGTTGTATGCTGTCAACGAAACCTTTGAATCCGCAATCATAATACGTTCATTCGGCAGGTTGATGATAAAATCCGGACGCTGCTGAGTACCATCTTCTGTCTTAATCTGAGTTTGTTTTTGATAATGCTCACCTTCGATTAAACCGGCATTCTGCAGGCACTTCTCCAGGATCATTTCACCCCAGTCTCCTTGTTGTTTTGAATCACCGGTAAGTGCAGTGGTGAGATTTTGTGCATCTTGGCTTAAACTTATGCTGACTTCCCTGAAATGTTCAAATTCTGCTTTGATAGTCGCACGTCCGGTTTCGTCTTCAAGATGATACTTTTCAACTTTTTCCTGAAACTCCTTCATTTTTGTTTGAATTGGATTTAGCAGATTCTGGATACTGTCTTTATTTACTTCAGTAAATTGTTTTGCTTTTGTTTCAAAAATCTTTGTTGAGAGATTTTCAAACTCGGTACCCATCAGCTTCTTTGCTTCTTCCAAAAATTTTAATTTTTCTCTTGATTCATTTTCTTTTGATTCCAGCCTTTCTTCCAAAGTTGCATTCAGTACTTGCAATGCGGAAAATTGTTTTTGCTGCAGTTCAAGACTTTCTTCGATCTCCGGAATCCTGTTTGCTTCCTGTGTCAGGACGGCAAACTGCTTGTCGATCTCAATTTTATCCAACTGTAGAGTTTCATATTTCTGCTGGAGGAGCTTAAAATCTTCCTCAAGGTTCTCGATTTCAACTGCTTGGGCCAAAACCGTTTTTTTCAGGTAAAACCAACATGCAAAAAATCCCAGCACAATACAAAGGATGGAATAAATAATTAATTCGAAATTGATGGATTCAATGTTCATACTTTAACTTTTGGTGTTTCTTAAATTCTATAATAATGCATTAAACTCTGGTTTTATACTATAGCAAGCCTGAGCTCTTGAAAACAATATTGCCTCAGACAGTAAATTTTGTGCCTTGTATTGAACTTAGCGAAAATTTTTGAAACTTCTCATCGAGGACTTAATCCTGATTTCAGACTTTTTACCGAGCCATAAGAATGATCATTTCAAGAAAAGTTGATGGGATTTAAATCTCTACTCTTTTCCGAGCCTTCAGCTTAAAAAACGATTTCAAAAACTTTCCTGTATAGCTTGCCGGATTACGGCTGCAGTTTTCCGGAGTACCTTCGAAGACCAGTTCACCGCCTTTGTCACCACCTTCCGGACCGAGGTCAATCAGCCAGTCCGAGGTTTTGATTACTTCCAAATTATGTTCAATGACAAGCACAGAATGACCTTCATCAACCAGACGGTGCAAGACTTTAAGCAGTCTCGCCACATCATCGATATGCAGACCTGTAGTTGGTTCATCCAGAATATAGAGAGTCGCTCCACGTGAACGTCGAGCAAGTTCCGCGGATAATTTTAAACGCTGAGCTTCTCCTCCGGAAAGTGTGTTTCCGGCTTGACCTAATTTCATGTAACCCAGACCAACTTCTTCCAGAGTTCTGAGGATACGTTTGATACGCGGCTGTGCTTCAAAAACTTGAACCGCATCGCAAATTTCCATTTCAAGTACGTCTGCGATTGTGTGTCCTTTATAGGTTATGGCCAGAGTTTCACGATTGTAGCGCCGGCCTTTGCACTGATCGCACTTGACCCAGACATCCGACAAAAAGTGCATTTCAATTAAATGAAAGCCATGTCCATCACAACTTGGACAGCGGCCTTCTTTTGCGTTAAATGAAAAACGACGTTTGGCATATCCGCGTTGTTTCGCCTCCGGCATTGAAGCAAATAAGTTGCGGATCGGTTCCATTACTTTGGAATAAGTCGCGGGATTAGAACGAGGGGTACGGCCGATTGCTTCCTGGTTAATCACCATGATGGATTCAAGTTGCTCAATTCCGGAAACTTTTTTGTACGCTCCCGGTTTGATTTGTTTTCCGTTCAATTCTTTTTCCAGCACCCTTTGCAGAACATCGACTACCAGTGAGGATTTACCGGAGCCGGAAACACCAGTTACTACAGTAAAAATTCCCAGTGGAAAATTGACGTCCAGATTTTTTAAATTATTAGCTGAAGCTCCGGAAACTGATAGCAGATGTTCCGGATTCATGGTCCTGTATTTTTGCGGCAGAGGGATCGATTTTTTCCCGCTTAAGTATTGCGCAGTCAAGGTTTCGTTTTTTGCAGTAATTTCAGCGGGACTTCCGGAGGCGGAAACATTTCCTCCATAATGTCCAGCACCTGGGCCAATATCAAGCAGATGGTCCGCCTGCCGGATTGTGTCCAGATCGTGCTCCACCAAAATCACACTGTTGCCGCGATCTCGCAATTGCTTCAGCGTATGGAGCAGCCGGTCCGTGTCACGCGGATGCAAACCAATGGTCGGTTCATCTAAAATGTACATCACCCCAACAAGTCCTGAACCAATTTGTGAGGCCAGTCGAATACGTTGCGCTTCTCCTCCGGAAAGTGTGGAGGCTTTCTGATCCAGTGTCAAATACTCCAAACCTACATTTTCCAGAAAATTGAGGCGTGTTAATATTTCTCCAAGTGCCTGTTCCGCAACCGTGCGCTGATTTTCAGTAAGCTTCCAGCTTTCAAGTTCACGTCGTGCTTCCGGAACAGTGAACTGACAAAATTGACTGATGTTTCTTTCATTTATCGTCACTGCGCGATATTCCTCCTTCAAACGTTCCCCAGCACATGCTGAACAAAGAGGGTCCTTTAAACGTGAGAAACTGCCCAAACCATCGCAGCTTGGACATGCACCCACATGAGAGTTGAAAGAAAACATGCGTGGAGTTAATTCTTCTTCTTGAAAAAACGCGCGACTCAAGTCACTTTCCACATTGGCCGGAGTTTCAGATAAATATTCAGTTTTTCCAGTTTGATCTGTCAAACAGATTTTAAGCAAACCATGTCCACGCTGAAAAGCGTTTTCAATCGCTTCCGCTAATCTTTTCTGCTCTTCCGGATTTACACGTAGACGGTCGATGCCTAAATCCACAGAGGTTTTTTTAGTAAGCGTCAATTTTGCGGAATGCTCTTCCCATTCATCCAGACGAATTGCTTTTCCATTCAGATAAATCCGCACAAAACCGTCCTGTTGTAAAGACTCAATCACATTCGGCAAGTGTTTTGGGTGGTCGAGCAAAAGTATTTTATCTGCTCCAGGCAGATATAAAGGAGCAAGCAGTTCAAGACGTTGTCCTGCGTAATTCTCTACGCAGTATGCCGCGGCACGAGTAGGGCTGTAACCGATCAAAGCTTTGCCGGTTACAGGACAATGTGCTTTGCCGATGCGTGCGAAAAGTAAGCGTAGGTAATCATAGATTTCGGTTGTGGTCGCCACAGTCGAGCGTGGATTGCGTCCGGTGACTTTCTGATTGATCGCAATTGCCGGAGAAAGTCCGTCGATCGAATCAACCGGTGCTTTGTCCATTCGACCCAAAAAGCGCCGTGCATAAGTAGAAAGTGATTCCAGATACCTTGCCTGACCTTCAGCGAAAATCGTGTCAAAAGCCAAACTTGTTTTGCCTGAACCGGAAACGCCGGTAATGACCGTCATTTTATTGTTTGGAATACGAACGTCGATGTTACGTAAATTATTCTTTGACGCACCTTTGATGACGATGTCACGGGTGTGATTTGTTGATTCTCTCAAGCTTTCGAAAGCTGCGG
>JABGPG010000204.1:0-2370 GCA_018645085.1 Deltaproteobacteria bacterium
CGCTCAAGGCAGTCGTGTACTTGTGGTGGAGGATATTCAGAAAAATCGTGAAATGATTCAGCAAATTCTGGAACGCCTTGGTCTTGAAGTTACACTGGCCTGTGATGGAGAAGAGGGAGTGGAACAAACGATCAAAAAGCATCCCGAACTGATCTTGATGGATTTACATCTGCCGGGAATTGATGGACTGGAAGCCATCCGAAGAATCCGAAAATTACCAAAATGCGGGGAAATTCCGATCATCAGTTTTTCTGCCGACGCATTTCACGAACAGCAGCAACGCGCCCTGGAAGCAGGAGCAAATGAAACACTTACAAAACCGCTCAACAGACAAAAATTATACCCCCTCCTGCGTAAATATCTGAAAGGAAAGCTAAGTTCAGAATCCGCTGTGACGGAGCTTTTGCCTTTGCCCTCTGCTTTAGCAGCAGAAATACGCAAGGAATTTGAAACAATCGCTGAAACCGCGCCCTTTAAATCAGTACAAATTGTACAAATGGCGGAGAATATTTTAGAACATTGCCGAGGTTACGACACGCCTTACCGGGAAGTTGCAGAACAGGTGAGACAGCATGTTTATTCCAACCACACCCGGAACATCCCCGGCTTGATTGAGGAAGCCCTCAGCAATTAATGTTTTGTCAATGCTGATACAGTCGAAAACATGTCATTCCCGCGAAAGAGGGAATCCAGGAACTTGTAAGTGTCTGAAAAGCTTGTCCTCGACCTGAACGGGGAATGACAAGGAAGTGTACCCGTTAGACTTTTACAAATTCATCACTCATTATGAACCAGAAAATCCTGAATTTCCGGACGTCCCGGCAAATTAAGTTCTGCTTGAAGCGGTGCGGAGCGTGAAATGATTTTTCCTTTACGGATCACAAAAAGCCGGTTTGCTTTTAAACGCAGAGCTTCGACTGGATCGGCGGCCTGTAAAATCACCAAATCCGCATTACAGCCTTTTTCCAGACCGTAATCTTCCAAACCTAGAATTGCGGCCGGAATTTCCGTAACTGCGCGAAAACAGGATTTCATTTGCTCCACTCCCGTCATTTGCGCCACGTGCAGTCCCATGCTGGCAACTTCCAGCATATCGGCGGAACCAAGCGAATACCACGGATCCATCACACAGTCGTGACCAAACGCCACCTTTACGCCGGCATTCAGCAGTTCCGGAACACGGGTCATTCCACGTCTTTTGGGATAAGTTTCGTGCCGTCCCTGGAGGGTGATGTTGATCAACGGATTGGCAACTACATTCATTTCTGCTTCCGCCATCAGCGGCAATAATTTACTGACATAATAATTATCCATTGAATGCATGGAAGTCAGGTGCGATCCCGTAACCCGTCCTTGCAAACCGTGCCTTACAGTTTCCGCGGTCAAAGTTTCGATGTGTCTTGAGAGCGGATCATCACTTTCGTCGCAATGCATATCAACTCGTAAACCACGCTCCGCTGCAAGCCTACACAAGATTTCAACCGATTTTTTACCGTCCTCCATCGTCCGTTCAAAATGCGGAATTCCGCCGATAACATCAACCCCACGGTCAAGCGCGGATTCAAGTAGCTTCGCTGCTGCGGGGTCACGTAAATATCCATCCTGAGGGAAAGCCACCAACTGTAAATCAAGATACGGCGCAACTTCCTTTTTGACTTCCAGCAGGGCGTCCACCGCCAATAAACGCGGATCACAAATATCCACATGACTCCGGATTGCCAGCAAACCCCGTGCTACCGCGAGGTCACAATATTTAAGTGCACGTTCCTTGATTGCTTCAACCGTCAAATGCGGTTTCAACTCACCCCACAAGGCAATTCCTTCCAGTAAAGTTCCGGACTGATTCAATCGCGGCTGTCCCAAACTGAGTGTGGCGTCCATGTGAAAATGCGCGTCCACAAACGGTGGGCTAACCAGATATCCGCTTGCATCGATTTCTTCTGTGGCCTTTGCCGACAAAGATGATTCAAGCACCGCTATTTTTCCGTCTTTGATACCGATATCGATACCGCTTCTTCCGTCCGGAAGATTTGCGTTTCTAATGATTAAGTCCATATTTTGCTCTAATTTTATTAGGTTTGATGCTTAAGTGAAAAATGCAGCATCGTAAAAAATTCACCACAGAGTCACAGAGGTCACAGAGAAAAAATAATAAAAACAGCTACATCGTTCCCATGCACGTAGAAAACACTACATCATTCCCATGCACGTAGAAAACACTACATCGTTCCCATGCTCTGCGTGGGAATGCCTTAAGACAGGACGCTGAGCGTCAAGCAGGTAAGCGTTCCCACGCAGAGCATGGGAACGATGTAAAAAAGTGCGTTCGAGATGACATGTAAAACTATTGACTGCCCAGTTTGTTCTCAA
>JABGPG010000204.1:2470-4162 GCA_018645085.1 Deltaproteobacteria bacterium
AAAAAGTGCGTTCGAGATGACATGTAAAACTATTGACTGCCCAGTTTGTTCTCAAATCTAGCAAAAATTTCAGTCCTTGATATTGAGGACGGTACTGTGAAAACGTTCCATCAGGTGCTTTCCAGAAGTTAGCAGCGGATACTTCGCAGAACCATCAGGATCGAGGCAAGTGGGCAGACACTCAATTTTGGCATCCCAGTCCGGTTGCTGAAAAAACGCCAGTGACATTCTGGATTGATTTTGAGCTGTTTCGGTTGCTGGAATATTTACTCGATGCAGTGTAGAAACCCAACGTCCGTTGGTCCAGCGTTCCATCAAATCACCCAGATTGACAATTATGTCTGGTTTGCATGGCGTGACCGGAATCCACTCTTTTTGCCGGTTTAAAATTTCAAGTCCGGACAAACCCTCCTGCTGAAAGAGCAGTGTCAGGCTACCGTAATCACTATGCGCTCCTGCACGTAGTTGACCCGGAAGCGGAGCTTTGTTCAGCGCAGGATAGTGATTCGCCCGCAATGCGCTGATTGGCTGCTGCAGAAATTCATCAAAATAGTTTTGCGGCAACTTCAGTGCGAGCGCAAAGAGTTTCATTAAACGTGCAGAAAAGAGCGACATCACTTCGTAGCATGTTTCCCACGCTTGTTGAAAATCCTCCGGATCTTGAGGCCACTGATTCTCAGAAAACACAAAAAGTGCTTCATCCGCAGAAATCCCTGTTGGCGGAGTAGCACGTGGGCCTGCAGAAAAATTTTCCTTTAAATCCGGGGGCGCATGTTCCCCACGTGAGAGCGAAAGAGTTTCTGCTTCCATTGCCGCAAAACCATAAGGGTATCCGGCAAAGGGCATCTTAACTTTCTGCTTTTCTGCCTCAGCAAGTGCAAAAAAATTCTGACTGACTTGCCAGCAGTGTGCGATAATTTTTTCGGAAATACCGTGTCCACGAACCGCAAAAAATCCGCTGTTTTCGCAGGCATCACCGATCTGCTTAACGATCTCAGCTTCTGCAGCGGGATTGTCAAATTGAGGCTGAAGATCAATCAGCGGAACATTGTGCACAGTACTTTTCAAGGCAATTAGCTTAAGTTCTTAAACGGGCTCATCGGCTGGTGAAGCAACTTGATAAACAGCTTTGGGTTTAAAAAAATATCGTTGAAAACGTTGATCCGAAATTAGTGAAAGCAGCCTTACAAGTAGCCAGACGGCCAGCAAGGCGAAAATTAAGCGGCCAACTAAAAAGCCCCACAAACTTCCTCCAAGCAACAGCATCAGTAAAGTGTCTTCGACGATACTGTGGAAGAGTCCCATCAGCACCAGTGCGAAAAAAATATCCCTCGGCGGAATCGTGCCCGCGTGGGATTCTTTGATGATCAAACCTCCGCCGTAGGAAATACCGAGAGTGATACCGATCACCGTGATGTTCGTTGCTTCTTTGCCAATTCCAAGTTTACTGAGCAACGGTTTAAAAATGCTCTGTAAAAATTTGCTGAGACCAAACTGATCGAGTAATTTCATCAACAACATAATTCCCAGCAAAATCACAAACATCAACAACAAACCCACAACTTGATCCCAGGCCCAGGTTTGCAGATCAACCGGTCCGCTTTCCGGATACCACAGTAAAACACTGCTTTCCGCAAGCCAGTTGCCCCAGAGCAAAATCTGATTCAGGATCAATCCGTAAAGCAAAGCACC
>JABGPG010000058.1:0-1788 GCA_018645085.1 Deltaproteobacteria bacterium
ATAGTACCAATGAAACAAGTGCCGGACGTGGCGCTTAATATAAAAGTTAAAGACGGAGCCGTTGTTGAAGAAGGCTTAAGTTATGTAATCAGCAGTTGGGATGAAACTGCTCTGGAAGCAGCATTGCAGATAACCGAAGACGTTGGTGGTGAAGTTACTTTGCTGACAATTGGACCGGACAAAGCTGCTGAATCACTGCGTAAAGGTTTGGCTATGGGTGCGCACAAAGCGATTCATGTAAAGTATAATGATGCAAAACAAACTGACTCATTTGCTTATGCGAAAATTTTGCAAAAAGTTCTGGAAGGCCGTGAATATGATTTGATTTTAACCGGCAAGCAGGCTCAAGACACAGATGCCGGCCTGACTGCACCAATGCTCGCTGAATTCCTCGGCCTGCCTCAAGTCACGAATATAATCCGTTTCAGTGATGTCTCTGAGCAGAACATTACACTTTACCGTAAAGGTGACCATGCAACAGAAGTTCTGGAAATGGAACTACCGGGCGTAGTGACTGTCAATGACAGTCTTAATGAACCCCGCTTAGCTTCAATGCGTGGAATTATGATGGCTAAGAAAAAACCACTTGAGGAAATTGAGCTAGACGCAATCGGAGTCTCTGCTGATATGAGCGGTGCTCAAGGTTCGATGACTGAAATTTTGCAGTTCGATAAACCGGAATCACGCAAAGAAGGTAAAAGCTTTGAAGGTGATGAAACCGAAACCGTTAAACAGGCAATGGATTTACTGGTCAGTGAAGCAAAATTTTTAGCTTAATTTACTTTCAGCCGCGGATGTCACTGATAAAATAAGGATAACACATATCCGTGTACTTCAGTGAAAATCATTGGCTCATTTTATAAATACTCAACCTTAGATTAAAATGCCTAAAATTCTTATAGTAGCCGAAGTTAAAAACGGTGAGATCAAAAAAAACACTCTTGAATTACTATCCTTTGCTAAATCACAAGGTCTGGAAACAGACGCGGTTCTGAGCGGTTCCGGAGTTGCGGGACAGGCTGATGTATTAGCCGGACAAGGCGCCTCCACGGTTTATCTGGCAGACGATGCGTCGCTGGAAATTTATAATACTGAACAGTACACTGCTCTGGTGACAGATGCACTCCAGCAGTCCGCGGCAACTCAGGTTTGGTTATCTTCTTCTGAACTGGGACGTGATCTTTGCCCACGGTTGGCCGCAAGACACGGCGTAGGAGCATTGAGCGATGTCACGGAACTGGAAGTTAATGCAGAGCAAATCACGGCTCAACGTCCGTGTATGTCCACAAAAGTGATGCAGAAATGTCAGTTCAGCAAAGACGGTTTGCGTGTCGTCAGTATCCGCAGTGGATTTTTTGCTGCAGAAGAAACAGCTCCAGCTGCGGCAAACACAGTGTCCCTCTCAATTCCGGTAGGACATGCAAAAATTAAAGTAAAAGAAGTTCAAGTAGAAGTGAGCGATGAAGTTGAACTCAATGAAGCAAGTATCATCGTTTCCGCTGGACGCGGTGTAGGTGGTACAGAAGGTTGTGATTTTGTTAAACCTTTAGCGACTGACTTAGGAGCCGCCTTTGGTGCCTCACGCGCTGTCTGTGACGCCGGATGGTTACCTCACAAGCATCAGGTTGGCCAAACAGGAACAATGGTCACACCGGATTTTTATTTTGCATTGGGAATTTCCGGAGCAATTCAGCATTTGGCCGGAATGTCAGGTTCCAAAGTTATAGTTGCTGTCAACAAAGATCCGGATGCGCCTATTTTTAAAGTCGCGGATTATGGAATTGTCGG
>JABGPG010000058.1:1888-4151 GCA_018645085.1 Deltaproteobacteria bacterium
GAGCAGTAGTAATTGGCGGAGGCGTAATTGGCGCCAGTACCTTGTACCATTTGGCAAAAATGGGTTGGAACGATATCGTGCTTGTGGAGAAAATCGAGTACACTTCCGGATCCACCTGGCATGCCGCCGGATTGTTACCGCTATTCAATATGAGTTACAGTGTAGGTAAGATTCATAAATACAGCGTGGATTTGTACCAAAGCCTTGAAGCAGAAACCGGTCAGCATGTAAGTTTTCACAAAACCGGAAATCTGCGTCTTGCACGTAATCAGGAACGCATGGATGAGTACAAACGCTATTGCGGAACCGCATCCACGATCGGTGTGCCTTTTGAAATGATTGGTCCTGCTGAAATCAAAAAACTCTGGCCGTTTGCCAAAGTTGATGACCTCGTCGGTGCGCTTTATCATCCGGATGACGGACATGTGGCTCCGGTTGATCTGACAATGGCTCTGCTCAAAGGAGCGCGCACAAACGGTGCGGAAACGTACTCGGAAGTTGAAGTAACTTCCATGGCGCAAAAGCCGAATGATGAATGGGTGGTCAGCACCAACAAAGGCGACATCACCTGCGATGTTGTAATTTCTTGTACTGGAAATTACGCACGTGAAACCGGACGTATGGTTGGTCTGGAATTGCCCGTCGTGCCGGTTGAACACCAGTTTATTGTGACAGGTCCAATTCCTGAACTGGTGGAATACAACCGCGCTGGAAATCCGGAAATGGCGGTTTTGCGTGAAAGTGATTCTTCGTATTATATGCGTCAGGAAGCAGACGGTTTGATTCTGGGACCATACGAAAAAGGCGCACCGTGCTGGGCCTTAGACGGAGTTCCGGAAGGTTTCGGACAAGAACTTTTACCTCCGGATTTGGAGCGACTTGAACCGCACATCATCGCGGCTGGTGAGCGTGTTCCAATTTTTGAAACCGCCGGAATCAAAGACCACATCAACGGCCCAATCGCCTACACTCCAGATGGTAATCCGATGGTAGGACCGGCTTGGGGATTACGTAATTTCTGGCTTTCGGAAGGCCACAGTTTCGGCATCACTGCCGCTGGAGGTTCCGGAAGACATCTCGCGGAATGGATAGTTGAAGGTTCCCCAAGTATCGACATGAATGGTGTTGATCCTCGGCGTTTCAGCGCGACTCAGTCAACCCGTGATTTTATCAAAGCCAAAAACGAAGAATGTTACGAACATGTTTTCGAGATTCACTACGATTTTGAGGAACGCAGAGCAGCACGTCCCGCAAAAATGAGTCCGATTTATGAGCGGCAAAAAGCACTCAATGCTGCGTTTGGTCAACGTTACGGATGGGAACGACCAAACTGGTTTGCACCGGAAGGTACAGAACCTTTCAACAAATACAGTTTCCGTACTCGCCGCACAAACTGGTTTGAAACCGTAGGTGAAGAAGTTAAAGCCGTGCGCGAAAGAGTCGGTTTACTTGATTTAACTTCGTTCACTAAACACGAAATTTCAGGTCCGGGTGCGGAAGATTATTTGAACAAAATGATCGCCAACCGCCTTCCTACCACACAGGGCGGTACAGTTTTGGGACATGCTCTCACCGCTTCCGGAGGTGTTGAATCTGAATTCACGATTACACGTGACGGTGATAAGTTTTTTGCTGTCAGTTCCGGTTCTGCTGAACGTCACGACCACGATGTTTTATTGCGTACCCTGCCGCGGGACGGTAGTGTAAGCCTGAAAAACATCACTCTCGAGCATGGAACCTTGGTGGTTTGCGGTCCTCGCTCGCGTGATTTGTTGTCAAAAATTACGGATGCGGACCTCAGTAATGACGGATTTCCGTGGCTCACTTCACAACGTATTACTGTTGCCGGAGTTTCTTTGCTGGCTTTGCGTGTTAACTTTGTGGGCGAACTAGGCTGGGAACTGCACCATCCAATTGATCAACAAGTTCATTTGTTTGATTCAATTGTTGAGGCCGGAAAAGAGTTTGGTTTGCGTCATTTTGGCATGTACGCCATGGAATCAATGCGTCTCGAAAAATCATACCGCATGTGGGGTTCCGATTTGACTCGGGAGTATTCGATTCTGGAAGCCGGACTCAGCCGCTTTGTACGTCTCAAAAAAGATGAATTTGCGGGTAAAGAAGCTCTGCTTCTGCAGAAAGAAACAGGAGTTCCCCAGGAATTTGTCACGCTCGAAATTGACGTTACTGATGCAGATGCATTAGGCAGTGAACCTATTTTCCGCAATGGCGAAATGGTAGGCCGTGCTACCTCAGGATGTTA
>JABGPG010000056.1 GCA_018645085.1 Deltaproteobacteria bacterium
CAGCGCCAGCCCCAGTTTTTTCCTCCTGAAGTTCCGGGAAGATTCATTCTGCAATCTCCTCCCAGACTTAGCAAATCCTGTAACGGAGCAAGAGCAAAGACTGCAGTTGAGCTCCAGGCGAGGCGCATTAATTCATAACAAACGCTGTCTTCCTGAACATTTTTGCTCAAGTAGACTTGCAATCGTTCTCTTTCCAACTCGCTAAGCTCTCTAAACCAGCCGAGACTAGTATTATTATCATGGGTTCCACTGTAGACAACGGTGTTTGTGTTTTCGTAGTTGTGAGGCAAATATGCGTTGTTTTCATCCGAAAAAGCAAACTGCAAAACTTTCATTCCGGGAAATCCGCATTTTTCACGCAGGAGATTCACATCCGGAGTAATCAAACCGAGATCTTCCGCAATTATCGGAAGTTCACCCAACTCTTTGAACATTTCTTCAAAAAATTCCAGTCCAGGCCCTTCTTTCCACTCGCCTTCAGCCGCAGTTTCAGCATCTGCAGGGATTTCCCAGTAATTTTCAAAACCACGAAAGTGGTCGATACGTACAAAATCAAATTGCTCAAGAGTATAACGCAGCCGCTTTTTCCACCAACTGTAAGCGTCTTTACGCATTTCTTCCCAGCGGTAAAGCGGATTTCCCCAATGCTGTCCCGTTTCACTGAAATAATCCGGAGGAACTCCTGCAACTGCGTTAAGTTGCTGATTAGTATCAAGTTTAAACAATTCCGGATTTGACCAGACTTCTGCACTGTCGTATGCAACAAAAATTGGCAAATCACCAATTATTCTTATCCCCTGTTGATTCGCGTACTTACGGAGAGCTGTCCATTGTCTGAAAAATTGCCACTGTACAAATTTTTGAAAAGATATTGCGAATGCATACTTTTCCCTGAATTTCTGTATTTCAACACTATCCCTTAATTTCCAACCTTTGTCCCAGTCAATCCAGCCCAAACCACCTGAAATTATTTTCATTGCGGCAAAGGTAGCATAGTCTTCCAGCCAGAAAGCGGCATCCGCACTCCATTGTTCGAAAAATATTCTTTGCTCTGCAGTTGAATTTTTTTCAAAATTCTTAAACGTCTGCTGCAGCTTTTCCATTTTCCAAATTTCAACATCTGCAAAATCTACAAAATCGAGGGAAAAATCCGGAACATCATCTAAATCCTCTGCAAGTAAAAATCCTTCCTCCTGCAATAATTCGAGGCTTAACAGTAATGGATTTCCCGCAAACGCGGAAGGAGACTGATAGGGGGAATAACCATCTGCTACAGGGCATAGAGGAAGCACCTGCCAGAGAGATTGCTTCAAGTTGCTGAGTAAATCAACAAACTTGTAAGCGGCTGTTCCTAAGTCACCAATACCGTGGTTTCCCGGCAAGGAGCTTGGATGAAGTAGAATTCCGGAGGATCGGTTGTTCATGGATGTTCTGGAGTTCAACGAACTTTCTTACCCGGCAGTTCAACAGTAACAGGTTTTAGTTTCCAAATGTCTCTGGCATATTCTGCAATGGTACGGTCACTCGAAAACTTTCCTGAAGCAGCGGTATTCAAAATTGACATTCTAGTCCATTTTTCCGGATCTTGCCAAGTTTTGATAACACGTTGTTGACATTCAACATAACTCGCAAAATCTTCCAGCAGCATGTATTTATCTTCAAAAACCAGTGAGTTATAAAGATCATTGTACAGATGAGGTTTGTCACGGTTAAAATATCCAGTGTTGATCATCGAAAGTACTTCTCTCAATTCAGGATTATTCTGGTATGAAACTCTGGGATTGTATCCGGATTTTGCCAAACTGCTGACTTCATCCGAACTCATACCGAAAGTGAAAATATTTTCTGCTCCTACTTCTTCTGCAATTTCAATGTTCGCGCCATCCATCGTGCCTAAAATCAAGGCTCCGTTGAGGATGAATTTCATGTTTCCGGTTCCTGAAGCTTCAGTTCCGGCAGTAGAAATGTGTTGTGAAATATCTGTTGCCGGAATCATTTTTTCCGCAACCGAAACATTATAATTAGGTACAAAGACAACTTTTAAACGGTCCTGCATCGCAGGATCATGATTGACAACACGGGCTACATCGTTCGCTAAATTGATAATTAGTTTTGCCATGAAATATCCAGGTGCCGCTTTTCCGCCAAATAAGAAGGTACGTGAAACGAAGGGTAGTTCCGGATGTTCGAGCATTTGGTTATAAAGATAGATGACGTGCAGAATGTTCAGCAACTGCCGTTTGTATTCGTGGATACGTTTAATTTGAACATCAAAAAGTGATTCCGGATCGATGCTGATACCGCTGTTTTGTTTCAGCCAGTTTGCTAACTGTTCCTTCTTCAGACGCTTTACTGAACGCCATGACTGCTGGAATTCCGGATCTTCGGCAAATGCTTCCAGTTGCCGAAGTTGCTGTAATTCTGTAATCCAGCCATCGCCAATTTTTGCTGTAATTATTTTTGATAATTCCGGATTAACGTTACGTAGCCAAAGTCTGGGTGTAATTCCGTTTGTTTTGTTTTGGAAACGTTCAGGGAAAAGCTTATAAAAATCTTTAAATACTGTTGTTTTTAGCAATTCTGTGTGAAGTTCTGCCACACCGTTAATCGTATGACTGCCTACGATTGAAAGATAAGGCATACGGATTTGCTTGTGATCATTTTCTTCAATGAAGGAAATTCGCCGTAATAAATCAGTATCATCCGGGAATTGTTTTTTCACACTCTCCAAAAACAAATCATTAATTTGATAAATAATTTCCAGGTGACGCGGCAGCAAACGCCCCATTAAATCAACGGACCAGCGCTCCAATGCTTCCGGAAGTACAGTGTGGTTGGTGTAGGCAAAAACACGAGTGGTGATACTCCACGCTTCATCCCACTCCAGATCCTCCTCATCCACAAAAATCCGCATCAATTCCGGAATCGCAATCGAGGGATGAGTGTCATTGAGTTGAATCGCTACATGATCCGGAAATGACTCAAAATTTTCGGAATGTGTTTTGAAGCGCCGGAGAATATCCTGCAGCGAAGCCGCCACGAAAAAATACTGTTGCTTGAGCCGCAATTCTTTTCCGGAAAATCCCTGATCGTTCGGATAAAGCACTTTTGAAATAGTCCCGCTGCGTTGCGTTTCCTCAACTGCCTGAATGTAGTCTCCACTGTTAAATAATTGAAAATCAAAACTTTTTGAAGGTTTTGCGGACCAGAGTCGTAAATTATTTACAGTATGATTTCCATATCCGGCAATCGGAACATCATAAGCCATTGCCACCACTTCTTCTGTTTCTACCCAGACACGTTTTGATTTGCCATTTTTATTGATTATTTCTTTAACTTGACCAAAAAAGTGTACAGGATAAACAACTTCCCAACGCGGAATTTCCCAGGGATAACCTTCCTCCAGCCAATTATCCGGAGCTTCCACCTGCGCACCATTTTCAAACTGTTGTTTAAAAATTCCGAATTCATAGCGAATTCCATATCCGTGCGCGGGAAGTTCCAAAGTCGCCATGGATTCCAGAAAACAGGCCGCCAGTCTGCCAAGACCTCCGTTGCCTAAACCAGCGTCATGTTCAAGTTCCTGAATTTCTTCGAGATCATAGCCAATTTTCTGGATAGCGTCTTCTCCCGCATCAATGATGCCGAGGTTAAGTAAATTGTTTTTTAGACTTCTACCGATCAAATATTCAAGCGAAAGGTAATAGACCTGTTTGCATTTTTTCTTGTGGTAAGTTTGTTGCGTATCATTCCAGAACTCCACCAGCCGGTCTCGGATGGATAAGGCAAAACTCCGGAAAATATCGAAATCCTCGGCGGTATAACGGTTTTTACATTGTGAAAACTCAATATGATTTGCCATCGATTCGAGCAAGCCATCGCGATCCATCGAACGGTAGGTGGCAATCAAGTCCCACATTATTTCCATTTCTTTACGTGTTTGGGGCATTTTATTTTTGTTTTTAAGT
The DNA here is from genome assembly GCA_018645085.1 of Deltaproteobacteria bacterium. GTDB lineage: Bacteria > SAR324 > SAR324 > SAR324 > NAC60-12 > Arctic96AD-7. The sequence continues at coordinate 3,969 of JABGPG010000056.1, forward strand.
TGTTGATATTTTGTCTTTGTGTATTTCTTTTTAAAAGGCCGGCGTGTAATCCGGCCCTACCGTATAAGCAGTGATTCAACCTTTTACAAGGCCGGCATGTAATCCGGCCCTACCGTTTTATCCATGATTCAACCTTTTACAA
>JABGPG010000087.1 GCA_018645085.1 Deltaproteobacteria bacterium
GCCGTGCCCCTACTTTCCTCTATTCCAAAAAAGTTCCCACGATGTTTGCTTGTCCTCGTAAAAAGGAATCCGCGTCCATTTCCTGTTTGCCTTCCGGTTTGAGATTTAAGATCCGCAAAGCTCCGGAATGTGTACCGACAATCAATTCCGGATAAACTTTTCCTGGTTCAAAGTTTCCGTTTACAACCTCTACTTTTGTAATCTGAAGTCTGCGCTTGTTTGCGGAATTATCTCCCGTAGAGTAAAATCCGAATATTCCGGGCCATGGCGCAAAAGCGCGTAATTTCCTTTCGATTTCAACCGCGCTTTCTTCATGCCAATGAACGTGTCCTTCTTCTTTTTTAATGATTCTACAATAAGTCGCTTCCGTTTCGTTTTGTTCAGTTTGATTAAATTTTCCGCAAAGCAATTTTGGCAGAGTATCACGAATCAATTTTCCGCCAATTTCCGCCAATCTGCTGCCGAGCAACGGTGTTGTGTCATCCGCAAGAATCGTTTCTTTTTCGGAAGCAGCAACCAGCGGTCCTGCATCAAGCCGCAAAACCATTTTTTGTAAAGAAACTCCGCTGCTTTTAAATCCGGAAGAAATTGCAGTCTGTACCGGAGATGCTCCACGCAATTTCGGTAAAAATGAAAAGTGAAGATTGAAACAACCGATCGTAGGAATGTCCAAAAATGATTGCGGTAAAATTTGACCATAAGCGCAAACCAAAATCAGCTCCGGATTCAGTTCACGTGCTAACTTCAGGGTTTCCGGACTTCCCGCTTTTTCCGGCGTGTGAACTGTCAGATGCTGCTCTAAAGAAAACTGTTTTAGCGGAGATGGTTTCAACAGCCGCTTGCGTCCAAACGGTCGATCCGGTTGTGTGAAAACTGCACTGATTTCACATCCGGAATCAATTACTGCCTCTAAAGAAGGAATTGCCCACTCAGGGGTTCCCATGAAAATTATGCTCATTTTGTTAATACCGTAAGAATAACATACTGAATTTAGGCTGATGACTCTATAGTTTAACTTGCTTTGCAAGCGATTTGGGATTAAAGTTCTCATTGACCCATTTTTGTCTGAAGATTAATTTTACCGGAGTATGACCCGTGGAAGAACTGAGCCTCGAAAATCCATTTGACACTGAAAACGCTGAAGCAGTTTCTGTAAAAGAAAGCCCGGAAATGCTTTACGATCAGATGCTGACACGTGGTGAAGAGTTGCTGCAAAAACCCTTACGCGGCGGCGGTGAATCTCGGGTTCGTGTGCAGCACAGCAAAGGCCGGATGACGGTTTGGGAGCGGATCAAAGTTTTGACTTCATCAGAACCGCACATTACTTTTCAAAACTGGGGTTCGGAACTCGACGGAGCCGGAATTGTTACCGGAATTCTCAACATTGACGGACGTGATGTTGCGGTTTACGGACATGATTTTACTGTACGTGCCGGTTCGATGGACGCCACAAACGGTGGTAAAATAGCGCGGCAGATTCTAATGGCAGGCGAACACGGAATTCCGCTGATCGGCATGAACGATTCCGCAGGAGCTTATGTTCCGGCAGGAGTAGGAGGTCTTGACGGATATTCCGAAGCCTTTGCGGCAATGCGGAAAATCAGCGGTGTTGTTCCGTCAATCATGCTGATGTTCGGTTACAACGCGGGCGGAGGAGCATATCTGCCGCGGCAAGGTGCTTTTGTGATTCAGCCGGAAGATACGTTTTTTGGCTTAACCGGACCGAACGTAGTACGTGAAGCGCTGGGGGAAAACATCAGCGCGGATGATTTGGGCGGACCGAAAGTTCACAGTAAAAGTGGTGTGGTTGACCTGATTGCTCCAGATGAATTGGGCGCATTACGTTCCGCTATGCGGCTTTTAAGTTATCTTCCGGATAATAATCACTCCACTCCGCCTGTCCGTTCCACATCATTAACACTTGACGATTACGTTGAAGAGGAAGCAATCCTGCTCCACAAGACATTCACAAATCCGGTTAGCGGTTTCAACACGCCTTTTGATATGCGTTTGTTTTTACAGCAGTTGGTGGATTATGGAGATTATTTTGAAATTCAGCAGGTCAGGGCAAAACAGTTAACCACAGCATTTGGCAGAATGGGTGGAAATGTGGTGGGTTTTATTGCCAATAACAGCGCTTATGCATCCGGAAACATAGACACGGAAGCCTCCAGAAAAGGTGCGAAATTTATTCGTTTCTGTAACCTTTATAATATTCCGGTTATTTTTCTGGAAGACGTTAGTGGTTATGCGCCGGGCTCCGAACAGGAACGCGCAGGAGTCGTTCAGGCAGGACGTGAACTGCTTGATGCAATCGTCGATTTGCGTGTGCCGCGGCTGACTCTGATTGTGCGCAATGCTTTCGGCGGAGCATACTGTGCGTGGAACAGTTATCACGTCGGTGGTGATTTTGTTTTTGCTTTGCCTAGTGCCAGAATTGCGGTGATGGGTCCAGCAGGAAGGCAGTTTGTGTACAAAGATGAATTCCGCGAAATTCTACAGAAATATCAGCAGGATCTTGATTCCGGAACTGCAGAACATGATGCAGCGGTTGTGCGGGATACCGCAATGGTAAAACTGACCGCGCGTTATGAAAGGGAATTACTGAATCCTGAAGAAGCGCTGAGGCTCGGTTCTGTTTCCAGAATTGTGATGCCGGGACACAGCCGTAAAGTTTTGGGCAATACGCTTTGCTATCTCTTGAGGCATTATCAACCCAGTGCCATGGGCGGACCGCAGAGGGAATAGCTGAAACAGCTTGAAAAATCCACCAAAAAGACTATCCTGAATTGTCAGTTTACAGTCATTAAACGATTGAAAAATCTCACAAAAAATTTAGATGCTTGAATTTATCGGTCACCGTGGTCGGATATTTGTTATTCTTATTTTACTTGCCACAATGCTGGCGATAGTTTTGTTTTTAAACGAAATTCTCTTTCCCTTCCTGTTGGCCAGCTTTCTGGCTTATGTGCTTGCTCCAGTAATTGAAAATCTTCACCAGAGAAAAATACGCTCATACAGCATTTCACGCGGATTTGCTGTGTTGCTGGTTTATTTCGTGATTCTGCTCATCCTGATCGGCGGAGGCAGTTATGTTGTACCGAATGTTTCTGCTGAAATAGGACATATGATTCAGGAACTTCCTAAAGCAGTTACGAAGGTTTCTAAAGAGTGGGGACCTGTTTTTGATGAAAAAATGCGTGACATTACTTCGCTGTTTCCTGAACCAGAACATCCGGAACCTTTGCCCGTAATTGAAAATATTGAACCGCAGTCTGAGACCACGGAGATACAAAAGGAGAACGGAGAATTACTGAAAATTTTGGATGGTTATACTTATGAAATACGTGGGCTGGATTCAGACAGGATCGAGGTTGTGCCGCACCGAAAAGCCGGCAGAGAAAGTGGCGTTGAAGAAAATCAGCAGGTTCCTCTTGATATAAACACGCAGATTTCTATCCTTGCGGAAGAGGGAATGAACCGATTGAAAGCCGACATGGTTCGTTTTCTGGGACTCGGACGAAAATTTATCACGAAAGTTGTTGGTTCTGTGTTTACCTTGTTTTTAACCTTTATGGTAGCGGCATTTATTCTGGTTGATACTGAAAGAGTATTATCTTTCTGGCGCTCACTTGTACCAAAAAATTATCATACGCGTTATAACGATTTGCTGAAAAGTCTGGATAAAGGTTTGAATGGAGTGGTGCGCGGACAATTGATGATTTGTTTGATCAATGGGGTTTTGACCTTTGTCGGCTTACTGCTGATTGGTGTTCCCTTCGCCTTTACACTTGGACTGGTAGCCATGGTTTTTTCATTGATACCCATCTTTGGTACTATTCTTTCGAGCATTCCAATCGTGATTATGGGACTGACTATTTCAATGAGTACAGGACTGCTCGCGTTGGCTTGGATTTTAGTAATTCACTTTATTGAAGGAAATTTTCTCAATCCAAAAATCATGGGAACTTCGGCACAAATCCATCCAGCCATCATTGTATTTGTTCTTGTAACAGGAGAACACATGGCAGGAATCGCGGGCGCGCTGCTGGCGGTTCCCGTCTATTCCATTCTGCAAACCTTTTTCTTCTTCCTTAAATCGATGGT
>JABGPG010000055.1 GCA_018645085.1 Deltaproteobacteria bacterium
GAACACGATCCGATGATTGCCACTACGCCCCCGATTATAGCGATCCAAATAAATAGCTTTTTCATCATACACCTCTTTGAGTTAGAGAAAACGGAAGTTAATCCTTCCTAGTGACCGAAATGCCCTTATTAGCATCCCGGCTTTCCTGCCGTCTACCAAATCCGCAACAATCCGGAAGCGCCTCTGGTCAGCATTGACGGCCAGTGTATAAGGTTCAAGAGGGAGACGCAAATCGCTTCCCTGTCAAAGTCTGCGTCTTTCTGTCATGACCTGTCAGTTTCAGTCAGCTTCTGTCAAAACCTGCCTAAACAGGACTTTCCGCTTGTCAGAAAGTAGTGAGGGGAGTATAAGTTCAAGTGGATAACAATCATAACCGGAGCACAACCCATTCAAACTTTTCGTGTAAAATTCAGACAAAAATAAATGGATGACGGTTTCGCAAAAAACCCGAAACCCATATTTTGTCTTTTCGACCGTAGGGTGAAATCTTTATGATATTAATGTGCTCACTTAAACAAGATTTCTCGCTTCGTAAGCAATGACACGGATTTAGGATTCATACTACTGCATTAGTAGATAAGCACAATGGCCAATTTACTGATAGTTGATGATAACGAACAGAATGTGCAGCAGATGCAGCACTTTATCCGTACTATGGGACATGACAGTCAATTCACCATGACTGCGGAGTTTGTCTTTGACATTCTGCAAAGTGAGCGAGTTGATTTGATTTTGCTTGATGTTCATCTGCCAAAAACAAACGGTTTACAGTTGCTTCAGCAGATCAAAGCTCATCCGGAATATGAAAGTTTGCCGGTAGTAATGATCACTGCCGACGAATCGGACCAACTGCTTTCAGACTGTCTTAGCGCGGGCGCAGTTGATTTTATTCATAAGCCTTTCCGGGACATTACTTTCAAAGCACGGGTACAATCGGTGCTGAAAGCCGGCGAATACCAACATCAACTCCTGCTCGAAATTCTGGAACACAAACGCACATCCTCCAGTTTGCGTGCTTCACGTCAACGTTTGACGCGGATTCTAGATACGATGGAAGAAGGAATGCTGGCGCTGGATGAAGAGCAGAATGTGATTTATCTCAATCAAAAGGCAAACCAGCTCTTGAGTCACATTTCCGGAAAATTACTGCTTCGCTCCCTAGGTGACGTTTTGCCCGAACTGGAACCCTTTTGCAAGGATCTTCAATCGACACCCGAAGATTTTCTTTCCGGCAAAGATATTTTTAATATCCAGTTACAAATTTCTCAAAAAGAGGGTGCGGCTATTCCGTGTCAGGCAACGCTAACTCCCTTAGTTTTTCCGGATGAAAAAGGTTGGATGGTGCGTCTTGTAGCAGAATCTTTTACTTCTTCTCCTTACCCCGAAAATAAGCCGGAATCCTCACTGTCGACTGAACTGCCGGCTCAGCAAAATCGTTTGAAGCAATTAGAGTGGATGATTTCCGGCATGTGGCAACTGCTCAAAGAGGAAGGTGCACCGCAACTGGAACTGCTCAACACTTTACCTGCGGACATGGACGAGATGCAGGAAGAATTGCCCGCGCGTATCCGGGAAAAAGAATTGCGTCCCGCACTGGTGGAAACTCTGCGTTTGGCGATTCGGACCTGGGAGCAAAACTCCGCGACCGCTACTTCCGCCGGAAAAACGGCAGAGGATTTGGCTGAAGAAAGTGGATTATGGTCAGTTTATCACGACCCGGATGGTGGTGCTTACGCAAGGACGCTGGCCAAATATTTAAGTCTGGACCGCCTCCCCCGTCAGCCCCGCTGGCGCAAAGTGCTGCAAACCGCCTATTACGTGCTGCAAAACACTCCACAAGATTCAGAACTTCATCCCCGCCTGAGTATGCAAATTGAGAAGCTGGAAAAATTACTGCGCCAGGTTTCTTTTTGAAATGCACATCTTTAGCTTTCCAGCTTTTTTGAATGCTTACATTTAGTCTGTGTTCTCTATAAAAATTGTGTTAGATTTAATTTTGTTTAAAAATTATGAGTCTGTAGAATGTCAAAATACTGAACAAACTCACCACAGAGGCACAGAGAACACAGAGAATGTTTTTAAAAGCAGACCTCTGTGTCCTCTGTGGTAAACCATCATTTTGGCATTTTGTTAATTTTGCGAGACCATTATAATTTAAGGTTTCAGATTTTTTATGTTTCTTACAGGTTCATTATAATTCCAAAGAGGAAAGATGTCTGAATCAATTCCGGACACAGCGGAAAAACATCTCGACTGGAACGAAGTAACGCTGGAACGGCTCGGTCTTTGTCAGGAAGAGTTGTGCTACACGCATCCGGATGGACGTTACTCGACGCGTTACGAGCATTTGGAGGGTGGGATTTTCCGCACAGAAATCAGTGGTGTTGCTGACATGGAAACGGTACAGGGTGAGTTCGCAATTGAAGATAAAGTTATCGAAAGCCTGTTCAGTCATGGGTTGATGTACTACCAGTTATGTGTCCTTAATCCGGACTTCCGTATTACTCCGGAACTGCGTTACGCCATGAAGGAACGAGCTCCTGAGATGGAAGGCAAAAATGGAGGAATGGCTTTCATCGGTACTCCGGGAATGATTCGGGGAGTAGGGCATTTTGTTTCATTCTTTTTTCCAAATCTACGTTTTTCTTTTCACCAGAGCGAAGAACAGGGGCTGGCGCAGATTCGACAATGGGTGCGTAAAGATTTTGCGGAAAAAGGAATGACTTCACCCTATCCAAGCTCAGAAAGCTCCGTGAAGCAAAAGTCCTCTCTCCGGACACACTTTAAACAATTATTTTTCCCCGCAAAAAGCAAGCTCCCCAAAAGTTTGTCCACAGAATTTATGTTTAATGATGAGCTTGACGGTATTGCATTGCTCTCAGCAGAACGCTGTTTTGTACGTCTCAATCCGGCCTTTGAAAATTTATTGGGATACAGTTCTCAGGAATTAAAAGGTAAACCGGACACCACGATTTTTCATCAGGAAGATCATGAAGAACTGAAACAAGAGTTTGTGGAAGTCGTTCAGTATCGCAAACCACGAGGCGACATTACCCTGCGCCTGCTTTGTCGAAACGGTGACGTGGCTTCAGTACGTTGTGTGATTTCCACGCTTAAAAATGTAACAGCTAAAAACGGAGGCTACTTGATTCACATTCAGGATTTACGCGAAGTTGAGGAATTACGCAGAGAATTTGTGGTGGAAATAGAAAATCGTCAACGCCTGACAGAAGAACTCCGTAAAGCCAAAGAAAACGCGGAACAGGCGAATAAAGCCAAAAGCCGTTTTCTAGCCAACATGAGCCATGAATTTCGCACTCCTCTCAATTCAATCAGCGGATTCGCCCAGATTTTACTGGAGGACGCACAGAAGTTACACCTGCCTGAAACGATGGTAAAAAATCTTCAACATGTGCAGACGAGCAGCGAGACACTGGCCGAATTGATTAATCACGCTCTTGATTTTTCAAAAATTGACGCAGGTAAAATGGAGGTTCAAGAGGATGTTTTTGATCCAACTCAACTACTCAGGATTATCTACCATATCCACCAACCGACAGCCGGTGAAAAAGGTGTTGATTTCAATTACGAAGTACATCCGGAGTTGCCCCGTGCAATCCGCAGTGACAGGATGAAACTGCATCAGATCGCTTCCAATCTTGTCAGCAACGCCATCAAGTTCACAGCAAAAGAAAAAACCGTTTTGCTGAAAATTGAACGTTAGCAGGAGAAGCTGATAATTCAGGTTATTGATCAGGGAATTGGGATTCCGGAAGAAAGGCTGGCTGCGATTTTCGAAGCCTTCACCCAGGCGGATGATTCAACCACGCGGCGTTATGGCGGTACAGGGCTCGGATTGGCCATTACCAAAGAATTGACAGAACTGCTCAAAGGGACTTTGTCTGTAAAAAGCACAGTAGGAGAAGGTTCTGTTTTTACTGTTACTTTGCCCTTGACTGAAGTTCAGGAATCAGAAATGCAACTCATGGACGCGGATTCATCAAAAGTGCAGTTCGCTCAAGGCAGTCGTGTACTTGTGGTGGAGGATATTCAGAAAAATCGTGAAATG
>JABGPG010000099.1 GCA_018645085.1 Deltaproteobacteria bacterium
ACGAAGAGAGAGATCTTAATAATATCAGTGCTTAAGATAAAATAGATTTCTCGCTTTGTAAGCAATGAAACGTTTTTATGGCTTTTTAAGGTACATCACATGTAATAAAACAAAAACTGCACAGAAGGTATTTAAGCACAGAGAGCACAAAGAACTGTTCTAATTATGTTTTCTCTGTGACCTCTGTGACTCTGTGGTAATTTATTTACGATTCTGGACTTTTGAATAGTCCTTCATCCACTAACATACAAATAAAAGGAAAAAAATGAGTAATGAATATCGTATTGAAAAAGATTCTATGGGTGAAGTCAAGGTTCCGCAGGCAGCGCTTTACGGTGCGCAAACTCAGCGTGCTGTTGACAATTTTCCGGTCAGCGGAATCTGCATCAGCCGTCCGTTGATCCATGCGCTGGGTGTGATCAAACAGGGTGCGGCCAAAGTTAATGCTGAACTGGACAACATTCCAAAAGATGTCGCGCATGCGATTCAACTGGCAGCGCAGGAAGTAATTGACGGCAAGCTTGATGAGCACTTTCCGATCGACATTTATCAAACTGGTTCCGGAACATCGAGTAATATGAACGCGAATGAGGTGATTGCTCACCGGGCAATGGAACTCGTTCCGGACTTGTCGGTCAAGGTGCATCCGAATGATCACATTAATTTTGGTCAGAGTTCAAATGACACTTTCCCGACTGCGATCAGAATTGCGGCTTATCTTGAGGCAAAAAACACTTTGATTCCGGCACTTAAATATTTACGTGAAACTTTGCTGAAAAAAGGTGCCGAATATTCACATGTGGTCAAGACCGGACGGACGCATCTGATGGATGCGATGCCTGTCACTTTTGAACAGGAATTCGGTGGTTATGCGCGGCAAATTGAAATGGGTATTAAGCGCATAGAATCAGCCTTGGAACAGATGGCAGAGTTGCCGATGGGCGGAACTGCGGTTGGTACAGGGATTAATACTGATCCGGAATTTCCACCTAAATTTGCGGCAGAGATGTCAAAACTTTGCGGAGAGTCTTTCCGTGAAGCGGAGAATCATTTTGAAGCACAGTCAACGGTGGACGCGCCGGTTGCTTTAGGTGCGCAATTAAAAACTCTGGCTGTAAGTTTGCTGAAAATTGTCAATGATTTGCGTTGGATGAATTCCGGACCAAACGGCGGTCTCGGAGAAATCCAACTGGCGGCACTGCAACCGGGATCTTCAATTATGCCCGGAAAGGTGAATCCGGTGATTGAAGAATCAATGGCAATGGTCTGCGCTCAGGTTATCGGTTATGATGCGTCAATCAGTGTCGGTGGATTGTCCGGAAATTTTGAGTTGAATGTGATGCTGCCGATGGTAGCGCACAGTCTGCTCGAATCAATCCGTTTGCTGGCAAATGCTTCGCGTAATCTGGGGGAACGCTCAGTATCACGCTTGGTAGTACGTGAAGATCACATCAAGGCTCTTGTCGGTAAAAATCCGATTCTGGTCACTACACTCAATCCTCTGATCGGCTATGATCTTGCCGCAAAAATTGCCAAAAAAGCCTTTGCGGAAAATCGCGCTCTCAAGGAAGTTGCGTTGGAAATGTGTGATTTGTCTGAAGCAGAACTGGACAGTGCGCTTGATCCGGCCAAGATGACAAAAGGTGGTTTTGTAGAGTGAGAAGTTTGCCTCCTTCAAACTCAGTTTTCTTTCAGCGGTAAAATAACCCGGAATAAAGTTCCCTTTCCGGGACCTTTGCTTTTACACTCGATGCTGCCGTGATGATTCTTAATAAGATTAGCTGAGACTGACAGACCTAGACCAGTTCCCATACCGAGTGCTTTGGTGGTGAAAAACGGCTCAAAAATATTAGGCAAATCTTTGGGTGAAATGCCTTCACCGCTGTCCTCAATTTCGAATATCGCTTTCGTTTTGCGTCGTTTTATCCGGAACTCAAGTTTCCTTTTCACTGAAGTTTTCAAGGCATCCTTTGCGTTGGCCGCCAAATTATAAAAGACCTGCTGTAGTTGTGTGGGATTGCCTTCAACGTATAAAGGCTGCCGACTTAGCTTGAGGATAATTTCAATGCCTTCTGACTCAAGTTGCCTTTTCAGCATGTACATAATCTGCTCTATTGTCTTACTCACATCTACTAACACCCACTTGTCCTGTTCCGCATTACGACTGAAATCAAGCATTTGCCTGATGATCGTTGAAGTACGGTGCACTTCATCATCAATCAAATCCAGATTCTTTTTGAGTTCAGCATAATTTTTGGTTTTCCATGCTTGCTGAACATTATGCGAAGAGAGCCGAATGGTGGCCAGAGGTGTATTTATTTCATGGGCCACGCCTGCACTCATTTCACCAAGAGTCGCCATTTTTGAGGCCTGCAGCAGTTGCGCCTGAGCAATGCGCCGCTCGGTGATGTCAACATATGAAGCTATCAAAGCCGCTTCTCCGTCATAATTTATCGTGGAAGCGGAAAACGATACCCAAAAATGTTCACCATTGGGACGGATCAGTTCCATTTCCCAGTCATAAACATGACCCTGCTTTTTTAGAGCATCGAGCAGTTTTTGACGTTGCTCCGGATGCGCGTAAAAGTCAGGTGTCGGTTTTCCCACTAAATCAGTATTTCTCAGTTTGAGTGCGTCATAAAGCCGTTGATTTACATATAAAATTATACCGTCACTTAAACGGCTGATGAGCAGTGGATTGGTCATCGCCTCTGCAATTGAACGGAAACGGGATTCGCTTTCCTTGAGCTCTTGCTTTGCCATTGAATGTTGAGTAATGTCCAGAATGACCAGCAGTAATTCATCCTTCCCAAAGGAAACCATTATTTGATTAAATGTTTTTACTCTACCATTTATTGTCATATCAGCTTCAGAATTTTGGGGCAAACCTGTTTTCTTGAGAGCATCCCTTAATTCTTCCCAGCGACGAACCGAATCTTCTGGATGAGTTTTGTGAATCCAATTCCCCAGCAAGATATTTTTTGGTGCGAACAGAATTTCCTCGTCATTAGTGTGAACATCCAGGAATTGCCCATCCATGCTCATTCTAAATAAAATGCCAGGAAAAGATTCTACCAGTGTCCGGTAACGATGTTCGCTCTCCTGAATAAGTTTCTGAGAGTCCTTTTGAGCGCTTACATTGCGTATAATGGAGACAACCTCCTCCGTTCCGTTGGCTACAAGCCTGGCTTCAAAATAACGCAGCCCATCTGGAAACATCAAAACATATTCAATCGTCTGCAACTTTCCTGTTTCCAAGGCATCTCGGATAGCATTGCGGCAGATAGTCAGCGCGCCGTAGTCATCGTTCAAATGATCACCAATTCGGGTACCAACCACTTCCATTTGCGGCGCTATCAAATCTTCACTTTTCGGGAAGCGGAAGTCCAGATAAACTTCGTCCTTTGAAATCCGGAAGACCAAATCCGGAATTGCTTCCCACAAAACTTCAGATTCGTGCAGCATTTTCTCGTAGTTCCGCTGAGCTTCCTGTTCCTTGAGAACAAAGTCTGTCACGTCCCGGATGATAACAAAAGCACCGCTGATTTCTCCGTTTTCATCACGTAAAGTGTGCCCCGTGTTATCTGTATAGTAGCCTTCAGGCTTGGCCGTGTTACGTTGAAACCAACGTTTTTGTATAGACTTTTCTCCTCTCAAAGCTCGTGTTGCTACCAAATCCTCAACGGTGGCTAATATCCCATCTTCAGTATACCTGATTCCGGTGGCTTCAAACATTTCTGTAAGACTCATCCCAAGCAAATTTGTGCCGATCATATTGTTCATGGCTGCATTAGAAGCAACAACAAACCCCTCCAGATTTACCAAAATTAAGCCGTCATTTGTACTCTCCCAAAGTGTTTTCCAAAGTAAATCACTTGAAAAACCGTGGTCGAAATTTGTCATTTTTTCCTCTTTTTGACACCTAAATGCAGTTTTTTAAAGAAAAATGCAAAATAAATTTAAACAGTTTTTACCAGAAAGGGTCGATTTTTTACCACCACTGGTAAAAAACGGCGAGCCTAATTTTTTAATAATTTATAATATCAGTT
>JABGPG010000054.1 GCA_018645085.1 Deltaproteobacteria bacterium
TGGCATAAGTTAGCATACAAATTAAGTGACTTGCTAAATAACCGTTCCCTGAGCGAAGTCGAAGGAGGAGTCGAAGGAGGAGTCGAAGGAGGAGTCGAAGGAGGAGTCGAAGGTGGAGTCACTTCTAAATAACCGTTCCCTGAGCGGAGTCGAAGGTGGAGTCACTTCTAAATAACCGTTCCCTGAGCGGAGTCGAAGGTGGAGTTGAAGGCGGATTTTTTCAAAATCCTTCAAAGTTGAATCCGTTCCCGCAGGAAAGGTACTTCCTCCTGCGGTTCTGACTCCAGCTCCCTTGCGGCAAGGTGACCTGAATAAACGGCTGCGGCAATGGTTCCCGGAGCAAGACAGTCACCGATGCAACTGAGGGTCTTGATTCCTGCGTCAGTTAACCTTGTGGGGTCTTCTTCCAGAGCTGTAAACAGTTCATCATTCGGTATCCGTTCAGTTACAAGAATAAGACTGTCGCAGGCTCTTTCAGTTCGTTTGTCTGTAAAAACACAGGCAAGTTCCACCATTCCGGAATGCACGGCCGCAAGATCAGTCTGAGGGGCAAGTTCCACTCCAAGTTCAAGCAGATTTTTCTGGATATTTTTCTGTTCCAGAGTATGGTGAGTCCAGGTTGAAATGTCAGCAGCAGGAGTGACGAGTAAAACTTCGTGACCTTCCTGCCGAAGTTTTTCCGCAAGAACACCACCCATGTAATAGTGGTCATCGTCATAAATGACAACTTTGCCTTTGAGCACAGCTCCGTCCATGATGTCATCCGGAGTAAATAGCGGAATTTTTTCCAGTCCCGGAATCGGTTCTCGATGCATTCTACCCATTCCATCTCTTCGCCAGTTTGCTCCGGTTGCCAGTATCACATGCGAATAACCGAACTGATCTGCTGCACTAAACTCAAAAATTTCCTCAGCATTAAGCGGATTCCCGCGGTAAATAGAGACCTCTTCCAGTTTCTCCAGCATATGAACACGATAGTCCCGGACCCGTCCCCATTCCGAAAGTCCCGGTAGTCTGCTTTCACGGCTCACCCTTCCGCCGAGTTCAGCTAAAGTTTCGGCCAGGATAACACGATATCCGCGTTGTCCCAGCGCAAGTGCGCATTCCAGTCCGGAAGGTCCACCGCCGACTACCAACACGCCGTCATCACTTTTGCGTGCTGCAATTCGTTCAGGATGCCAGCCGCGTCTCCATTCCTCACCCATGGTTGGATTTTGCGTGCAGCGAATTGGTACAGAAAGTTCGTCACCCGTAACACAGATATTGCAACCGATGCATTCACGGATTTCATCAGCACGTCCTTGTTCAATTTTTTTAGGTAGAAAAGGATCTGCGATTGAGGGACGTGCCGCACCTATCATGTCCATAATTCCGCGTTCAATCAGCGAAACCATTGTATCAGGAGAGGTGTAACGCCCCACGCCTACCACAGGTTTAGAGGTTACTGATTTCACGAAACTGATGTAGGATTCCTGATAACCTTCACTCTCAAAACGTGAAGTTGCGGAGTCTCTACTCCAGTCACTGATATTTACATCCCACAGATCCGGAAGTTCCGCCAGCATTTCCACGATTTCCCTACCTTCATTTTCTGCGGTAATTCCCTGCGGACCGAGAAACTCATCAACTGCGAAACGTACTGCTACCGCGCATGTATCACCAACTGCATCCTTCGTATCTTCTATTACTTCACGAAAAAGACGCACCCGGTTTTCCAGACTGCCTCCGTACTCATCAGTACGTTTGTTGAAACGACGCGAGAGAAAGTGAGTCAGGAGTGTTCCTGCGTGCGCCGCATAAACATAAATCAAATCGAAACCGGCCTGCTTTGCTCTCAATGCAGCTTTACGATGCCATTTCCGGTATTCGCGTATATCCGACTTGTTCATCGCACGTGCCTGAAGCGGTACGTAGTCGTCATTGGAAATTGCACTTGGAGATATTGGTGGAATACGGCTGTAATGATTGGTGCTGCAAAAACCACCATGCTGTAGTTCAATTCCTGCCAGAGAACCATGTTTATGCACTGCCTCAGTCATTTTTGCTAATGCCGGAATATCACCATCATCCCAGAGACGTCCCTCAACCATTGGATCGCATTCGGAACTGGAATGGATGTAAACTTCCTCAGTACAGACTACACTCCAACCTCCTTCAGCTTTTATTCCACGCATCTCAGCCAGACTATTAGGACGCAAATAACCCATTCCATTGCAGTGAGGAACCTGAAAAAATCGGTTTTTTGCGGTGACTGGTCCGATCTTTACAGGTTCAAAAAGAATATCGTAACGTGGGTCTCTCTTCATTTTTTGTGGTTCATTAGAAAATCTAAAAACTGCCAAACATCTAAATCCGTAACCCGTTTGTGCAAATTATCCAAAGCTTATTCAGGCGCTGTGTCATTTCGATGATGGTGAGAAATCTTGCTGATCTTAGTGTAATCGCTTAAACAAGATTTTTTCGATTAACTCGAAACTGTACGTTTTTTTGGAGTTTTGAAAAACATCGTAGCTGAACTACAAAAATAACATCCGCTTGCTCAGACCACAAGTCGCAAATCCGGAAGTATATTTAAGTTGGTTTGAAGTAATCTGTAAGCTGTTCATTTTCAATAAAGCAATTTAACGCAAGCCTTGCACGGTTCTTGAGCGGAGTTAAAAGACCGTTCCGGGGAAATAAAAAAGGGTGGCGGTTAATATAGGTCGGGTTAGCGGAGCGTAACCCGACATTATGGCCTTTTTGAGATGATTGCCGGGTTACGGCTGTGGCCTAACCCGGCCTACGTAATTGGATTTGTTCATGGTTTTATAACATCATTTTAAATTGTACGGTATCGGGATAAACAAAGGCGGGGGATTGAACGGATTATACAAAGATAAGAAGAGAATCGGATTTGAACGGTAGACACGCACTACGTGGCGGGGAACGTCATGCTTGGATTATTTGTGAGGTTTATGAGAGAACGGTAGCCCCGCACTACGTGGCGGGGAAATAAAAAAGGACGGCGGTTAATGTAGGTCGGGTTAGCGGAGCGTAACCCGACATTATGGCCTTTTTGATATGATTGCCGGGTTACGGCTGTGGCCTAACCCGGCCTACGTAACGAGGGGATTGAACGGATTATACAAAGATAAGAAGAGAATCGGAATGAACGGTAGCCCCGCACTACGTGGCGGGGAAAGAGAAATGTGATTGGAAGCAAAATAACTTAGGGAAGCAAGATTTTTCGACCCTAAAACCAATGTGAGAACCAGCACACTACGCAATCACTTCTTTCGGTACGCAGAACCACTGAACGAGGTTGAATAACTTTCTTAGCGATCTCCCAATCTTCAAAGTCATCTTTTCCTTGATCAAACAAATCCTCTTCTTGACTTGGTGGCCATTCAGAACTCTATGCCATATTGGTGAATAATAGTTTGGTGCAGAATGACAAATGTCAGCCCATAACAATTCCATAGTTGAAAGTTTTTCTGCAATATCCTTTTACTCAAAAGTTAGCGTCATTGTTGTAACCATGTGTATGATTTGAATAGTGTGACAAAACAAACTTGAAATACAAATGTGCTTTATATCATAAATTCAAGCAACCCTAAAAATGTTTCATTCCAGGTTCATTTGTCCTGAAACTCTTGGCTGAAAGTTGTTCAACAGAGAGCTACCTTTCATGTAAGCAAATTAATGAACATGAAGTCTACTCTACAATTATACCTACCTTGAACCAATAATAATTAAGGTGCTCAATTAAAATGATGCAGTAACCTTGTATTTATATGTACCTGCAGAACTGTGATCAATTCTAATGTAATAAAGCTGGCCTGAAGTAACCGATGTGCTATTTGATGCATCCACCCCATTAAGAGCTGTGAACGAATCAATCTCTGCATCACTTGAGTTACGTATCGACACGTAGAAGTCACTGCCGCTTGCACTGGCTGTTACGTTGTCGAGGGAAACGGTCAGGGTGCTGCTTGATGCCGTGACACTGAAGTAATCATAACTACTATCCTCACCTTCGTTATCATTACCTATATATGTTGT
>JABGPG010000052.1 GCA_018645085.1 Deltaproteobacteria bacterium
GTGAAAAATGGGTCGGTGAATTCAGAAAAGACGCTCCCTGGAACATCAACTGGTATAACAAAAGCGGAGAAATTATCGCAAACTGGAGTGATGGAGTTAAACAGTAAGCTGACTTTCCGTACCTTACTTATTCTTGCGAATTTAATGAATATATATTATAAATTGGATTAACAAAAGCTGTGCAAAATTTAGTGTGTCATGCAATTCTTGGTGATGCATGAAAAATATACGCTGGAGAGTTTGATGAATAACTTGAAAGGGATAATACGAAAGGAGAAATATGAAAATAAATATTGAATTAGACTGCTCACCGGAAGAGTTCAAGGAACTCTTTATTCCGAGTGATAAACAAACGGAATTCACTACAGAATTCTATAATGCAATGCAAAAGTCGTTTGTGAAACAATATCTTGATATGGGTAAAAATTTCATGAATCAATTTGAAGAAAAAGCTAAGTGAGGTTTTGATATTCGTGAAATTACATGTGGCGGAGAGGGAGGGATTCGAACCCCCGGTACGCATGACGTACAACAGATTTCGAGTCTGTCACCTTAAACCACTCGGACACCTCTCCGAATCAGCATTGAAACTGTCTTAGAACGGTTTGACCTGCGCCAGAAAAATCATCACTGCTGAAATTAGAAAAACACCGATGTGAACTAACAGGGCCTGAGGTTTCCGCAAATTATCGTTAGAAATTTGACGTCCGTTCAAGAAACCAAACACAATTAGAATCAGCAAAAGTGTGACTTTTACGTGCAGCCAGCCGTTACCCGGAGTGGTGATCCGCTCCTGAAGCATCGCCAAGTAGACTCCGGAAGATACTGCTATAAGCAGAATTGGGTAATAAATCAGCTGATGAACTCTGCGCTGAATCCACTGTACTCCTTCGATCTGCGCCTGCTCGCTTAAACGTAAGCGAAAAACTACCGTCAGTGACTGCACAAATAATGTGCCTATCACCAACATCACCGCTACTACATGCAGCGTTAAACTAAAATTATACATCAATGCCTCCTGTTAAAATGCTCAGTTATACTATCATTGCGGCAAAATTCTTACAAGTTTTCAGGCAAGCTTATACAGTACTAAAAAATAAATACAGAAGAACCTTTTGAGTTTTGAAAAAAATACGTAAGATAGATATTTAATGACTTGAAAAAACATTTACTTAAAGCATCTATAAAACAAATAAAAGGAACACAATGGCTAAAAAAAAGAAAAAACGATTTCCTAAAAAAGAATTAAATACATGGCTGAAAAAACACTCACAGTGGAACCACCCGGAGTGGGCCAGCCTGATTGAAGACTTGTCAACTCAAGGTTTCCATGAGTGGACAGACACAGAACAAGGGCGAAATGAAATTGGTTTTTATTTGGAAACCAAACAGCGCTGACACACATTACAGGAAGTGATGCTGGATTATGAAGACGCGAGAGCGTTAGTTTTCAAAAACGTAATAGCACTTGAAAAGTGGTTGTGTCCCTTGACCGAATCTCAAGGACTGGCGCTTTCTGAAGACATTTTAGCACCCCATGGAATGCCGTTATTCGACAATTCCGCGGTCGATGGCTATGCTGTGCAAGCAGCAGATCTGGCAACTGCTTCAAGGGATAAACCGGTACGCCTCGAAAAGCTGGGTTATATTTCCGCAGGAGATACCGGAGAAGAGCGGATTGTTTCCGGACAATGTGTGCAGATTGCGACGGGCGCTCCGCTTCCTCCGGGTGCTGATACGTCAGTGATGAAGGAAGATATTGAACTCGATGAGTCCCATGTGCGCTTCTTTCAGCCTATCCGGAAAACCGAAAATGTGCGCTATTACGGCGAAGATATTGCGGAAGGACAAACTGTGATTGCAGCCGGAACTGTGATTGGTCCCGCGCAGATGGCAGTGCTGGCGACTTTTGGCTTTGCAGAAGTTCCGGTGCGTCGTGTTCCTAAAATCAGCATCGTTTCCACCGGAAGTGAACTGGTGGATGTAGAGCAAAATCCGCAAACAGGGCAAATCAGAGAATCAAACCGTTATATGCTGGCAGGAATGGTTAAACAGGAATCCTGTGAAGTGGTAAAAATGTCGATGGTTCCGGACATTCCGGAAATCCTCAAACAGGAATTTGAAGAAGCGCTGCAGGCAGATGTGGCACTGGTTTCCGGTGGAATGTCTGTTGGTGATAAAGATTTCGCCAAACCTCTTTTAAAGGAAATGGGAGTTGAGGAAATTTTCTGGAAAATAAAATTCAAACCCGGAAAACCTCTTTTTTTTGGACGGCGTGGTAAAACCCTGGTTTTTGGTTTGCCAGGAAATCCCGCTTCGAGTTACGTTTTGTTTGAAGAATTTGTGCGTCCCGCATTGCGGCAACTGATGGGCCGCAGAATCCTGGAAGAAGGAATGGTCAAAGCAAGACTCGATGAAGCTATTCTGAAAACTCATCCGCGTCTGCATTTCATGCGTGGAAAACTCTATGTGGAAAATGGAGAATACCACGTGCGTCCCCTCAATTTCCAGGGTTCACACAGCATCGGTTCACTCGTTGAGTCAAATGCGCTGATCCGAGTGGAAGCAAATTCTCCAAGTCTTCCAAAAGGCTGTCAAGTCTCTGTGCGGCCTCTACTAAATGAAATTGGCTGAGCTTATGGCTGCTTCATCACTTTCTCTGAAGGAACTTGCGAAAAAGCTTAAAGTTGAATTTTCCGGAAACGGAGATTTGCAAATAACGCATGTTTGCGGACTTGACTCACTACAACCGGGTGGGCTTGCATATCTGACAAGTCCTGGCGGTATAAACAGCGTTCCGACTCCTGCCGGAATGTCGAGGCAAGTCAGTACAACTGTGGATGAAATTAATTCAAGCCAGGTTGCGCTGGTCGTTTCGCCGGAAGTTCAACATCCGGAACACAACCTGCTGATTTCCTCCGATCCGCTGGCAACCCATGTGGCGGCCACAAAACTACTGAATCCTGCTGAACTAAAAATTCCGGAACTCACCAAAAAGTCCGCAATTCATCCCAGCGCCGTTATCAGCAAAAGCGCAAAGCTCGGCAGGAATGTGATTGTTGGACCAAAAGTTGTGATTTACGATGGTGTGAGGATCGGCGAAAATACAGTCCTGCATGCAGGAGTAGTGATCATGGCCGACGTTCTGATTGGCGCGGATTGTATCTTTTATCCAAATGCGGTGGTGCAGGACAAAAGCGAAATTGGTGACCGTGTTATTTTGCAGTCCGGTGCAGTGATTGGTGCAGACGGTCACGGTTATTTTCAACGTGAAGGCGTTAACCGGAAAATTCCGCAGGTTGGGAATGTACGACTTGAAGACGATGTTGAAGTTGGCGCATGCACGACCATCGACCGCGCGCGTTTTCGCACAACCATCATCAAGCAGGGTAGCAAACTCGACAATCAGGTGCAGATTGCACATAATGTCAGTCTTGGTGAACATGCCCTGATCTCCGCACAATCAGCGGTTGGAGGTAGTGTAAAAGCCGGCGATCATTTAATTATGGGCGGGCAGTCCGGAATCAGAGATAATGTAAACATCGGTAATAATGTTACCGCGGTTGCACGGGCAGTGATCACTGCAAACACGCAGGATAAAGAGGTTATCGGAGGAATGCCCGGAAGACCTGTAAGTCAGTGGAGACAGCTTCAGTCGCTCATTAACCGTCTGGCTGAACTCTTTGACCGTGTCCGAAAACTGGAATCACGTCAGGATGTTGAGTCGTAGGAAAAAGGCAAAAATTAGGCACTGAGGCAAAAAAGGCAAAAAGGAAAACGTTCACCGTAGGGGCACGGCGCGCCGTGCCCCTACAAAGCCGCAAAGAGGCACAGGGAAAAAGGTGCTGAGGCACAGGAAAAATGAGGAAAATAACAAAAACGGTAGCCCCGCACTACGTGGCGGGGAAAAGGTTCTGAGTAGGGGCACAGAGGAAAAAATATTTCAGCGTAGGGGCACGGCGCGCCGTGCCCTACTTGGCAACAATCACAACTAAGCAGGAAAAATTAATAATGCCAGTTTCAG
>JABGPG010000189.1 GCA_018645085.1 Deltaproteobacteria bacterium
TTAATTTCCACCCCCCGCTATGGAGAGCGGGGCTACCGTTCATTTTCAATTGTCTACAGAAAAACAAAATCCGACTAAAATCCATGCATAAGCCGACTCAAAATTAGCTAAGCTAGTATTTTCTCATCCCGGACTCGATCCGGGATCCAGCTTTAAAATTAAGTCTAGCGCAAAAATTGCGGCAGTTTAGCAGAGATCCAAATCTACGCCTTGCTTAAGCCGTTCTTGTCTGTCAGGATTTACTGATATATTTGGTGCATCTTTGTCAGAAGTTATGCTGCTTGCATTAAACTGGTTAATTACGGATTGCAATTCCGTATTACACCATATAAACTTAAAAAATGTATTATCCAAGAATTATCTCGTCACACATTCAGCGGCTTGCCGCACAGTATCCGGTGGTCACAATTACTGGGCCGCGTCAGTCAGGGAAGACAACACTTTGTAAAAAGCTGTTTGCTGATTTGGAATATGTTACTCTTGAGGATCTCTCCAACCGTGCTTTTGCCACAGAAGATCCGCAAGGTTTTTTGGCTCGTTACAATTCAGGTGTGATTCTTGATGAGATTCAGCGAGTACCATCCTTGCTTTCTTATATCCAGGGAGTGGTTGATGCAAAAGATCAAAATGGTTTATTTATCTTGACTGGCAGTCAACAACTGGAACTGATGGACAGGGTAAATCAATCATTGGCTGGTCGCACCGCAATCGTCAAATTGCTTCCTCTTTCTTATCATGAAATCTACCGTCACCAGGAAACTTTACCTACTCTTGAATCGGTGCTCTATTACGGATTTTATCCCAGAATATTCAAAGAAAAATTGAATCCAACTGAGATGTATTCGTTCTACACCAATACTTATCTGGAACGCGATATTCGCTCTATTTTCCAGGTTAAGGATTTGGTATTGTTCGAGAACTTTTTAAAACTCTGTGCTGGAAGAAATGGTCAGGTACTCAATTATAGCTCGCTTGCAAGTGATTGCGGAATTGACCAAAAAACTGCCAAACAATGGCTCTCAATTCTGGAAGCATCTTATGTCATCAAGCGTTTAGCTCCATACTACAAGAACCTCAATAAAAGAGTAATCAAAGCTCCTAAGCTCTATTTCTACGATAGCGGACTTGTTTGCTATTTGCTCGGGATTCGCTCGGCAGAACAATTAAACCAGCATCCTCTCGCAGGAGCAATTTTTGAATCGTACGTTCTTAGTGAACTATGGAAACACAGATACAATAAGATTCAACAAGGTGAACTGTACTATTTTCGAGATAGCCGAGGTCGGGAGGTTGATGTGGTTTTTGAAGAGGATGCTGAACTCTCACAGCTTGAAATAAAGATGGGTAAAACTATTATGTCAAAAACTTTTTCTGCTCTTAAATACCTGCCGACTTTGATTGGAATCAGCCAAAGCTGGCTAGTTTATGGTGGCGATGATAGTTATCAAAGAAGTGGATATTCTGTGTTATCATGGAGAGAAGTTGCAAACAATTAATGAGACACAATACACATAACACCTTTTAAAGCATAATGAAATTACTAATCAAAAACGCGCTCATCCTGACGGTTAATCCAACAAATGAAGTGCTGGAAAACGCGGATATTGCAGTTGAAGATGGACGCCTGCTGGCAGTAGGCAAGGTTCCAGAAAATTTTCAAGCAGACAAAGTGATTGACGCCAGCGATCAAATTGCGTTACCCGGACTGGTCAACGCACACACGCATATTCCAATGTCCCTTTTCCGGAATTATGCAGATGATTTACCGTTCTGGCCGTGGCTGCTGGAAAAGATCAAACCCGCAGAAGATCATCTCAGTGCTGAACATGTTTATTGGGGAGCAAAACTTGGTGTTCTGGAACTGATACAATCTGGCGTTACCTGTTTTTCGGATATGTATTTTTACATGAACGAAGTTGCGACTGTGGTAAAAGAGTCCGGAATTCGTGCCTGTTTGAGCGGAGTATTGTTGGAGGTTGGCGATTTAGGGCCAACTTTCATGAAAGCCGCTGTTGACTTTCACGACTCATGGCACGGCAAAGCAGATGGACGGATCAATGCTTTTTTCGGTCCGCATTCAATGTACTTATGTGGTCCGGAATATTTACGTGAAACTACTGAAGAAGCGCTGAAACGTAAATCTGTAATCCACATTCACCTTGCGGAAAGTCGGCAGGAAGTTGCGGATTGTTTAGAAAAATATGGAAAATCACCGGTCCAGCATTTGGCGGAATTGGGAATGTTTGCCTGCAGAACCGCAGCCGCGCATTGTGTTCACGTTTCTGCAGATGATATTGAACTTTTAAAGCAGCACAAAGTCAGTGTACTTAATAATCCGACCAGTAATATGAAACTCGCTAACGGCTTTGCGCCAATTGACGCACTCTTGAAAAAAGGAGTGAATGTGGCACTCGGCACAGACGGTTCGGCCAGCAACAACAATGTAAATATGTTTGAGGAAATGCACCTCGCCGCACTGATTAATAAAGCCGTCACCGAAGACGCAGAATCAGTTCCGGCACAGCAAGTTTTACGGATGGCGACAATTAATGGCGCAAAAGCTCTCGGACTGGAAAATGAAATTGGCTCACTTGAGGTCGGTAAACGTGCGGATTTGATTTTGCTGGATGCGAACAAACCGCACTATTTTCCGCGGCATAATCCTGTTTCTTCAATTGCCTATTCCGCACAGGCCGCTGATGTGAGCACTGTGTTGGTCAACGGTCAGGTTTTGCTGGAAAATTATCAGCTTAAAACAATCGATCTACAGGAAACCATGCAGGAGGCAGAACGCATGGCTTTTGATTTGGTACGCAGGGCAACTTAAACTTGATGCGCTCAAAGTAGGTTTTTACCATCAAAGTTAATCACTTCGAGAGCCGACGAATCAACTCCTTCAAGACAACCGATATTTGCTTTGTAAAAACCGGGTTGCCGTAGAGTTTGATGAAAAGTATAAATTCCGCATTTTTTGCAAAAATAATGTTTCGCTGTTTTTGTACCGAATTCATAAAGACCTAAAGCACCTTCCTCTATGTCAATTATAAAATCTTCCGGCGCAATTGCTTCAGTTGTCATTAGTGCACCTTTTCGCACACAGATCGAACAATTGCAGCGGATTCCTTTGCTGATTTCCTCACCTTGATAAGAAAAGCGGACTGCTCCGCAGTGACATTTACCCTGAAAATCCTGACTCATAAAGTAGTTTCAAATTAAAGGTTAAGTTGTTAGGCAGTATCGAGTGGTTCAAAAGTTTTGACCAAATCATCGATTGCTTTCATTTGCTTTAGAAATGCTTCAAGTTGATTCAACCGCAGTGCGCATGGTCCGTCACAAAGTGCTTTTTCCGGTTCCGGATGTGCTTCCAGAAAAAGGCCCGCGATTTTTTGTGACAATCCTGCCAGCGCCAGTTCACGCACAGATTCCCTCCGCCCAGCCGCAGCGTCACCCAAACCGCCGGGACGCTGAAGAGCATGAGTTACGTCAAATAATACTGGATACGCAAAATTTTTCAGCACCGAAAATCCGAGCATATCAACTACTAAATTATTGTAACCGAAACTTGAACCGCGTTCACAAAGAATGAGTTGAGCATTACCGGAATTTTCACATTTTTTGATAATATTCCCCATTTCCTGCGGCGCCAGAAACTGTGCTTTTTTGATGTTGATAACCGCGTTTGTTTTAGCGAGTGCTACAACCAAATCCGTTTGACGCGAGAGAAATGCCGGAAGTTGCAGAATGTCCGCGACTTCTGCCGCAGGTGCAGCCTGTTGCGCTTC
Organism: Deltaproteobacteria bacterium; assembly: GCA_018645085.1. GTDB lineage: Bacteria > SAR324 > SAR324 > SAR324 > NAC60-12 > Arctic96AD-7. The sequence continues at coordinate 3,783 of JABGPG010000189.1, forward strand.
ATGAACATCAGTCAGAATCGGAACGTTAAATTCGGATTTTATTTTTTCCAGGATCCGCAAACCTTTTTCCAATCCCGGACCACGGAATGAAGCGATTGAGGAACGGTTTGCCTTGTCGAAAGAAGCTTTGAAAATATAAGGAATTCCGAGACGCTCCGTAATGGAGCAGAAAGTTTCTGCAACTTTCAAAGCCATGCTTTCGGATTCAATCACATTGATTCCGCCGACAAGCACGAAAGGTTTTTCGTTGCCTAGTTTCAATTCACCGACAGAGATTGTTTTTTGTGTTGTCATCTGCTGACTCAAGTTTCAAGCGAGTGTGCGGCTTCACTCAGGTTACGCATTTTTTGAATTGCCAGTTCACGGCCCAGAATTCCCAATCCGCAATCAGGTCCGGCAATTAGACGATTCGCATCAATGTGTTCAAGTGCGTCCAGCAAACGTTTGCGGATTTCTTCAACTGCTTCCACATTACTTTTTGCAATTGCAACCACTCCAAAGATAATGGTCGTGGTTTTGAAATGTTCGAGCAAACTCAAATCATTGTAACGATGGGCATCTTCCAGAGAGAGAGCCATCACCGATGAAGCTTCCATCGCGTCCGCAATTTGGAAATAAGATTCACGAGGTGCTTTTGGATAATCAACTGCGTCTATTTTATCCGGATATCCGCAGCACATGTGTGCAGTTCTGGTAACTCCTTCCGGACAGTTCTGAAAAGCGCGGTCCAGATTTTCTACTCCAAATTCAAGCGCACGCTCCGGATAACGGGCAAAGAGCGGTTCATCGATTTGAATATGTTTACAACCGGCATTTGCGAGACTCAGAACTTCCTGATTGAGTGCTTCCGCAATTGCTTTACCAAAATCTTTTTGATTACCGTAATACTCATCAACAACAGTATCCGCGACTGTTAAAGGGCCGGGCATTGTTATTTTAACCGGCTTGTCCGTGGCTGACTGTGCACGCTTCCAATCTTCAACTAAAAACAATGTACGCGGTTTGACTGGTCCACGCACGGTGGGCAGGAAAGATGAGTAATTTCCGGTACGCAAAGTTTTTTCGCTGAGATTCTCAAAATCCATTCCTTCAAGATGACGGCAGTGATAGTGGATATAATTTTCACGGGCAATTTCACCATCAGTCGGAATATCAATTCCTGCGTTTACCTGATCTGTTACTGCTTCGTGAGTTCCGCGTTTGAGGATGGCCTCCGCTTCGTCGCCCATTGCTTCCTTGGCTGCAGCCCAACCGCGTGTCGGCTCAGCTGTGTCGAGATTGCCGAACCAGTCCGGCAGTTTCACATATTCCGGTTTTGGATATGCACCGATGGTAGTAGTCAATAGTCCCATGTTTTTTCCTGCTGTAGATGATGAGTAAATTGCCTGTTCTTACACCTAAGTTCTTCAGTTGTAAAATCAATAATCAAAGGCAGCCGCTTTTGTTTGAGGCACCGCAATTATAGTATTTACAAATTATTGTACAATTTATTTTTAATTTTATTTTTTAAGAGTGAAGTCCTCTTTGACAATCCTCTTACATTTTTTTATAGTGTAATCTAATACTATGTTTTAAATTCCACAAAACACAGTTTGCAGAAAGAAGAATCATGTCCAATCATTTTGAAACAGATCTCCCGCAAAATCCAGCAAATTACGCAGCGCTTTCACCGATTACTTTTCTAACCAGAACGGCTTTTGTCCACCCGCAACGCACTTCGGTAATTCATGGAAAGCGTCGCTGGACGTGGGCGGAAACTTACCAGCGTTGCTGCAAACTTGCTTCTGCTTTGTCAAAAAGAGGTATTGGCAAGGGCGATACTGTCTCGATTCTGGCACCGAATATTCCGGCTATTTTTGAAGCGCATTTTGGGGTGCTGATGACAGGTGCAGTTTTGAACACACTGAATATCAGACTCGAAGCAGAAACACTAGCCAATATTTTTGAACATGCAGAAACTAAAGTTTTGCTGGCTGACCGTGAATTTTCTCCACTGATCAAGGAAGCTTTAGCAAAAGTTAATAGAAAAATTCTGCTGATTGACATTGATGATCCGGAAATAGAGTCAGGAGAATTTTTAGGTGAAATAGAATATGAAGACTTTTTGGCAGAAGGCAGTGTGGATTTTGAAGCAGTTCTGCCTGAAGATGATTGGCAGTCGGTTTCACTGAATTACACTTCAGGAACAACCGGAATTCCAAAGGGCGTGGTTTATCACAGCCGCGGAGCATATCTGCTGTCAACCGGAAATGTTTTAGCCTGGGAAATGCCACACCGTCCGGTTTATCTCTGGACTCTGCCGATGTTTCACTGCAACGGTTGGTGCTTCCCCTGGACAATCACGCTGCTCGCCGGAACTCATGTCTGCTTGCGTAAAGTAACAGCGAAAAATATTTACGATTCAATTGCAGAACACCGCGTGACTCATCTTTGCGGTGCGCCGATTGTGATGAATATGATCTGTTCTGCTCCGCAGGAAGAACAGCGTGAACTGCCGCACAGGGTTGAAATGCTAACAGCCGCCGCGCCGCCGCCGCCAACAGTGATTGCCCGTATGGAAGAGGCTGGATTTAATGTGACGCATGTTTACGGATTGACAGAAGTTTACGGACCATCTGTGGTTTGTGAATGGCAGGAGGATTGGGCACAGCAGGACAAATCAACACAGGCACAATTAAAAGGCCGGCAAGGTGTACGCTATCACGTGCTGGAAGGCTTAACAGTCGCAGATCCGGAAACTATGAAGCCTGTTCCGGCTGACGGTGAAACAATGGGTGAAATCCTGATGCAGGGCAACATCGTGATGAAAGGCTACCTCAATAATCCTGTAGAGACAGAGCAAGCATTTGCAGGCGGTTGGTTTCATACCGGAGATCTTGGTGTGCTGCATCCGGATGGTTATATTGAGTTGAAAGACCGCAGCAAAGACATCATTATTTCCGGTGGTGAAAATATCAGCAGTGTCGAAATTGAAAACGTGCTATACCAGCATCCAGATATTCTCGAAGCTGCTGTGGTGGCACGACCTGATGAAAAATGGGGTGAAACTCCCTGCGCATTTGTGGTGCCAAAATCTGCTGCTGTACTCAATGAAAATGAGGTGATACAGTTTTGCCGAACAAAGCTTCCTGGATTTAAAATACCAAAAAATGTTGTCTTTAGTGAACTGCCTAAAACTTCCACTGGAAAAATTCGTAAATCTGTCTTGCGAGAGCAGGCCAAACAATTGTAATCTTATGTATTAAACTTTTTAAAATATTACTCTTAAAATCATCATTGTTGCAAGTTTCAGAAATTTAGAATCATCCTTTCAATTTGTGAAAGAAATAAAATGAGCATGATCAACAAACAATTCATTGAAGATTTAAAACTTGAAGGCCGGCGTGTTTTGACTCGTGTAGACTTTAATGTACCGCTGAATGATGAGCTTAAAATTACGGATAACGGACGAATCACCGGTGCGTTACCGACTATCAAGCATATTATTGCACAAGGTGGAAAAGCAGTCCTGATGTCACATTTGGGTCGACCTGGAGGTGAGAGGGTTGAAAAGCTGAGTTTAAAACCTGCCGCGGATGAATTGTCAGAACTTCTCGGACAAACGGTTACATTAGCTCCGGATTGTGTCGGTGAAGAAGTCGAATTACTGGTCAACAGCATGCAAAACTGTGAGGTGGTTTTACTGGAAAATTTACGTTTTCACCAAGCAGAAACTAAGAATGAAACTGATTTTTGCCAAGAGTTGGGAAAACTCGGTGATGTATATGTCAATGATGCCTTCGGAACAGCACATCGAGCGCATGCGTCAACTGCCGGAGTTGCAGAATTTATTAGGGAATCCGCAGTTGGATATTTGATACGTAAGGAACTGCAGTTTTTAGGAGCTGCTGTTTCTGAACCGAAAAGACCTTTTGCCGCAATTTTGGGTGGTGCAAAAGTTTCGGATAAAATTAAGGTTATTGAAAAACTGCTCGACAAAGTTCAAACTTTGATCATCGGTGGAGGAATGGCCTGTACTTTTATGAAAGCGCAAGGACACAAAATAGGTGCTTCTCTACTGGAAGAAGACTCACTGGATTATGCGAAAGAACTGATAAACAAAGCCCAGGAAAAAGGTGTTGAACTCCTGCTACCGATTGATGCAGTGATCGCTGACCGTTTCGATAAAAATGCAGAAACGCGTGTAGTTACTGCAGAAGAAGGTGCACCTGAAGGCTGGCTGATTCTGGACATTGGCCCGCAAAGTGCTGATATGTTTTGCGAAGCAGTACTTCGTTCCGGAACTGTGCTTTGGAATGGTCCAATGGGTGTTTTTGAGATGGAAGCTTTTGCAAAAGGTACATTCGCGATCGCGCAAAGTCTTGCAGAAGCAACTGACAAAGGTGCTGTCACAATTATCGGAGGCGGTGATTCCGCGGCTGCAATTAAGCAGTCCGGACTCAGTGAACGCATTAGCCATGTTTCCACCGGAGGTGGTGCCTCGCTTGAATTTTTGGAAGGCAGGGAACTTCCAGGAGTTAGCGCAATTCAGCAATCCAAATAATACAACAGGCTTAATTTACTCAGCAGCAAATTCAATAATTATATGAACGCGGTACTCGAAGCAGAAAACGATTCTACGGATAATTCTGAAGAAAATTCAACAGAAATTACACAGCATAAAAGTGCAAATGTGTCTTTCAGTTTTTTCCTGTATCGGTTGATTGCCTATGCAGATGCCAGACGTTCCATTTCCTCATTTCTATTTATCCTCTTTGTTGTTGTTGTCAGTGACATCATTTTCAATATATACCTCTTTGTACCTTATACAGAACTTGTAGAATCCATTTCCGGTGTAAATCCGGGAGGATTCGAGGAACTCGATGTAGGTTTTGCACCAGAAGTCTGGCAGGCACTGCTGGGCATGATTCTGGGCACACTTATTCTGGTGATTTCGATTGCGTCACAAAGTATCCCAAAGCTGATCGATATCTACATGAAGAATGTTCCGAGTTTGCTCTACATCTGGTTTTTAATCATTTCCGGTGGACATGCACTGATTATCAAAATTTATGGTGAAATTGGACTGATACGTGAACCCAGCAGGATTTTCAATACTCATTTCCTGTTGACGATTTGTTCAATAATTGCCTTCCCTTATGTTTTTTATATCCTGCGCCAAACCAAACCTACCAATATTATTAGCCGTATTTATAACACAAATATGGATCAGATCACCGCCCTCACCTCAAAGAGGAACCGTGCTTTGGCCCACATTCCAGCGGTAGTTGAACATCAGCAGTACACAATATTTGAAGCACTTAATCAACTTGATGATATTCTAGAATTTTCCTCTTTCAAGGAATTGAAGGCAGACATTGTTCATGATATGAGTTTGACCTTACAAAATTATATCCGTCTCAAGAAAGATATTGCACCAGGATTTTTCAATGTATCACCAAAAGTACGCACCGATATTTCATTTAAAACCATGGTGGGTCAATTTGGAGAAATGGAACGCAACCAAAGTTTCTATGAACAAAAATGTTTCCGCCTGCTTGGTAACGTTTATATCCGCTTGCTGGAACATGGTGAATTTGATTTGTCTTCGATGGTTGCAGGCGAAATGGCAACACTTGGCTTGACTGCGATAGAAGAGGATAATACTGAATTAGTTGATATTATTATTATCCGTTTCAATACTTTACTGCGTTTTGCGATAAAACATGGGGTGCGTAATAATGAACCGCGGAATCTCTATAACCTCGGATTTTATTATGGAAACTTTATCAAATATTTGGTGGAGCACAAAAAGATAGACCACGTAAAACGCTGTTTCATGTATCTGCGTATTTATGGTGTAGAAATTTTTAAACATGGTAGCAACAGTCCCGCCATGTATTTCATTGTGGATGTGATTGCGACTGAAATGAAAAAGGTTCTGGAACAGATTTATCACGACGGCTGGGACGTTGAAATTCAGAATGGAATGCTCGGTGAAATGCTGCAGGTGGACAGTCCTCCGGATTTTAATAAAGAAGATATGGCCCGTGGTGTGCTGATCAACAACGGTGTGCGTGTCCTGCAGTTTGGACTCGCCTTATTCTATCAACGTGAAGGCATGAATGATTTTGTTGATCGAATTGCAAAGGATGTACTTGATGATCTTGAAGTATTGGGTGAAGCAACTTTTTCACAAGTTATAGAAATGACTTCAAACCGGCTGCTTTTTTCCGGTCCTACTTTTTGGGAAGATACAGATAGAGGAAATCTCAACATCTACTACACTTCCGATCAGGATCAAATAGATAGTTTTAAGCAGCGACTTTACGAATTAGCTCAGACACAGTTGAAGAAAACAACGACAGTGAAGTATAAACTGACACCTGCAGAAATGGAATTGCTCTGGGAGATGTCACGGATGACGAAAATAAAGGAAGTTGAGCAAATCAGTAACAATGCAGTAAATTTTGAGTTAATTCTGGGTGAATTAAAGAATATTGACGAGGTACGTCTGGAGGCATTAATTAGTTTACGTGAAAAGCTGAAATTCAATTCAGAAAATCCCAAACTAATTATCAGCACCAGCCGTCAGGTTGCAGTAGGTACCTTGCTGAAAATTATGGGTAATATTTCCGGAAATAATAAGCAGCAGGAAATAGAGGCAACTGTAAAGTTGAACACACCTAACTTTATTTTTGTAAAAACATCAACTTCTGCAGACAGCAAAAAGTTTGATAATTTTTCATCGCTGACTGTCAGCTTCCGGCCTTTGCGGCAAAAGATGGTTTATCAATTTGAGGCAGAACCACAAGGTGCAGGTGCAAACGGTTTGCAGCGTATCGCACATGCAGATGCTGTTAAAATTATCGAGGAACTTTAAGTAAACAGCGAAGCCTGTGCTTCAGGAGGTTCAGGTTTCTTTTCTGCGGCTTCCGCTTTTTCCAGTTTTCTAAAACATGCCGGATTATCGAAAGCGGGCACGCTGACTTTAGGTGAAACTCTCCATGCTTCCATTTTGTCTGCAGGAAAAGGCAGCATGAGTTTTTCCGGTGAATTTCGCCCTCCGGAATGATCCAGCCACATTGCTCCGCTTAACGGCGTTAAAATAACCGGCATACGATGATGAATTTCCTGCATCAAATAATTTGCGGCTATTGTCAGAATAGCACAGGTTCGCCGAGTCTCTCCTTTAGATGAAGTCCACTCCTCCCATAAACCCGCAAAAGCCATGGGTTGTTCGTTTTTTAAACGGATAAAATAAGGTTGTTTTTTACCTTCTTCTTTCGCCCATTCATAATATCCGGATGCCGGAATCAAGCAACGTCTCTTACGGAAGGCATGTCGAAATGAAGGTTTTTCGACAACAGTTTCCGAACGTGCGTTGATCAGCGGATTCGGCTCTTTCGCCCAAAAAGGAATTAAACCCCATTCCCGCGTTTCAAGGGTGCGTAAACCATCCTGCTGGATTATGACTGGTATTCGCTGAGAAGGACAAATGTTGTAACGTGGTTCCAGCATCATTTCTGACTGCAAAATGTCGAATGAATTCATCACTTTGTCTTCGCTGTCTATTTGGGCAAATCGACCGCACATGCCTAAGCTCCGTCAATTCCGCTGCGGTATTTTTCCAGGAAATCTTTTTTGAATTCCGGAAAACGCTGTTCCTTGATGGCAGCGCGTGCACCTTTTACAAGTGAAAGGTAAAAGAAAAGATTATGGTAAGTGTTGAGACGTATACCTAATACCTCGTTGGATTTATATAAGTGACGTAAATAAGCCCGTGAATAATGCTGACAAGTGGAGCAGGCACAATCTGGATCAAGCGGTTCTGGATCCTCCTGGAATCGACTTTGCTTGATACTGATTTTTCCGTGTGAAGTAAACAGGGAACCGTTACGGGCATTACGGGTTGGCATGACGCAGTCAAACATATCAATTCCTGCTTCAATGCCTTCCAGCAAATCCTCTGGATCACCGACACCCATCAAGTACCTTGGTTTGTCTGCAGGCATTTTTGCTGCAATGTGATGCGCCACGCGGTACATTTCTTCTTTTGATTCACCAACACTCAAACCACCGATCGCATAACCGTCAAAGCCAATCTCAACAATCTGTTCCAAACTTTGCTCACGCAAATCAAGTTCACCTCCACCCTGGAATATTCCAAACAAAGCCTGTTCACCAAAAACTCCGCTGGCCTTTGTCCGTGCTTCTTTGCAGCGTTTTGCCCAGCGTGCAGTCAGTGCAATTGAACGTTCAACTTCCAGACGTGTTGCAGGCAGTTCCAAGCATTCGTCAAAGCACATCATAATTGTTGAACCAAGGTTTTGCTGAATTGCAATTGATATTTCAGGCGTTAATTTGATTTTTGTACCGTCAAGATGGCTACGTATCTCAACGCCTTCTTCATTTAGCTTGAGCAACTTAGCCAGTGAAAATACCTGAAATCCACCACTGTCTGTCAAAATCGGTCCGTGCCAATTCATAAACTTATGCAAACCACCTATTTTTTTTACCAGTTCATCACCGGGACGTAAATGCAGGTGATAGGTGTTTCCTAAAATAATTTCAGCACCGATTTCATGTACCTCCTCAGGTGTCATACCTTTGACTGTACCAAGCGTGCCGACCGGCATAAAAATGGGAGTGTGTATTTTACCGTGCGGAGTTTCTAGAGTTCCGGCCCGTGAATTTCCGCAGTTTGCTTCTACTTCAAATTGAATCATGCACTAAGTTAGTTGGCGGGATAAATATTTTGCATGATGGCTGTCGTCTGCTCCTGCTGCTTTTTAAAGATTTCCTCTTCGGTTACCGTAACCGGTGGAACATCCGGATCTATTAGAAAAAGTGACTGCCCCCTGGAAACTATAATTCCGGAACCAGCTTCTACACAAATTTTACGGATAGTTCCTGGAAATTCCGCTCTAATCTGATTGAACATTTTCATCACTTCCAATAAACCTAAAACATCGCCTTCTTCAATGTGCTGGCCTTCACTGACATATTCTTCTGCCTCCGGAGTTTCACGTGAATAAAAGGTGCCGCCAGTCCAGGCTAATATTTCATTACCGCTTGCAGGAGGTTGTGGAGCAAGCTCTGCTGTCAATTCCTCTGCCAACTCCGGAGCACTAAATTCTGGCGGAATTTCTACTTCCAGTTTATCATTTCCGCGGAATTCATAAAATCCGGCTTTTTCCGCGATGATCTCAGGAAAACGTAATAACTCCAAAGCAAGTTGATGACCTTTGTGTGCCGCGAGAATTCTCTCCCAGAATTGAGGCTTTTCATCCTGCAGAAAAGCGGCGGGCGCTTTTTTAGCATTCAACATTGCTGTTAATTCGGACCATGACATCTCAGCTTGCCCAAAATTGTGCGCTAAATCACTGTAAAAATCAGCTGCGGTTTCCAAAATTTGCTGATCGTTGACCCAAATCTGTTCACTTGGTGGAATTCCGGGATGCTGATCCAGTCTTAAAAAATGATAGAGATCTCTCAAAATCAACACAGGATTCTGTTTTGCAGAAGGATTATTACCTTCATTATTTGAATTTTGAAAAGCCAACCAACCCATCAGCAAATGAGTTCTACTGAATAATTTTTTCAATGGTCTTAAAAGCAGGGTTAATTTTTGTTCACTTATTATGAGCCCTGCTTTACCATATTTTTTTTGAACGTTTCCAAGTTGAATTTTCCAGGCGACTTCCAGATTTACCTGATCGCAGATACGTTTTATTTTTCCCGCCAGTGCCAGATATGCAGAAACAAAACGCGTGTTGGGTTTCAGCATGGGATCGTTGCCCAGCAGCCAATGCAGTAAGCCGTAATGAAAGTCCACGTTTAAATGTAAATCATGTCCACGCACCTCCATACAACGTAAATTTTCTGCCAGCTTTTCAAAACTTTCCCTGCGTGAAACTCCATGTGTGATGGAAAGTGCAACGTTGGAATCATAAGCTCCGGCAAGGTTGTAGAGTTGCAAAAGTCCTGTGTCCGGATTACTGATTCCAATTCCCTGGTCATCACGTATTTCATGTTCACCAGGTGCAGACCAGGCGCGTATAATTCCACCGGCATGCGGTTTTAAGGCAGGATTTGTGGCATTCAAACGGGCTTCAATTCCGGCAAGGTAACGCGGCAAACGTTCCGGACGTGGCAATTGTTTTCCGTAACAGTTTATCAGCAGCATGGCCGCCACCAGCGAATCCACCGTGAATGTGTCTTCAGGATCGTCAGGATTCCTAAACCTCAGCCGATACGCCATTTCGGTGACACGATGTTCAACCTGGATCCTTGTATTAACTTCCATAAAATAATGTGCGTCCTGCTCAACTATACATTCAAAAGTTGAAACAGAATCCAGCTGAAGTGCTTTGCCGAATTCCTCCGCTTGTTTACACATTGATTTTAATATTTTTGCATCAGTACGCAGAACTTCAGCCTGTGTTTTTTTGCCTGAGGCTTCGTATTCAACTGCTGCTGCTGCCAGCATTTCTTCAGTCAGAGAAACTTCCAGCAATTTTTGTTCGTGCATTTGCAAAGAGCAATCACGCCCACCAAGTTCAATACACCATTCACCGTTACCGAGCAGTTGAATTTCATTGTGCCGGGTATCTTCAATATTCAGTTCAATGAGAAAATTCTTATTGTCGCCTACTCCGGTTGCTTTCGATTCAATCAAAACGGACATAACAGCTTCCTCTACTTCATCAACAGCAGTAATTACCCTTTGTCCTTTTCCGCCGCCGCCGCCGACATGTTTTAGCCGAATCCGCTTGCCCGGACTTTCCCGCCACAGTGTTTCAACCTGCCGGACAGTTTCCTGCTGTAATTCTGCAATCGTAAACAAATCAACCTGCTTCTCCAAGGAAGCCTGTAAAAGCGAAATTGCCTGATCAAGCGGAGCACCGGATTGCCAGTTTTGAGGGAGACTTAAATTATGCTTTTTAACTAGTTTTTGGAAATATTCAGCAGGAGAGTCACCGGCTTTTGATAATAAGGTAATTGCCGCAATGCGGTCTTCTCCCGGTGTAACCGAGACCTTGAGGGAACGTGCAAGCTCCTTTGCTTCGTCTTTTGAACCTGCCTGTTGAATTACCTTTGAGTTCGGGCCAACGAAACTGATATCCGCATTTTCAATACGTGAGGCAAATTCAGCATCTTCCGCCATAAAACCATATCCGGCAAATAAATGCGTGTAAGCATGTTCATGACAAATATTGATTATCTGTTCGATACGCTGTCCACGCTCCTCTTTGGTTGCACCCATATAATCCCTAACATGATGCACCTGTTCACTGCGGTTGCTGAGTGCGCGTAATTCCGGCGCTAATGTTTGCGGATATATTATGCTGTCTTTTTCAGAAAGCAGCATACCGAAGTTTGCTCCCAGTTCTTCAAAGACAGTCATGGTTTCCAGCCGGATCGGCCCCCTGCAGACTATGAGGCACTTGACATGCTCAAAGCTGAAATTAGCTTGCCACGAACTGTCAGGATCAAAGGTGATTGAACTCATGAATAATTGTAGTTAGATGGTTGCTCTGAAACTTTTTATTAACACGTAATGAGCCATTCCTAAAAAGTCACTAGAACGTTTCATTGCTTAGGAAGCGAGAAAGCTATTTTATGTTAAACACTGATATTATTAAGACCTCTCTCTGTTCGAGATGACAAATAATCAGTTTAGGCGTTTTTACGAAGCCATCACGCTTATATTTTATAGTTCATACGGTTTGAGGAGCTATCAGGCAAAAAACTTTCCCCATAATTTATGCAGCCGGAATAATCCCAATTCTCCTGCAGAAGCTTGAAATTCATCAAAACCCTTTACTGAATCTGCTGAAATCCCCTGTCCATGCAGCAGGACCGGTACAGGATCATCAACGTGTACTCCTTCTTTACTCCAGGTCGCATGGTCTGCAGTGACGGCAATCCGCAATTTAGCTTTCCACATTTTTAAAAAACGTCCCAGTTCAGCATCAATTTTTTCGAGAAATTCCTTCTTCTCTACTGCTTCCCTGTTGTGTGCCGCAATGTCGCAGCCTTTTATGTGGAGGACAACGACTCCGTATTTTGACAGCATTTTTCCTGCAAGCAGAAATTTCTCTTTTAAATCTGTATCCAGATTTGCGGTCATGGCCGGAGTTTTACAAACATCCAAGCCTGTTACACGTGAAATTCCGGAAAGAGTATCGTCTCCGCTGATACAAACTCCAGTCAAACCCAATCCTGAGGGACGTTTTATTTTTGGAAACGCATGTACCTGCCCCGGTTCTCTGGTTAAAATCGCATTTGCTGCAAAAAGTCCTTTTGAGACTCGCTCAAGATTCACTGGATGCAGTGTTAAAATCTTGCTGGCTTCCTGTTCAAAGAGCTTTAAAATTTTTGCAGTACGGACACTTTTTTTATCAGTTTGTTTCAGTGCGACCGGTAGACGAGGTTTAATTCCGGAATGGAAATGATCGCCGGGATCGCTGCCGATGAGAGAATCTTCTAATCCAGCACCACGGATAACTACTGCAACTCTATGTTCAGTTCCGGCACCAACTTCCACAGAGGCATCCTCAATCTTAATCCCACTGAGACTGGAAGCTAGTTCTTTTGTGCCCTCACGAATACGTCCCGCACGACGATCAACGATCTTTCCCGCATCATCGAGTGTCGCCCAATTTCCGCGAAACGCTATATCACCAGGCATAATTTTCATCCCGCTTCCGTGTGCCTCAATCACCCCACGTGCAATTGAATGTTTGAGCGGATCAAAACCGAGGATTGCCAATGTGCCTAAAACCGTTGTCGCTACAATCCCACGCTTGACTGGATCCGCAACACCGCATTGACCTTCTCTGGCCAAGCTGTCCAGCACAGGAACATTTGCTGCCTGCAATGGAGTTTTATCGCCCAACTCAACAATTGGACGATCTCCCATGCCGTCTATAATAATCAGCAGTCGAGGAATTCTTTGCACGAAAAAATCAGGATTTAGATGATTTAGTTGATTTAACCTGTTCCTGCAGAGTGTTAATAATTAATTGCATCAGAGTATTAGTTGTTTCATCAAAATCTTCATTGTCAACAACTTCAATCTCATTATCTTCACTCTCCAAATTAAAAAACTCGTGAATAGCTCTGATATTTTCAAAGCTACGCAAATAGACTTCTTTTTTCCTTAATTCGTTTCCTTTTCCACGTTCTAAAAATCTGTCTTTGTGATGTTTTTCGTTCATCAACGAAAGTGTAATGGGAATATGGTAGGCCCGTTTGCAACCTTCTTTAATCGCCTGTTCCATATTCGGCAGCAAGTGTATCCCTTCGATAATCATGCTTGTTCTTTCTTTGACGGCACGATCAACAACAGCCTTCACTCCAACACTTACCTGCTGAGCCTGCAGACAAAATCCACTGATTAAGCGGTCATTTTGTCCTAGATTTTTTGGCATACCAGTTCCGGCTTTACTGGAGGAGTTGTGCAGGGATGGTAGAAGGTCACGTTTAAAAACCAAGCGCATTATCTCCCGGATAGTGTCTGTACCAGTAATTTTGTTGATACCAAGTCTACCTGCTAAAAAAGTGGACATGACTGACTTTCCTGTACCGGAAGCACCACCAAGGTAAATTATCACCGGCCGATCCAGTTCATCAAGTCGGCTGGCTAATTTATACAAGTCGGCAATATGTGGATCATGTTTTTTCTTAATAGTCGCAAAGACCTCATCAAACAATTTCTTTTTGCTGATACGGAGGATATCTTTTTTCATCAATTTTGCTTCCAAATCAAAAGCAATTTGGAAGGCTTCTTCCGGTTTTAAGCCTGAAGCAGTAATCGATTGTGTTAATAATCCTTTTGAAAACGGCGCGGTGGCGTTTCTTCGAAAAACACAGATTTGTTTGCCTGTTGGAAACAATTCCAGATTCAGCCCCTTCAACAGTTCTTTACCGTAACGGTTAACTATCAGTTCGTCAACTGCCTGCATTAAAGAATCTGAACTGACTTCTGCTTGCTCTTGGAAAAAAGACCTGGCATCTTTTGAAATTTGATAAGCCTGATCAAAAGATAAACCTCTCTGTATCAACTTGTGGGCCAGCATGCCCCTCATGAAGGGGTGTTTTGAATTGTCTTGACGGATAATTTCTAATGGCATTCGATAAGCTCCTTTTCCACAATTGCAGGAGTTTCAGCACTTTCTTCGACTACACTTGACGCCTCACAGCCTTTACTCCACATGGCAGGAGCATCTACAAAATGTTCTTTTTTCCAAATAGGAACAGCATGTTTAATGGTGTCAATGATGTAACGACTTGCTTCATAGGCATCGCCGCGATGTGAAGTTGAAACAGCAATAGCAATAGAGCAATCTTTTACTGCAAGTTTTCCGAGACGGTGAATAACTTCAACTGTATGAAGTTGCCATTTTTTTTGAACTTCTTCAACAACCTGAGAAATCTGTTTCAGTGCCATGCTTTCATGAGCTTCATATTCGAGAAATGAAACCTGCTGCTGCTGACTGTGATTGCGGATATCTCCACAAAAAATTAAGACTGCTCCTGCCTGAGAATGTTGTGCACGAAGTCGCAGAGCTTCAATATCTATTACTTCGCGGACGATAGAACAGGGCATAGATCTCCAGGGTGAGTTCATGTCAGGATTTTCTGCCTTAAAATCCTCGACATTTATTTGATATTTTATTTTTAGTACTTAAACTATACAGTAATTTTGCTGGATTGAGGGAAAGATTTTTAGCAGCAAGCCGTTTTTGCTATGACCTTCAATCACGTCATGCTTCAGGTTTAGTTAATATCCTTTGACCTTTCCAGTGAATCAACTTCCCGGATTCCAGATTAATATTAACCAGTGTACGGTCCCGGTGAAGCATTGACCAGGAGAGCATTTTTTGGGAGTATTCCAGCACAAGATGCCTGTAATCCGGATCTTCGGCGCGATTTATAAATTCTTCAGGATCTTCCTGTAAATCAAACAAAAGCGGCGGGAGCGCTGTCATGTGGACATATTTATAGCGCTCATCACGTATAACAGTTAATGAACATTGATCAGGAGACAGGCCGAATTGTTGTTCAATCATCGGTTGATACGTGCCGATTTCCCGAAAATCAAATTCCCAATGTGCCTCCTTTCTCCAGTTATCCGGAACATTACCCTTCAGCAAAGGCAGCAGTGAACGGCCGTCCAGTTCTTGCGGAATTTCTAAATCCAACCAATCCAGAATAGTAGGCATCACATCAATTGCTTCAGTGAATACTTCTACCTGATTTCCAGCAGCAGAGGATTTACCGGATGTAGAGTCAGTAATTTCTGGATTATGGATGATCAGCGGAATTGCATAAGATGCATCAAAATATCCGGCTTTGCCAAATAAATAGTGATCGCCAAGTTGTTCTCCATGATCACTCGTGAAAACAATCAGCGTGGATTCATATTGTCCGGATTTTTTTAAATACGAAATAACTCTACCTAAATGGTGATCAATTTCGGTCATCAATCCATAATAGGTGGCACGTGCCTGTAAGATATCTTTTTCACTTGTTTCTGCAGCAAGTCCTTCATATGAGTCCGGAAAAAATTTTTTACCCGGAATTTTTGCAAGCAGCATTTTAAGCAGAGGATGCTGTTCACCTTCCTGCTCCAGACTTTCCATCCTGACCGGTTTTGAGACATCCGCAGGATCATACATTGAGTTATAAGGTTCCGGTGCAATCCAGGGAGGATGCGGACGTAAATAAGACAAATGCGCAAACCAGTTTTCATCTTCACGTACACTTAACCACTTGAGAAGTTCATCGGTCAAAAAAGCCGCACTACTGTCTTCAGTAGAATATACCGGCGGCGGGAAAGTAACTCCGCGTTTTTCTGCACCGGGATAGTTTGGGACAGGATTGTAAACTGTATGCTCATTCAATGAGTGATCATAGCCCCTTGATTTCAACTCCGCAATCCACGGCCGCTGATTGTCGGTTAAAGTAACTCCGCTGCTCATTCCCGGTATCAGCCCCTCGTATGAGCCAAGTAACGGATCTTGCTGGTGTAATTCACGAGGGTCTGCGGAAGTGTCTGTGTAACCGAACAGGGTTGGATCGTAACCGGCTTTTCGTGCTTCTAAGGCAATATTTGTGAAGCGCTCATTCAAAGGGGTGCCGTTATTGACTGAACGGTGATTCATTGCGTACAGTCCTGTGTATAACGAAGCACGCGAAGGGCCACAGGGGACAGTCTGAGTGTAGTGTTTGCGGAACAGTACTCCCTCGCCTGCAAGTTGATCCAGATGAGGTGTCTGTACCACGGGGTGCTCAACACATCCCAGAGTATCACCACGCCATTGATCTGCAGTAATGAATAAGACGTTTTTACGTTTTTTTTCCATCAATTGTCTGAAATTAAAATGCAGCAGAGTTTAGGCTTCTTCGTCCAGCAGGAATTCTTTATAATCGTCAGCGGATAAAAGTTCTGATGACTCATCCTGATTTGTCACTTCCATGCGAATCACCCAACCTTCGTCATAACATTCCTCATTAATAATTTCAGGACCATCCTTCAACTCAGTGTTGACTGCAATGATACGTCCGCTCAGCGGCATAAAAAGCGAGGTAACTGCTTTCACCGATTCTATTGAACCAAACTCATCTCCGGCATCAATTTCGTCTTCAATGTCAGGCAATTCAACAAAAACGATGTCACCCAGCGCTTTTTGAGCATGATCAGTGATTCCGACTTCTGCTTTGTTACCTTCAATTCTGACCCACTCGTGGTCTCTAGTGTATAGATTGTCTTTAGGTATTGTGCTCATAATTCCTCTTTTAAATGATTAATGAAGCTTGTCCCGGAGTGCTTCGTGATACGCCTGAATAATTTCATGCTTTCCAATAAGATATTACTAATTTAGCCATTGATAGATATAAGTCCAGCAAAAAAAAACATATTATTTATTTTAACTGTTATTTTAAAGAAAAAAATCAATGGAAGATACATATAAAGCAGGATATGATAAAAGCAATGAAAAGACGTTAAAAAATTTTACATCAACAAGGAACACAAAAATGCTATTAAGATTTAGAATAATCGCGCTGTTATTTTTCACTGTTTTGTTTTGGACTACACCTGCGACCGCGCAAAATTCTGATGATTTGGAACAAATGCTGCGTGCTTCAAAAACACGTGCGATCCTCGTGCAGAATGTCCAGAAAGCAGTTGTCCATATCAAAGTCGAAAAAATTATGCGTAACCCCGATGGACAAGCACTCAATAATCCAAAAGATCTTTATAATGATGAGTTCTTCCGCAGGTTTTTCCCTGAACTACGAACGCCTAAAAACCAACAGCCTAAAAAACGTCAACAGCCAAAGCGGGAATTCCGACAGGAAGGCATGGGTTCCGGTTCTATTATCGACAGTAATGGTTACATTTTAACGAACCATCATGTAGTAGGAGAAGCAGACAGGATTTTAGTTATACTTTATGACGGTACAGAAAAAGAAGCAAAACTTGTAGGAACTGATCCGGAGACTGATATTGCAGTGGTTAAAATAGCAGGAAACGACCTGCCGGTTTTACCGATGGGTAATTCAGACGAAATTCTGGTTGGAGAAGATGTGATTGCAGTAGGTAATCCATTTGGACTGATTCAAACCGTGACCTACGGAATTGTCAGCGCAAAGGGTCGTTCAAATGTCGGTATAAACGAATATGAGAATTTTATTCAAACTGATGCAGCGATTAATCCTGGCAACAGCGGAGGTCCTTTGGTCAGTCTGCGTGGAGAAATTATTGGTGTGAACAGCGCGATTTATACCAGAAGCGGTGGTTATCAGGGAATTGGCTTTGCTGTACCTATTAACATGGCTCGTAAAATCATGCGGGATTTGATCGATAAAGGTACAGTTTCAAGAGGTTGGCTGGGAGTAGGTATACAGGATGTGAGTCAGGATCTGGCCAAAGCATTTCAACTTGAAAACACCAAAGGCAGTTTAATAACCGGTGTTATGCAGGGTACGCCTGCGGAAAAAGCAGGCATGCTCAAAGGTGATGTGGTGATTCGTATCAACGACAAAGCCATCCGTGACAGTAACCATCTCCGTAACGAAATTGCAAATGCAGGTGCGTTTGCTGAAATTGAAATGGAACTTATCAGAGATGGAAAAAACATCCTCATAAATCTGAAGCTGGATGAACGTCCAAGGAAACTAGCTCAAGTTAAAGTGGTGCCTGAGCCAATACCTGAGATTGAACAGGTGGAGATGCTGGGAATGATTGTGGAAGAACTTACCGAAGAAACTGCAAAACAGCTCGGGATAGAGTCTGGTGCCGGAATTGTGATTGTAGCAGTCACACCAGGAAGTGCTGCAGAGAAAACAGGTTTGCTTCCGGGAATGATTGTGCAGGAAGTGGAACGACAGGCAATTGTTAATCTCAGCATCTTTAAAGAGCTTGTCAGTCAAATGGATCCAGAAAAAGGGATCTTGCTGCTGATCACAACAGCAAATGGTTCACGTTATATTTTTCTGCAGGCAGATTGAAAAAAAATGAGCCATCCGCAGAAGAAGACCAAATTGCATTTTGATCATTTACTGTTGAAATTGCATGAGATGAATCAACAGCTTGCTGTTCCTGGGAGCATGGATTATTACCCTCTGCTGGCTGAAATGTCAGCCTATTACAATTTAACTGCCGAAGAATTACAGACTCGTGGATTCCGGAAAGCATATCGGCAGGCTGTTGAAGGGCTTTGAGTAAAAGCCGTTACTAGCATTCATCGTTACTATGACCTCAGTCTCCGACCTGCCATCAGTAATAATTCCATTGGCCGGACTCCGCATTTTGGTAACTCGCCAAGACACTCCGGAATCCTCCCTTTCAGCAATGCTTAAAACTCAGGGAGCAGCTGTAATCACAGTGCCCATGACGATGATTATACCGCCGGCATCCTGGAAGTTATTTGATAAAACTGTAGAGCAGGCAGCAAAATTTGAGTGGGCTGTTTTTACCAGCAGTAACGGTGTCAGACACTGCTTGTCACGTCTGACAGAATTGGGGCATTCTCCAAAAAAGATATTTTCGACACTCAAAATTGCATGTGTAGGACAGGCAACCGCAGCTACTCTCACAGAAAACGGGATTGTTCCGGAGCTTGTTCCGGAACATTATCAAAGTGAAGGACTGCTTTCGGCTTTTCAGCAATACGATTTAAAACGTAAAAAGTGTTGGCTGATTCAGGCTGAATCTCCACGGGAAATCCTGGCAAATGCATTGCTAAAACAACATGCTGAAATTGTCTCAACTCCTGTTTACAGGAATGTTCCTGTTGAAAGTGACTTTACTTTCCTGCTGAAAAAACTGGAACAACATCAATTAGACTGGATCCTGTTTGCAAGTCCGTCTGCAGTGCAAAACTTTCAGCAAATTTTAGCTGCAGGATTTTGGCAGAGTTTAACAACAGCACCTAAAATAGCCTGTCTGGGAGAAATTACTGCTGCGGCTGTAAAGAGTTTTGGCTGGGAAGTGAACGCTAAACCTGAGATTCAGGACTTCGAACACCTTGTGCAAAAAATTTGCGAGATTAATTTAAAAAAGACTGAGAAAAGATGAATTCTGCTCAAAATTTTCTTATCACTATTCAGGGCACTACGAATGAGAGTGACGTTTTGGAGCGCTTTACGGAAAAGTTGGAGCACCTTAATTTTTCCATCAAGGACTTGCATTACCTGAACTTTCAGTCTTCACTTTCTCTGTTGATGCGTCTTGAACTTGCTCAATCTGCGGACAAAGAATCATTGACAGTTGTTTTGGAAAAAGTAGCAAAGCAGTATCAGCTAGAGCTGCTGGTTTTTCCACTTCCGCAAATACCGGTTGCTGTTCCAAATCACCGTTATATCTTAACCTTGTTGAGTCGGCAGTTACCCCCTCAATTACTGACAAAACTGTTCCGGCATCTCCGTGAAAAACAGCTTTGCGTCACAGAGGTCAGTCCACTGGAGGCAGATGAACTGCATGTTTTTGAAATAAAAGTTCATGCAGACAAACCCATTGAACGCCAGCAGTTAATGAAAGAACTGCTTGAATTGAAGTCAGAATATCAACTTGATCTTGCATTGCAGGATGACGATTTGTTTCGCCGAAACAAACGGTTGATTTTTATGGATGCTGACATGACTTTTATTCAGCAGGAAATGATCGATGAAATGAGCAAACTCGCAGGCAAAGAAGCGGAAGTCGAGAAAATTACTAGACTTGCCATGAACGGAGAAATTCAATTTGATGAATCATTACGGCAGCGCGTCGCATTACTTGAGGGTGTACGTCTCAGTGATCTGGAACGCTTAATCTTAAATATTCCCTACACACCGGGTGTTGAACGGCTGGTCTTCATCCTGAAAACTCTCGGTTATAAAATTGGTATTGTGAGCGGAGGATTCACCAGAGTCATCGATCACATCAAACAGCGCTTCAATCTCGATTACGGATTTGCTAACACACTCGAAATAAAAAATGGTGAACTGACAGGACGTATTTTAGGAAACATTCTAGATGGACATCAAAAAGGGGTAATTCTCCGCGAAGTTGCTCTCAAAGAAAATATCCTTCCGGAACAAGTGATTGCGGTCGGTGATGGTGCAAACGATTTAGAAATGCTTTCCAGTGCAAGTTTAGGCATCGCGTTTAACGCCAAACGTTATTTAAGTGAGCGGGCCGCAGGCAGTCTTTCACTACCTAACCTTGATGCATTACTTTATTTTCTGGGAATCTCAAAAACCGAAATCCGCGGTTTATTTAAACCATAAACTCTTCTATGAATGAAAACGAAAACTCATATTATAATCCTGCGCAATTGCGTAAATTTCAGGAGCATGGAGTCATTATTCCGGATTTGAGTTCAGTCAGAATTGGACGTGAAGTTGCTTTCGATAAAATTGCTGCCGGCTCAACACTGCACCCTTTTGTTCGGATTAATGGTTCGAACACTGAAATCCATGCAGGAGCAAATATTGGCCTTTTTGGTCCAGTTACGCTCGATAACAGTTGGATTGGGGAAAATGCTGTTATCGGCAGTTTAGGCGCAGTAACTTTGAAAGATACAGTTGTGGGACCGGAATCCATACTAGGTTCAGGTGTGGCGGAACAGGCTGTTCTTTTGGGCAAAGAAACTAAGGTCAATGACTTCAGTACCGGTTACGGATTCCGAATACGCAAAGGATCACTCTATGAGGAAGATGCTTCCTCCGCCCAACACACTGACACTAAAATGACAGTGCTTTTTCCCTGGACAACTTTAGGCAGTAATATAAACTTCTGTGATGTTTTGTTAGCAGGAGGAACTGGTCCGGAACCAGGTTATTTCAGCGAAGTCGGCAGCGGTACTATTCATTTTAATTTTAGTATCAGAGGCGACAAAGCAACTGCTTCTTTATTTGGTGATGTCAGCAGCGGCGTTTTTCTGGATCAGCAACGTCTTTTTATCGGCGGTAATAACAGTCTACTGGGACCGATTAAGGCTGATTTTGGTGCAATGACTGCAGCAGATGTAAGAATCAATGGAGCATTTTCAGCAGGTCTGAATTTTGGACATTCTTTACCAAAAGGCAAAATAGCTTATGATCCGCGTATTTTTTTAGGTGCGCTGGGGATAGTAAAGAAACAGGTTAATGTACTTGCTGAATTGACTGCGCTGTTCCATTGGTATCAGCAAATCAGGATTGCCTGGGTAGCCCAGACTCCCCAACAGAAATTCATTTATGAATCTGGTTTGCGGATGGTCGAATTAAATCATCAGGAACGTCTCTCGCAGTTGCAGCGTTTCATAGATGCAGTAGATAATTCTCTCAGCTTGACTCTCAAGACTGAGACAGTTTCTAAAAAGGAAATTGTGGAACAAAAACTTTTGCTGCAACGCTGGCCTGACATTCAAAAGCAACTTTCTGTACTTGCAAATTTTGCACTGACGGTGCCTCAGACGCTACTAAACAACATCACTGAACAACAAGCTCAAGGAAATTCAGTCTACACAAAGCTGATTCAAAAATTGTCTCAGGAAGGAAAGCAGTCCGGAAAACAATGGCTTAACACAATAACCGAAAAAGTGCGGAATGTATTTGTTGAAGAAATAAAGAAAGGGGAATAGAAAGGACTTAAGCGCACCTTGAAAAGATGCGCTCAATAAATTAGGCTGCCAATTTTGTTTTGGCTTCTTCTGCTACCTGTGCAAACAAGCTTGGTTCTTCCATGGCTAAATAAGCCAAAGTTTTACGATCCATTACAATATCCGCAGCTTTTAATGCACAGATGAACTGACTGTAGTTCATGCCATGCTCACGGACAGCGGCATTTATTCGCACAATCCAAAGACGACGAAAATCACGTTTTTTGACTTTTCTGTCACGATAGCTATACTCTCTTGAACGGTCAACCGCATCTTTTACTGTACGTAAAAGGCGACTCCGCCCTCCACGATAACCTTTGGCTGCCTTAAAAAGAGAATTCTTACGCTTACGGGCGTGTACCGCTCTTTTGACTCTCATAACAATTTAATCTCAGTTTATCCGTTTGGTAGCATCAAAGCAACAGACTTGCTGTCTGCATCAGACACCATAGTTTTCTGACGTAATCCGCGTTTCACATCCTGGTTGCGTTTGCGCATTCCGTGACGTAAATAAGCACGTTTCCGTTTGTAACCGCCGCCGCCAGTTTTCTTAAAACGCTTTGCAGCTCCGCGATGTGTTTTTATTTTCATGGTATTTCCTATTTTCTTTTTTTAGGTGGAGCGATGATCATATGCATCGAACGGCCTTCACTGCGAATCGGTTGTTCTACTGAACCATCTTCACCAATTGCTGCTTGGAATCTTTCTAGTAATTCCACTCCTAAATCTTTATGTGCAATCTGACGTCCCATAAACCTGACGCCAACTTTTACTTTATCACCGTCTTCAAGAAAACGTAAGGCATTACGTAGCTTAAATTGAAAATCGTGTTCTTCAATCTTCGGCTTCATCTTCACTTCTTTAAGATGAACGACCTTCTGATTCTGTTTGGCTACGTGGCTACGTTTACTTTGCTGATACTTAAACTTACCGTAATCCATCAAACGGCAGACAGGCGGTTTGGCCTTTGGAGATACTTCTACTAAGTCTAAGTTGGAACTACGCGCCATCTCCTGCGCCGCATCTGTAGAGATGATACCAACTTGTTCTCCTTCTCCATCTATAAGACGTACCTCACTCACACGGATTTGATCATTGATCCGTGTTGTCTCATCACTTCTTGTCGGAGGCCTTGATCTGCGTATTCCTATGAGCTTTCTCTCTGCTTTGATGAATTACTGGTAGGCGCGGGCGGGATTGAACCGCCGACCCCTACCGTGTCGAGGTAGTGCTCTCCCACTGAGCTACGCGCCTGTGTGAACTAATTACAAACTCACGATTGAGCGTCGGCACCGACCGACTCTTCCACCGGGAAACCCGGC
>JABGPG010000051.1 GCA_018645085.1 Deltaproteobacteria bacterium
ACCTCTCTCTACGTGCGAGATGACAAATAATTAGTTTAGGAGCTTTTACGAAGCCCCCTCAATTTATTCAAAGTTAAAAAGAAATAATCACAAATGAATGCAGATACTAAAAAAATTCTAGTCGTCGGAGGCGCAGGTTACATAGGCTCCCATGTTGTTAAAGCACTGCGTGACGCAGGTAAATCACCGGTAGTATTTGACAATATGAGCAGTGGTTTAGAGGAAAATCTTTTAGCCGGAATTCCTTTTATTAAGGGTGATCTGCTTTTTCCTGAGCAATTAAAGTCTGCCATGGAAGGTGTAGATTCTATCATCCATCTGGCCGCTTTGAAAGCAGCCGGAGAGTCGATGACAGAACCGGAAAAATATGCAGAAAATAATTTGTGTGGAACCATTAATCTGCTCAATGCCGCAACTGCTGCAAAGGTGAAGAATTTTGTTTTTTCCTCGAGTGCCGCGGTTTACGGAGAACCGCAATACCTGCCGATGGATGAGAAACATCCTACTGATCCAATGAACTTTTATGGTTATACAAAACTTGGAATTGAGAACCTGCTACGCTGGTACAGCCAACTCCGCGGCCTGCGTTTTTGCAGTCTGCGTTACTTCAATGCGGCAGGTTATGACGTAGCTGGAGAGTTGAACGGATTGGAACAGGCACCGAATAATTTGCTGCCGATTGTACTCGAAACAATTATGGGTAAACGTGAGAAAGTAGAAGTTTTTGGTACCGACTATGAAACTGGGGACGGCAGTTGCATACGTGATTATGTGCATGTTACTGATCTGGCAGACGCGCATCTGCGTGCTCTGGATTATCTAAATGATAAAAAAGAGGATCTGCTGGTAAATCTCGGTACCTCCAACGGTTTGAGCGTACTCGAAGTTTTGCGGATTGCCCGTGAAGTATGTGCTGCAGAATTCAAATTCACTCTCGGACCGCGGCGGCCTGGAGATCCAGCGGTTGTACTGGCTAAAGCAGATCTGGCGGAGAAACTTCTCGGTTGGAAACCAAAACACAGTGATGCTCATACGTTGCTGAAAACAACCCTGCGTGCTTATCGGCGGAATTCAGAGTCCTGAAGACGAGTTTAGCATCAAAATCATTTTTTAATAATCAAATAGAACTATTATGCGTATCTACATTCTGCTTCTTACACTGCTGACTTTGGCCGGCTGTTCCGTCAAACCTGTGGCGACAGTTTATCATGAACAGGAAGACCTGACTCGTTTTACGACAAAAGCGTTTACAACCGAGAAAGGTGGGAAGGAAATTGAACTGGTGGCCGTCAAGGAATGTGCTGGAAAAGTGATCTGCGTGGATCAGGATATCAAGCTGACAGTCAAGCATGCTGACCGTTTTGCTTTTTTGAAGGGCAAGGACCTCGTACTGGAAACTGAGCAAGGCAGTATAAATTTAAATGAAAGAGATTACTCAAAATCATATAGTGCGCAGAGCAAAGCTAAAGGCGGCACGAGCGGGGTTTTAAGTGAGCAATTTCTGATCTGGGTTGCAGAAGCAGATTTCCGCAAAGCCGCTCATGCAGAAAACGCTATACTGAACGTTGGTGAGTACTCATTTGAACTTTCAAGTACTGCGCGTGTTCCTTGGCAAATCATGCTCGATGCAAAGTTACTTCTGGCAATTATGGAAAAAGAACAGCAGCGTGAATATGGGCAGTATCCACATGATAATAAAGATAAAAAGAAACTTGACCTGCGTGAAAAACGATTAGTGTCAGAAGCAGCAGAGTCAACCTGGGAGTTAGTAAAAGATTCAAAAAGTCCGGAAGATTTTCGCTTTTTCCTGGAACAGTTTCCGAATAGCCCCTTTGCAGTTCCGGCAAAACTTAAGCTCAAACAACTGGAACGTGACAAAGACTAATATTTTCGCAAGAATTTAGCTCAGTCCGGCAAAAACCTTTCGTTTAGTTCTGCTGTAGGAATCATGCATTGTTCACGTCTACCAAACCATTTGTAACGATACCTCGCGACGAAACGGTAGATAAGATCTCGTAAGGGACGTGGCAGAACGAGCAGTAATTTCAACTGACTTTCCCAAGTGGACAAATACGAAAGTGTTCTTAAAGCTGCGCTACTGCTCACAGAAAATCTTTCTTCCTCAATCAACACCAAGCTGTCGAGATAGTCCTGAGCGATTTTATGCTCAGCCAGCAGCGCTCTGCCGGCTTTACTTTGCAGTGAAGCAAAGCGGATTGTTTTGGCGGGATTCCTTTTCACTATAAACTGGACCCAGGCATTGCAGAGGTTACAGTGTCCATCAAAAAGCAAAATCGGCATTGAATGATTTGATCTAAGTTATTTGTTCCCGGAAAAAATTGCAATTCCAGACGAAGCACGCCAAAGATCCGGAATTCAGGGTGTTTTTAAAATCTTGTCCTCTATTTCCGAGCCAATGGAGAGCCGGCTCATAGTCGGTGTCTGGATCCAGGATCAAGTCCGGGATGACAAATAGACGTTTTATTAATTTTGGACTGACTCAAGTATACTTCAAAATAGCTCAGAAAGGAATATGGTTTAAAAAATGAAAAAATTATTTGATCAAATTATAAAACGATTAGAGACTCCGACTGATACAGCCAGTGTCGTCCTGTTACGAATTGTATTTGGGTTGCTGATGTTCTGGGAAATGGTCCGTTATTATTATAATGGCTGGATCAGAGAGCTTTATGTAAAACCTCAGATTCATTTTCAATACGAATGGTTCCAGTGGCTCAGATCTTTACCGGAGGAGGGGATGTATCTTCTTTTCGCATCTCTTGCGATACTGTCCATAATGATTACATTAGGCTTATTTTACAGAATTTCGACACTTTTATTCTTTTTGGGATACAGTTATTTTTTTCTAGTAGAACGTGCAATTTACAACAATCATTATTATCTGATTTGCCTGTTGAGTTTTATGCTGATTTTGGCTCCACTTAACCGGTCGTGGTCGCTGGATGTCTTACGAGGTGCAGTGGCACATACAGACAAGCTGCCTTTCTTGTGGCTTTGGCTATTTAGGCTTCATATGGGGATTGTATATTTTTACGGAGGGATTGCCAAGTTTGATCATGATTGGCTGAATGGGCTTGCCACACGAAAAATATTGGGTGAAGGAAACCGCGGAACGTTTCTGGAACCACTGATGCAGTATGAGTGGGTTCCCTATTTTTATGCCTGGTCTGGTATGTTGTTTGATTTATTTATTCCTTTTCTGTTGCTTTGGAAACCAACACGTAACATGGCTCTTGTGTCTGCAATTATTTTTCACACAAATAATAATTTTGTTTTTTCAATAGGTGTTTTCCCCATGCTTGCAGTGATGTTAACACTCTTATATTTTGAGGCAGGATTCCCTCGAAGAATTGCTCCAAACAAAATAAAAAAATGGGTGAGCCGTGAGTATAGAAAAAGGATCCACGTTTCAAAAAAAGCAGTAATTAACGTACAAAGTCAAATCCGGCCAATAATTCTAGCTTTTCTTGGGATTTACATATTAATACAACTGCTTGTTCCTCTCCGTCATCTGACCTATCCTGGGTGGTCGACATGGCATGAAGAAGGTGATGATTTTGCCTGGCGTATGATGCTCCGTCAAAAAACGAGTAGATTAATAATCTATATAACGAACCCTGTGACTGGAGAGCAGCGTTATGCAGCACCGGAGGACTACCTTAATTTTGTTCAGCTTAAGAAAATTGGGAATCCTGAATTATTGCTACAATTTGTCCACCATCTCGATGCCCTCGTGAAGAGCAATGCGGGGTTCGATCCTATTATTACTACAAGATATGAAGTTAGTTTAAATGGCAGGGAATTCAGGGATATGGTTGATCCAAATTTTGACCTCTCGGAAATACCGAAATTCGCTCCAAATTATCTCTGGGTCAAACCTTTTGGGGAACGGTGATCTTAGTCCTCATTTCCTGAACAGAAATGATAGCATC
>JABGPG010000075.1 GCA_018645085.1 Deltaproteobacteria bacterium
CACTTTCGGAAGTAGGTGGTAAAGGACTTTTTATCAAGGAACTGGAAACAGCTCTGCTTGACGGACGTGCCGATATGGCTGTGCACAGTATGAAAGACGTTACCGGGATTTTCCCAGAAGGTCTGGAAATATCAGTTATTGCTGAACGTGAAGATCCAGGTGACGCGTGGCTCAGTCCGAAATATGGAGGAATTGACGATTTTCCGCAGGGTGGAATTGTCGGGACAAGTTCACTACGCCGCGCCTCACAGTTAAAGCATTACAGGCCGGATTTGCAGATCCGAAGTTTACGCGGTAATGTAATCACACGGCTCCGGAAACTTGATGAAGGAGAAGTCGATGCTACAATTTTGGCTGTTGCGGGATTAAAACGCAGTGAGCTTGAAGAGCGTATCACCGAAGTTCTGCCGATGGAATGGATGCTTCCGGCAATCGGTCAGGGTGCAATTGGGATTGAAACACGAATTGATGATCAGCAGACACTGAATCGCATTCAGCATCTTAATGATCAAACTACCTGGGATTGTCTACTTGCGGAACGTACCCTGCTGACTGAGTTGGAAGGAAATTGTCAAATTCCCTTAGCCGGATATTGTGTCTTAAACGGAGATGAATTGTTTTTGCGGGCCTTAATTGCGGATCCGGAAGGCGAATCAATTTTACACTACGAGGCACGTGCCGCGCGTAAAGATTCTGTTAAGCTCGGCCGTGAAGCTGCACAGTGGCTGCTGAATAATGGTGCAGAGGAAATTTTAAAAAAAGTTAATGCCGCCAAATAACAAGTTATGAAATTACTTTTATCAAGCATGCTAATTTTAAATTTCAAACACAAGAACTCATGAATCAATGCTGGAAAATAGCTGTTATCGGTTCCGGACCTGCAGGATTTTATGCAGCAGGTGAGCTTTTTCGGCAGCAGTCATGGGAGATAAAAGTTGATATGTTTGAACGCCTTCCAACGCCTTTTGGATTAGTACGCGGTGGTGTTGCTCCTGATCATCAGAAAATTAAATCCGTGCAAAAAATTTACAGCAGAATTGCGGAAAATGAGAATTTCAGGTTTTTCGGAAATGTAGAATTTGGACGAGATATTTTTCAGGCGGATTTACTGGAACACTATGATGCAGTCATTTATTCAGTCGGCAGCCCCGCGGACCGTGAACTTGGAATTCCAGGCGAGGATTTGTCCGGAAGCCACTCTGCGACTGAGTTTGTCGCATGGTATAACGGGCATCCGGATTTTTGTGATTATAAATTTGATTTGTCTGCGAAGAACGCATTTGTGATAGGAATTGGAAATGTGGCTCTTGACGTGGCGCGCATTCTCGCAAAAACTCCGGAAGAACTGGCGGAAACGGATATTGCCGATTATGCGTTGGATGCATTACGTGCAAGTCAGCTTGAAGACATCTGGCTCGTAGGACGTCGTGGACCTGTGCAGGCCGCATTTTCGCCGGCAGAGTTAAGAGAGTTTATGGAACTCGCAGAGGCGGATGTGGTGGTCGAGCAAAATGTGCTTGAACTGGATGCGGAAAGTCAGCAGATTCTGGAAACTGATGCCAGCAATGATACCAAGAAGAATATTGAAATTCTAAAGCAAATTTCCCTAAGAGACGTTTCTGCAAAAAAGCGTCGGGTTCATTTTCTGTTTCTCAGTTCACCTGTTGAAATTTCCGGAAATGATAAAGTTGAAAAAATAAGTCTGGTACGTAATCAACTGCTGAAACGTGAAGACGGTAGTTTAGCTGCACAGCCAACAGAGAAAATTAATGAAGCAGCAGCAGAGCTTGTTTTCCGTTCAATCGGTTATCATGGCCAGCCTCTTCCTGATCTGCCTTTTGATCAAAAATCAGGTACGATACCCAATGAATGCGGGCAGGTCAAGGATCCGGAAAACGGAAATAAATTACGGAACCGTGAATATGTCGCAGGTTGGATTAAGCGTGGTCCAAGCGGTGTGATTGGTACCAATAAACAGGATGCGGTGGAAACAGTGCATCGTATGCTGGAAACTTTCCTCAATGAAAAAATGGAAGCCGGAAAAAATTGTGCAAATCCGGACATTGTCGCTTTGCTCGAAAACCGTAAATTGGAATATGTTTCATTTGCAGACTGGAAATTAATCGATGTTCATGAAACCGAAGCAGGACAAAAACAGGGACGTCCCAGAGTAAAGCTCACTTCAATAGCAGAAATGCTGTCAGTAATTCGTCAAAAAAAATAATTGAAAAATCAGTGATCCGCGCCTACTGCTTCAGAAACACTTTTGTATCCGTCCCTTTCCAATAAATCTGCCAGTTCTGCTTTAACTTTCCGGACAAGTCCCGGACCTTCGTAAATCAATGCAGTATAAATCTGTACGGCTGCCGCGCCGGCTTTGATTTTTTCGTATGCATCTGCCCCGTTAAAAATTCCTCCAACTCCAATGATTGGTATGTCTGTGCCAAGTTCAGCAAACAAAGTCCTGATCATCTCGGTGCTGCGTTTCTGCAGGGGTTTTCCACTCAATCCTCCGGTTTCTGTTCGATACTTACTTTTTAATACCGGACGTGCGACAGTGGTATTGGTCGCAATAACACCCTGA
The DNA here is from genome assembly GCA_018645085.1 of Deltaproteobacteria bacterium. Taxonomy (GTDB): domain Bacteria; phylum SAR324; class SAR324; order SAR324; family NAC60-12; genus Arctic96AD-7. Next base: position 2,585 of record JABGPG010000075.1, read on the forward strand.
ATAGAAAATTCCTGCATAACACGGACACTGTTTTTCAAGGCATCCTCATCCAAGTCCGGAGCCAGTTTAACCAGCAATGGAGTATTGCGTGAATGATTCCGGTCGAGTTCGTCACGCCGTGCACAGACAGAATCCAGTAAAATTCGCAGGGCTTCTTTTTCCTGCATATTGCGTAAATCTTTTGTGTTCGGCGAACTAATATTTAACGTGAAATAATCCGCAAACGGATGGAGCGTGCTGAGTGCGGAAACATAATCATCAGTGGCATTTTCGAGTGTTGTATCTTTGTTCTTTCCAATATTGATGCCTAACATTCCGGAAGAGATATTTGCAGGATAATCTCCGGATACTTCAAAAAGATCTGCATCTGCTGATTTTATTTTCAGTGTTTTCGCAACCAGCCTTTCCGCCATTTTCCAGGCTCCCTGATTATTGAAACCCATACGGTTAATCACTGCCTGATCTTCCGGCAAGCGGAAAAGTCTGGGGCGTGGGTTACCTTTTTGCGGATGCGGAGTTACTGTACCTATTTCTACAAAGCCAAAACCAAGCGCGAATAAGGCGGGGTGGATCCGGCCGTCTTTGTCAAATCCAGCCGCAAGTCCAATTGGATTATCAATAACATTATCAAAGAGTTGTGTATGCAGTAGCGGATTTTCTTCAAAAAAAACCTTCCGTAAAAGCGGGAGAAATCCCGGAATCTTTGAGATAAATTCTACGCTCGATAGCATCCGCTCGTGGACTTTCTCAGCATCCCCCGCAAACAAAAAGGGACGTAGTTGTCGATAAAGATTATTTAAGGTGAGTTTCAATTTTCTTCCCAAGATTCAGCTTCAAAGCAAAAAAGTTCTACCTCCGGATCCTGCCAACTTCCCTGCGGCAAATCTGCTTTACGGCAAAGTTGATCCAGAAAAGTGATACGATCCCAACCGTTTGAAATAGCGACTTCCGGTAAAAAAAGTCCTCCGGAAAAACCTTTCCTGAGCAGCAGTCCGTGCTTTCCTACCACCACAGCTTGCGGATCGATTGTTGTCATTTCAGTCAGCACATTGATTTCAATGTTTAACTTCGGCAGTTCATTAAGAGTCACCTGCGGAAAACGAGAATCATCCACTGCAGATGATATTGCGGTTTTAGCAACTGCTTCTACTAAAGGATAACGAGCTTCGGTTTGTCCGATGCAGCCGCGCAAGTCTCCGGAATCTCTTTTCCTCAACGTCACGAAAACAGCGCGCTTTGTTTGTAGTTCCGGAGTTTCTTCTGTGAATATTTTGCGTTTATTATTTTTCAGAAATTCATGTAGAGAATCACGTGCAATCCTTAAAAGTCTGTTCTTGCTTGCTTCTGAAAGTAAGGAAGTCAT
>JABGPG010000123.1:0-4350 GCA_018645085.1 Deltaproteobacteria bacterium
TCAACCTCCCACCCAAAATGCCTGTTTCAGATCGGTGAATTCAGAGGCAGGGCCTTCGAATTTGTTACGGCCAAGTTCCAGCACATAAACATAGTCAGAAATTTTTAGAGCTTGCCGTATTTCTTGATCGACAATTAAAATACTCAAATTGTGCTGAGTTGTCAACATTGACAGCATCTCGTACACTTCTTCGGCCAACATCTTTGAAAGTCCAGCGGTTGGTTCATCAATCAACAGAACTTTAGGTTCAACCATCAATGTTCTGCTGATTTCCACCATCCGTTGCTGTCCTCCGGAAAGTTCTCCGGTAATTTGCTTGCGCTTCTCTTTCAGCACAGGGAATCTTTCATAATTTGCTTCAATCTTCTCACGCACCAGTTTTTTATTTTTCCGGAAAGTCCATCCTCCTAATTCTAAATTTTCTTCAACGGTCATATCTTTAAAGACTCCCGGCTGTTGGGGAATATAAGCCATTCCTTTTAAAATACGTTGGTGTGCAGGAACATTGAGTATACTTTCTCCATCCAGCAAAACGTCACCTGCATTTGGCCGTAAAAATCCGAAAACTGCTTTGAGCGCAGTTGATTTTCCTACTCCGTTTGCACCAAGAATCGCAGTGATTTGATTTTTGCGTACCTTGATGGTGATGTCCTGCAGAATATTCAAATCACGGTAATACCCAACATAGAGATTTTGGATTTCAAGAACAACTTTTTCTTCGCTATTTTCCGGCATGTTCAGTCTGAATTATAAGTCGCTGTTATTGTGATGTTGTTTCATTTTTATTTTCCTCTATCTCTTCATCTTCCTCGTCAGTTCCAAGGTATGCGTCAATCACTACAGGATCATGTTTAACTTCATCCGGAGTTCCATCCGCAATCAAGTCGCCATAATTGAGCACCAGCAGTCTTTTGCAAAGTGTAAAAATAGAATCCATCTGGTGACTGATGAGAATAATCGCTTTGCCTTCTTCATTAACACGTCGGATGTATCCGAAAATTATTTCCATCAGTTTAGGATGAACACCGGCAAATGGTTCATCCAGTATGATCACATCCGGATCGAGCATCAACAATCGTCCTAGTTCTAGCAGCTTTTGCTGTCCTCCGGATAAAGCCTGCGCATATTCGTTACGTAAATGCCGCATGGTAAGAAATTCGAGAACATCCAACGCTTTTTCCATGACTTCTGATTTATGCACCGCCACGTCTTTTGCCATGGCAGGCACAAAGAGGTTTTCCAGCACAGTCATCCTCCTGAATGAACGTGTAACCTGAAAAGTTCTTCCCAACCCGACTTTGGCTACTTCAAAAGGTGCCAGCTGGTCAATACGTTCTCCATTCAGATAAACAGTTCCACTATTGGGTTTGATGGCACCGTCGAGGATGTTGGTCAGCGTGGTTTTACCAGCACCATTAGGACCAATCAAACCGACAAGTTCTGCCCCTTTAATTTCAAAGGATACATCTTTGAGAACGTGAAGTCCCCCAAAGCGTTTGTTTAAATTCTTAACTTCAAGTTCTATCATTTTTGATTTGTAACTGCTTGCTGATCGTCTGTATCTGAGGTCTTTCTTATCTCAACTGTTTCAGAAGCCACATGGGCGCGGGTGAAATAATTTATGATCGGTGTAATTAAACCGTTTCTGTAAAAACGTAAAGTTAACATCAACAATACCCCAAAAAAGACGAGACGCCAGATTGTCATGTCCACTTCAATTCCTCCAATCACAAAACTTTCCCGCAATAATTCAAGCAAAAATTCAATCATGATTGCTCCGATTGCCGCCGCTGCAAAGTTTTCTAGTCCGCCAATTACAGCCATTGCTACTATCAAACTCATTTGCAAAAACATTAAATTGTTAGGAGTAATTATGCCGATATAATGGGCCTGTACAGCACCGGCTAAGGCTGCCATGGTTGAGGTGATTACAAAAACCATTATTTTGTAACGTATCGTGTTGACTCCTAAAGCTGCCGCTGCATCCTCATCTTCTCGCAAGGCACGTACAAAAAGTCCAAAACGGGATTTGGCCAGCCAAGCCAAAATAGATAAACAGATCAACAATAGAAAGAACATCACATAATAAGGAGGGATTTTATCCGTTTTTGTGTAGGCATGTCCAAAAATAGTAATCCCATTTTCGAAAAGATGCGGCAGTTCAATCCCGGCTTGTCCACGGGTAATTTCGATTTCTGCACTGATGGTTGCACGTAGAATTTCGGAAAATCCTAAAGTAAAAAGCGCAAGATAAGCTGCACGCAGCCGCATTACTAGTAAGCCGATCAAGAATCCAAAAAATCCTCCGATCAGCGTGCCTATCATAATTCCTATCCAAATCGGCATCGGAGTTACTTCAACAGTACCGTCCCAGACAGCCATTGTCTTAGTCAAACAGTCCTGAACAAGAGTGCTGGAAGTTACACCAATCGGATTTTTGATAATGAGGTATGTATCGCCAATAGCAAATTCAGTACATAAATTTGTCGGCACTGGAGAGAGGTAAAAATAGTGACTGAACAGCGCGGTTCCATAAGCTCCGAGTCCCATGAAACCCATGTGACCAAATGAAAATTGCCCTGCGTAACCGGCCAGCATTGACCAGCTCGAAGTCAGGATCGCATAGAAAAATCCGGTGATGAAAATGTGCATGATGTAATCATAATCACGCTGTGCATAAACAAGCGGAAACGCAAGAAAAAACACGATCGTAATCAGACTGATTAAACTTAGAGTTTGGTTTCGGTTCATTGGAATTTCCCGTGTGTTCCGCTGGCAAATCGACGGCCCAACAAACCTGTTGGACGCAGCAGTAAGGTAAGCGTAAGGACGATCATGCCGTAGGCCGGAATATAAGAGGCCGCTTTCTGAGGATCAGGAATACAACCTGTACCTGCTGCCTCAACCAAACCAATGATGATTCCACCAATAAAAGCTCCCGGTAGTGAACCCAATCCGCCCAGTACAACAATCACGAAGGAGCGCATTGCCGGAATTGCACCTACCTGCGGCAGCCAGGAAAAAGCCTGTACCAAAGTCGCTCCGGATAACGCGGCAATCATACCGCCCAAGGCAAAGGCCAGCATATTCATTTTATGAGGATTTATTCCGGCAATTGTCGCTGCTTCACGATCCTGACTGACTGCACGCAGTGCTTTTCCGGTCCAGGTACGGTAGAGGAAATACAAGAGTGCGAATAAAACCAAAATAGAAATTACAGCCGCCACAAAACGTGGATTTGAAATGGAAATTGTATCGAATAATTCCATGTTGCCACGACTCGTTTTAATCAACCATGGATCTGCAGCGTCAGGTAGTCGGATTCTGGGGAAATCGAAGAAACGTCTTGCTTTAACCGGATTTGCACCACCGATTGCCTGTACGAAATACTGCATAGTGAAGGCAAGTCCAAAGGTGATTAGAATCCCGTATTCCACTGGACGGTCAATACGGCCGTCATACAGTGGAGTCAAAAATAATCTTTCAAAAATGGCGCCGAAAATAAAAGTCAAAAAGCAGGCGACCAGTACACCCATTACCGGAGGAAGTCCGGGAAACCAGACCATTGTGGAATAATAAACAATCATCCCGCCGATCATGTAAAATTCTCCGTGCGCAAAACTGACAAGACCCAAAATCGAGTAAATTAATGTCAGCCCGAGAGCCATTAGTCCGTAAATAATACCGATGATTAAGCCATTCATTATCTGCGATGAAACAAATGAAAGGCTGGAAACACAATTATTTTCCGGATCAGCAAGAGCAAATGCTGCCATTAAAATGGCAACAGCAAGGAGGGAAGGATAAAGAATTAAATTTCGGCTGATTTCAGGTGACTTTTTCCAGAGCGGGATCAACCCAAACGGTCCAAACGCTGCTCCAACCAGTGAACCTACCAGAACCGAATTTGAGGTATCGAGGTCTTTGTGCAAATAAACCCGGCGTGTGACAGCACTTCCGACCACACCCCAAAACAACATCCAGAGGGTGGTCCACCAAAAAATGGCAGAATTTTCCATTCAGCTTTAGCTTATATTTTATTAAGAAATAAGGATAAGTAAATGATTCCCATGCAGAACATGGGAACCATTAATTTGTTGAGAGAGTGTATTACTTAACGTAAATAGGTTCTCCAGTTTTGTATGCATCCGGAAACACAATCGCAGAGTTACCGGAACTTTCACCTTCTTTTTGATACTGAATCACGGTCAAAGCAACATCCGGCCACTGGTGCCACCACTCGTCACCTTTGCCGTCAACACTTGGGTCTTTCTTTGTCCCGTATGGAAAATAGATACGTCCCAAAGTACCATCATGGCTGATGTTCTCAAGAGCGTTTACAATAGCATT
>JABGPG010000123.1:4450-7790 GCA_018645085.1 Deltaproteobacteria bacterium
TACGTCCCAAAGTACCATCATGGCTGATGTTCTCAAGAGCGTTTACAATAGCATTTCCGTCAGTAGAACCGGCTTCATTAATGGCCTGCGCGAGAATTGCGATTGAATCGTAAGCTTCCATAGCATAACTTTCAACGTCACCTTTTCCGGTTTTTTCTTTGTACACTTTAGCGAATTGTTTGCCTTCAGCAGTGAACAGATTTTCCGGAACACCAATACGCTGAACGAAGGCTAAATTTCCGTCAGGTACATTTTCCCAGTAAGCTTTACTTTCCAGTGAAACTTGACCGGTGTGAAAAGGAATATCCATTGGTCCAATTCCGGCATCCGCAGATTGCTGGGTGAAATTGTAACCTGCTTCTCCAGTTGCCAAAACGATGATAAAGTCGGGTTTTTCCGCTTTGATACGTTCAACGATTCCGGCATAATCCTGTGTGCCGATATCAACACTAAAAGTAACTACTTCCACACCACCGGAGTTTAAACCTTTGGTTGTTTCCGCAGCTGCAGGAATTCCGTAATCGGTATTCTCTGTGAGAATTGCTGCTTTCTTGATTCCAGGAATCAAGAGACCGTGTTTCCAGATTGTGGATGAAGCCCAGGAGCTCAAAGGGGCAATCCGGAAGATGAACTTCTGCTTGTCACCGGTAATGGTGTCGTTCCAGGTTTCCGCAAAGACAACAGGAATTTCGCGGGCATTTGCTACATCTTTTCCAGCAACACCGACTGAGCTGTGATATCCGCCGCCAACTGCGACTACTCCGTCCTGAGTTATTAACTTCTGCATCATCGCCGCTGCTTTTTCCGGCAGACCTTCTGTGTCAGCAATAACTACTTTCACATCACATCCTAAAACTCCGCCGCGGGCATTGATGTCATCTTGTGCGATCAGCATAGCATCACGCATTGCTTCTCCACCTCCTACAGCTCCAGGTGCTGATAGTGGTGCCAGTCCGCCGATCTTAATTGGACAACTGGCTGCAAAAGCAGAAGTTGCTCCAAAGACTGATAAGCTTGTCAGTAACAGCACAGAAATAAACGATTTAGTATTACTCATGGTTCTCCATATGCTTGAGGAATAAAAAAACAGAGCCGACTGCGTTCCAGCTAAGTGGTAAATTGCAGCAACTCTGCGACATGCCTGAAACAGGCGAAATATCAAAGAACTCAGACAAACTATAATCTTTGACTGGATGCTCTTCCGCAAAAGCGAATTCAGCTCTTGCCAAGCACACTCTACTTTTATTAGATAATAGTGCAAGTGTTTTTTTATATTATTTTTGAAAATGTATGCAAAGTTTAATTTCAAAAAGTTCAATTCAGCTGGAAAATAAGCACATTTTCAATCAGTAGTAATCGACAGGATTTCTTCTGCAGTAGTCAAACCGTGCAGAATTTTGTTTACTCCATCACGCCGCAGAGTAATCATTTTTTCTTTCAAAGCTTGTTTTTTGATGGAGTCAGAATCACTGCTTTCGAGAATAGTATTTTTGACACCTTCACTCATTTCCAGCAGTTCGTGAATTCCTAAGCGTCCGCGGTAACCGGTATTCCTGCACTTTTTGCAGCCTGCGCCACGATAGAAACTTCTGCCGATTTTCCTAAAACTTTCTGCTTTGATACCTAACTCCCGCAGTTGTTCCGGATGAGGTTTGTAGCTTTTACGGCAATCCGGACAGATACGACGCACCAGCCGCTGTGCAAGCACGCCGATGATTGTTGAGGAAACGAGGAAAGGTTCAATGCCCATATCAATGAGACGGGTGATGGTGGCCGGCGCGTTGTTAGTATGAACAGTACTGAAAACCAGGTGTCCGGTCAATGCGGATTGAATGGCGATCTGAGCGGTTTCTTTGTCACGCATTTCTCCTACCATAATAACATCAGGATCCTGTCGCAAAACTGAACGCAGAGCATTGGCGAATGTCAAACCGAGTTTAGGCTTAACTTCGATCTGGCTGTAACCGGAAAGTTTGTATTCAACTGGATCTTCAATGGTAATTATATTGCGGGCCTCATTGTCGATTTCAGCAAGAGAGGCATAAAGGGTCGTTGTTTTTCCACTTCCTGTAGGTCCTGTAACAAGGATAATACCGCCACTGCTCTGCACCATTTTAGAGTAGGGTTTTGAAATGTATTTTGCTAAACCAAGTTGACTCAGCTGCATCAATTTTTCGTCTTGATACAACATACGCATCACAATTTTTTCACCCTGAATAGTAGGTATTGTTGAAACCCGGATGTCAATTTTCCTGCCTGCAATCAGTACCATCGAACGACCGTCCTGCGGGATACCTTTCTGGGCAATGTCCAAGCGGGACATGACCTTGATCCGGTTAACAACAGTTACATGAACCTGATGTGGAAAAACTGTAGCTTGCTGAAGAATACCGTCAATTCTGTAACGTACAATTGTATCTCGTGTTGTAGGATCGATGTGCACATCGCTCGCTTCTTCTTTAGCCGCTTGCCAGAGGAGGCTGTTGACTAAGCGCTTAATGGGTTCTTCATCAGTTGCGTCAAGTAAATCTTCCGGTTCTTCTACTGCGAGAATGTTTTCATAAGTTTCATCGGAATCAAGCTGATCCACTGCTTCTTCAGTAGAGGCGGAAGATTCATCATATGCACGGTTGATCAGATCCAGCACAGCTTTCTTGTGTGAAAGAACCGGTTCTATATGACACTTAAAATGTCGGGCGAGATCATCCAGTGGTTGAGAAAGTTCCGGATTTGTGATGGCAACTTCCAGCGTGTTGCTCTCTTTTTTAAGGGGGAAGAAGACATTTTTTTTGGCATATCGTATCGGAATTAATTCCGTATATTCACGCACCACCGGAATATCATCAAAATTTTCCCGATACTCCAATTCAAAATAGGACGCCATTGCCTGTTGGAATGTGCTCTCACTGGTTACATTGTGTTTCAGCAGCGCTTCTTTCAGACCCTCCGTACTTTCACGGTAAGCCAGCAGTTGTTCATGCAGCGGTTCCAATGACTCCGGAGACGTGCCAAAACGCTCTACTAAAATTTCAACTACAGGGTGGTAGGTGTACATGCTGTTAATTATGGATGTTCTGTTGTTTTTCTAATAAATTCACTGCTCAGTGAAGCAAACTATTCATGATTGATGAACCAGTAAAATTCATAACTCCATGTCAATTCGAGGGAAGCGAGAAATATATTTAATCTTAAGCACTGATATTATTAAGAGCTCACTCTCTTCATTCGAGATGACAAATAATTTGTTCAAGAGTTTATACAAAGCCATCATGATTGATTCAACAATAAAAATCTTTAAGCTCATGGTTGGAGAGTTAAGATAATGGTTGTGTCTCCATCA
>JABGPG010000123.1:7890-27025 GCA_018645085.1 Deltaproteobacteria bacterium
TAAAAATCTTTAAGCTCATGGTTGGAGAGTTAAGATAATGGTTGTGTCTCCATCAATTTCCTGTAGTTCCACGCTATTATTATAGATTGTTTTGACGAAGACTTTTTCCAGCCACTCTCCTTCCTGGACGACATAAGTTACTTTATTTTCATCAATAAAAGCGTAACGGCCTTCTGAAGTTTCCAGGATATCTTTCAGTATCAGAGCTTCAGTTAATTGTTTAGTTCGTGAAGAAATGTCTGTTCTGGTAGAAGTCTTGATTTCAGGCAGTTGAGTTGTCGCGCTCGAAACTGTTAGCTTTGTTGCTGCTTTCTTATTTATCCGGGCAGGATTTTGTTTTTTTGTCAGGACAGATTTTGAAAGAGACTGAGTGAGAGAAACAGACTTATTATTTTCAGGCAGCAAACTACGAAAGGGATTATTAGTCTGTGCGACTTTTGAGGAGGCAGCAGCCAAACTACTTGCTGCATTGTTCAGTGTTAGAAACACAGACAAGAACAGCAGGAACAGTATCAATTTTGGCTCTCCAATTTTCATCAGTTATTCTCTTGTTGTGGAATTTGCAGACTTTTGTGTACAGCTAAGACCATTTCAATTCTCAGTTTTGGTTCATGTTGAGCAGGAGTAGGATTATCCAGCAGCAGTTTTTCCAGCAGCAGCAGTCTGGGTCCGTCTTTCAACTCTTGCATAAAGCGCTGGAAGTTTGCGTATTCACCGCTCAATTTTAAATTAATTTTCAGTGTTTGAAGCAAAGTTTGCGTGCTGTTTTCTTCAAAGCTCTGTTCTTCAAGCTGCAGTCCATTTTGCTGAATTGTGTTTGTGAGCCAGCGTAATAATTCGGCACGCTGCCATTCAGCTGGCAGAAGTTGGCTTAAAGCGCTTTCCCTGTCCTGCAGCGACTGAAAGCTGTTTTCTTGTTTAAATTTTGTCCCTGCACTTTTAACTTTTATCAGACTGGCATTTGTCTGCAAAATCTTAGTAGCCAACTGCTGTTTTAGCTTCAACTCCGGAGCCAGCATAAAGTTGTAAAAAAGCAAAGAAACCAGAACTAAAATCAACAGCGCCAGAACTAATTTTCGCGTCTGCAGACTATTCCATTCTGTAGAGGAAAAAGTAGAAGCCCCGGCTAAATTCATGTCTTGTCTCAAGTCAGCTTAATATTAGTTGAAAGCGTTGTGTAAATTTGTCAATCCGGTTTTATCACGAAAGACAGGTTTTTGTGACTTTTTAAAGAGCCACTTTATTTTCGTTTTTCTTTGTTAAGCGTAGCCGGTAAAACAAGACAACTGTGCTAAATAATAATACCAGGATTATTACTGAAACACCTGCATACTGCAGAGATGTTGTTGGAACATTGCTGATCTTGAAATTCAGTTGGTTCGATGCGGATGCTTTGCTTTTCCATGACAGAAAAGTTGTCTCATTTAAACTTTGTTTGCCGGAAAAACTCAGCTGGTCGGACTTGATTTGCAATCGCTCAATTGGTGTAAAAACTCCAACTACGTCCAGAGAATGCTCAAATTCCCTGTTTATTTCTAATCCGCCAAACCAGGCAGGGAGAATATATTGGTAAATAATTTGGGTGCTTCCTCTGGGGAAAATATAGGATATTTTTAAAACATTTTCTTCCAGTAGATGTTCCATTGAGTTGACGGACTTACTGTCCATCATGCGGAAATTCTCTATTCCTGCAGGTAGTTTCTGCACAAGCGGCTGAGTGCTGGTATCAATTTTGTCTGCTGTAGAATTACTGAAGACTAAAACCTCAGTCACTGTAACCGCTCCTAATCCGGATTCAATCACGAGTGAGACTTGGGTAGTTTCCAGTTTCTCTACTGCAGTTGAAATGCCCGGAATAATAATGTTTGTTTCAATGAGTGTTTCTCCGGCTTTCATGAAAAATATTTTTGAACTGTATAATTCACCTTCCACCCGTGTTCCCAGTTGATAACCTGCACGTAAATCCTGCTCGACTTTAAGGAACTCAAATTTGCCGCCGCTCTTGGTTTTTACACGGTCCTGAGGTCCGGCAGGAGTTACCTCCCCTTCAGGACTGAGTACAAATTTCAATAATACTACATCAAGTCCTTCCGGAGATGTTTCTGCTCCTGAAGAGAGTTTTACCTGACCTTTCACTGTCAGCTGATTAAGCGCGGAATGCTCTGCTGAAGAGGCGCCGAAAGGCAGTACAACCGCAAACAGTGTTAATAGCCCAAACAAACAAATTTGCCTCAGCGCTTGTTTAAGTCTGTGTAGTGCAAAACCGAAAATTGCCGCGCTGCTGTTTAAAGAATATTGCTGATTCAGATACTGTTTCATTATTGAGAAGCTTCGATAGATTTAAGATAATTGTCGATCTCTTTTGCTTTTTGTCTGGCTGCATTTCTAAATTGTTTTAATTCTGCAGGAGCACGAGCTTTTGCAACCAGCCGATAATGGCGTAACGCCGATTTCCACTGTTCCTTGAAATGATATAATGTGCCAAGTTCAAAGTGAATTTGAACGTACATCGACGAGTTTTTGGCTATTTTCCGACCGGCCAATTCTTTGAGACGTTTCAGTGCTTTGTCCGTTTTCTTTGCTTCACGGTCAAGTTGCGCCACCCAAAAAGCGGCCTGTAATTCCTGGCTGGAGCTACCTCCGCCATCTGCACGCAGCATCCATATCCTGGCTTTGCTAGTCTGTTTAAGCTGAGACGACTGATGGTAACCGATCAGGTAGGCATATGTTTGATACTCTTTTTTAGGTCTGGAACTTTTCTTGAGCACACTGTAAGCCCGCTTGTATGTGCGTACCAGTGCTTTATAATCCTTGGAACGTTCATAAAGCCGAGTCAGTTCACCTACCAACTGCAGGACAAGGTTTACATTTTTGTCAGGCACTTTTTTAAGAGCACTTCTATAGTATCCTTTTGCACGTTTATAACCACCTAATTTTTCTGCTGCATATCCCTGTTCAATCAGTGCTTCAACAGTCTGTGTCTTTGCTTTATTATAAGTTGCCATTAAAGCATATGCGTTAAGGATCCCGTTATATCTTGCACTGCCGACTTTCTTGTTTTCCGCAAAAAGCAGCAGTTCAAAATTCTTCTTATCCAGTATCCTCTTTTTTGCCTTCACTTCCTTGTGTATAGTCCTGGTGACTTTAGTCCATTCCTGCTGGTCAATCATTTTCTGGAAAGAACTTTGCTCAAGGAACTGGCGGATTTCAGCCTGCCTGCTTTTGTCTGTTTCGTTGAGCGGTTTTATTTTTAAAGCCTGTCGATAAAAGTCGAGTGACAGTTCCTTTTTGCCGGCGTTCTCCGCAGCTTTTGCCTGTACTATCTGTGCTTCGATAGTTTGTGTTTTTTGCTTGTTATAAATCGCCAGCAGAGCATATGCATCGAGGATTCCATTATATTTTTTGTTGCCGGTTTTCTGGTTTTCGGCATAAATCAGCAGTTCAAAATTTTGTTCATCCAGGATTCTCTTTTTTGCTCTTACTTGCTGGTGAATAGCAGTTGTGACTTTTGACCATTCTGCTTTTTCAATCCATTGCTGGAAAGCACCTTGTGCGAGAAATTTGCTGATCTCATCCTGTTTCTTTTTATCTTTTTCAGTTTTTGGTATTACTTTTAAAGCTTTTCGATAGAATGAAATTGAAAGTTCTTTCTTGCCGAGTTTCTCTGCAGCTTTGGCTTGGCTGATCAGTGCATCGAGATTATCCGCACGTTGCTGATCATGTGTACGCAAGAGCGCGTATGCACTCAAAATACCACCCCAGTTTTCGAGTTTCTGTTCTGCAAAGAGCAGTTGGGAAAAATACTGTTCATCCAGCGAGATGTTTCCTGTCTTATATTCACTGCGTAAAAAAGCAGAGACACCTTTCCAGTTTTCCTGTGCGGTCAGTTCTTGTAAACGTGCACTGGAAATGTAGAGGTTAAGCTGTGTTAAATTTTGTGCATCTTCAGGAAAGGCTTTTTTCCAACGTTCAGCAATAATTTTTATACGTTCAAGACGTTGAAAATCTGTTCTACGTTGAGCAGCAAAAATCCAAAGTTGAAAATAAGGGATGCTCATCGCAGGAGATTTCCTGTCATAAATTTCCTGAAATTCCCAGGTAATGGCTTTCCAGTCCTGCAACTGTTTGTGAGATTCCAACAAAATCTGGATTGCTTGTTGACGATATTTTTCACTCTCAAGTATTTTACGGGAAACTATACGGGCCTCTTCCCACTTTTTTGTTTCAAACAGGCAACTGCTTTTCAGGTACTGCAAATGCTGCCATTCTTGCGGATTTGTATTTTTTGATTTTTGCAGATATCCGGGTTTGTCATTGATTTCCGCAAGAAGTTCTTCACATTTGTTTTGTTCAAAGTAAGTGAGCAGCAGTTGAGTTTGAAAACCGTGACGCAATTGATCTTCCAACTTGGGATCACTTTTGACACTTAAAAGGAATTGAACGAATTTTTCTTTTGAAACAGTTTCACGGTAGAGCACCATCAATGTTTGCAAAAGTTCCGGATTTTGCCCGTAATCGGGATGTAGTCGTACTTGTTCGAGCAGTGAAATTGCAAGAAAATTTTGTTTTGTTTCTACATAAAGATAAGCCAGCCGCAGTTGAATTGACGCAGAATGTTCAGTTGCGTCACTGGCGAGATATTTTTCAAAGATCTTAATCGCTTTTTTTTGTTGTTTGTTTTCAAGATAGAGGTAAGCCAGCCGGACTTGGATCTCTGCAACATGTTCGGTATCTTTGCCAGAGAGATATTTTTCAAAGATCTTAATCGCTTTTTTCAGCTGTTTTGAATCAATATAAAGATAACCTAAACGGATTTGGATTTCCGCAAGATGTTGTGTGTCTCCGCCAGCGAGATATTTGTTGAATATTTCAACCGCCTTTTTCGGTTGTTTAGTCTCGATATAGAGGTAGCCAAGTCGGATTTGGATTTCAACAGCATGTTTTGCTTTACCGCTGCTGAGATATTTGTTAAATGTCTCAATCGCCTTTTCAGGCTTTTTAGTTTCAATATAGAGATAAGCTAAGCGATACTGCGCATCCTCAGCATAAGTTTTGTCCTTTGTACTTAAATATTTACTGAATGTCTCAATCGCTATTTTAAGTTGTTTGCTTTCAATATAGAGGTAAGCCAAACGGTACTGAACCTCACTTGCATATATCTTGTCCTGCGTACTTAAATATTGTTGAAAAGCAATAATTGTCTCATGTGGTTGGTGTTTTTGTTCTAAAACACCAATCCTGTAATAAGCCAGCGGAAGGTGTTTTTTATCCTTTTTTGCGAGGTATATTTTATAATTGTTCACCAGACGGTTGACTGATTTTGGCTCCAGATCAGCAGTTTCTGTTTGTTGAAGTGATGCCGCATATGCCATCTCCGCCCGCCAAAATGCAGATCCTGCAGCTAATTTTGAGTCAGGATGATCTTTGACAATCCGTGCAAACCAGTTTTCTGCTTGTTCATATTTTTTTGTCTGCTGAAACTTAGCTGCTAACTGATATTTAAGATTCAATGCCTGTTCCGGTTTGACGGACTTTGAGTGTTTCAAATACTCCTGCCATGCAGCCGCTGTTTTTGTGATGTCATCCAGAAACCACCAGGCACGTCCGGTTAAATACCAGCGTTCCTGTTGCTGACTTTGAGTTAAGGCCTTTGGGTCACTAAGTTTAAAATGCTTAATGGAAGTTTTATATTCCTGCAGTGCCTGTTGTTTATTTTTTTTACGTAACAGTTCCGCACTGAATGAAGCAACATAACCCAGCCAATAATGAGCTTCATCCCTGAGTTTTGAAGTAGGATAATCCTGCAGTAGTGAATTCAGGGTTTTAATCGCGAGTGGATATTTTCTGGTCAGTACCAGAGTAATGCCCTGCTGCAGTTCAGCATTATCAAGATAGGATTTGCTGCGTGGAAAATTTCTTTTCAGTTCATCATACGCTTTGATTGATGCCTGAATGTCACCGCCTTTACGTAAAGCTTCTGCACGCAGGAAAAAAACCTCTTCACGTACAGGACTATCCTTAAATTGATCCAGATAACATTTTGCGGTTTCAATGGATGCGGAATAGAGGCCATCCGCAAATGTCTCACGCGCCACCGCCAATTGTTCTTCTTCACTCAAGTCACTAGTCCAGCATTGTGCAGACGCAGCAGGGACAGTGAGGAAAAAACAAAAGACTGTCAGCAAAAAAGCAATAATGCCTGAGCGTTTCTTCGAGTAATATTTTGCAACGTTTTTTAGCACTTATTTAGCTTAAGGATCAGTTTTAATTATTATCTCTGTTTTGCAACAGTGAATTCTGTGCTGCTTGCCTGTTTAATCAGCTAGCATTTCTGTTAAAATTTTTTGCCAGCACTCAGGGTCAGGTTTCAGCACTTCAACAGTTTTTGCCCGGCTGGTTTGTCCACGTATCACACTCACGTTTGTCTTTGCAGTTTTTAAGGATTTTGCAAGAAACTTCACGCATTCCAGGTTTGCCTGATTGTCAACCGGCGGAGCAGTCACACGTAAACGTATCCGACCATCGTGATGTCCGCACCATTCATTTTGAGAGGCACGCGGTTGCAGGAAAATCTGCAGAACAAGCTTGTCTCCTTGCCATGAAAAAGCAGAGTTTCGAGCAGACATATGATTAACTTGAATTATCCGTTGCTTATTTTGTGAGTCACCGTATCTTAGAACAACTCTACATTATAGCGTTTCAGCAGAAAAAACCAATCCAGAAGCAAATGAAAATGAATAAATCTACTCTTTCTCCTATCATTAAAATATGCGGATTGACCAGTCTTGAACAAGCTTTGTCTTGTGTTGAATTAGGTGCGGATTGGCTGGGACTTAATTGCTGGAGCGGTTCTTCACGTTACATTACAACGGAAAAAGCCCAAGAGATTGTTGCCGGACTTCCTGAGTCAGTGAGCACCGTGGGTGTTTTTGTTAATGAATCTACGGATTCACTGGAAAGTATCATGCGTGAAACAGGCATGGATCTGGCGCAGTTGCATGGAGACGAGACGCCTGAAAGTTGTAAAAAAATAACTGTACCCTGGTTTAAGGCTTTCCGCGTTTCTCCGGATTTTAAACCGCAGCGGATTCAGGATTACGGTGGTGAAACTTTTTTGCTGGATGCATACAGCAAAACACATTACGGCGGTTCCGGACAAAAGATTGATTGGGAGCTTGCTTCAACTGTTTCCTCAATGGGAAAGTTGATTCTGGCAGGTGGACTGGCACCTGAAAATGTTGCAGACGCCGTCAATAAAGTACGTCCCTGGGGTGTGGATGTCTGCAGCGGAGTTGAAAGCGAACCGGGGATTAAAGATCTGCAGAAAGTAAAAGAGTTTATCAATAACATTAGAAATGCCGGAGACAGTTAATACTATCTCAAACCTTTAAGCTGAGAGAACTTACCCCAGCGTGCTTCTTGAGCTGTATGTGTTCGATCTGTGCGCAATAATGTAAGCAAATAGCGGATGTTGCAGGTTGCAGATAAATCCTGTTCTGATACAATAAGCCAGCAGTTTATTGATGCCTGAAATCGGGCAGTGACACAATTTAAAAATTTCATGAACAACTCTACATTTACAACTCAGGGCGGAATTAAAATCGAAAAGGCGATTACTCCTTTGGATGCAGAACATGCCCTCGATAAAATATATCAATATATTGATATTAAAAAAGGTGCGCTTTTCGTCAGCAACTACGAAGTTCCGGATCGGTATTCACGCTGGGATTTGGGCTTTGTACATCCTGCGCTGGAACTGATTGCCAGGAAACAACAGTTTGAAATCAATGCACTCAATCCAAATGGAACACGGCTGCTGAAATTGATTGCAGCTGTTTTGGAAAATCATCCTCATCTAGAAACACTGGTTTTTGCAGATGCGGCAGATCAACCTGCAGTACAAATTTCCGGGACAGTGAAGCCAAGACCGGATTTTTTTCCGGAAGAGGAAAGAAGCCGCCAGCCCAGTGTGTTTTCTGTGATTCGTAAAATTTTTGAACTGTTCCGCAGCGTTGATCCTTATCTTGGACTGTATGGCGCATTTGGTTACGATTTGGTTTATCAATTTGAAAATATTGAAGCAAAACACGAACGTGATCCTGAACAAACAGATTGCCATTTGTTTTTACCAGTTGAGTTGGTGGTAGTTGATCGGCAAAAGGAAGAGGCATACAAAATTGAATATCATATCGACACACCGGATGGTATGACAGAAAGCTGGTGGAACACCGGAGAAGAATTTCCGCTTGTCTCAGCAAAGGCGGATGGAAAAATAAATTGTGATCATGCACAAGGTGAGTTTGAGCAGAAAGTAGCAAAAATACAAGAAGGCTGCCGGCGTGGAGATTTTTTTGAGGTTGTACTTTCGCAGGCATTTTCTACTGCTTTCGGTGAGCCGCCCTCAACTTTATTCAAAAGAATCTGTGCTCAAAATCCCAGTCCTTACAGTTTTCTGATCAACATGGGTACAGAACAATTGGTAGGCGCTTCTCCGGAAATGTATGTAAGAGTTAAAGAAGATCGTTTTGAAACCAGCCCAATTTCCGGAACTGTAGCTGTCGGTAATGATCCGATGGAAACAGCGGAAAGGATAAAAGATCTTATTTCTTCAGAGAAAGAAGAATCTGAACTAACGATGTGTACGGACGTGGACCGTAACGATATGGCGAGGATTTGTGAACCGGGCAGTGTGCACTTAATCGGCCGGCGTTTGCTGGAACGTTATTCTCGGTTGATCCACACGGTTGATCATTTGGAAGGAATATTAACCAAAGACAGAGATGCAGTTGATGCGATATTAACTCACATGTGGGCTTGTACTGTGACCGGTTCACCAAAACCTGCTGCCATGCAGACCATTGAAAATATGGAAAATTCTCCGCGTGGATGGTACAGCGGTTGTATTGGATTTTTATGGTTTAATGGTTATGTCAGTACCGGAATGACTTTGCGTACAGTTCATCTTAAAAACGGACAAGCCACTGTAAGGGCCGGTGCTACTTTGCTTTATGACTCGGATCCTGCCACAGAAGAGCGGGAAACGCACATCAAGGCTTCTGCTTTTTTGGGTGCAACTTTAGGCAGCAAACCGCCTACTTCAGTTGAGTTTGATTTACCGCAAACAGGCGACTCAAAAACGGTTTTATTTGTTGATAATCAAGATAGTTTTGTCCACACATTAGCAAGTTATGTCAGACAAACTGGAGCAAAGGTAATCACTCTCCGTTCCGGATTTCCATATAAGATGCTGGATGAAATTTCTCCTGATTTACTTTTCATTTCACCAGGTCCGGGATTTCCAAGTGAACAAAAAGTTCCGGAATTAGTCGGTGAAGCACTCAAAAGGGACATTCCGGTTTTTGGTGTGTGTCTTGGTCATCAGGGTATTGCAGAACATTTTGGAGGAAAACTGCTGACTCTGGAACATCCGGTTCACGGTAAGTCCGCAGAGATTATGCACAGCGGAGATTCATTTTATGCGGGTCTGCCGAATCCATTCAGTGCAGGTCGTTATCACAGTTTGTATGTTGATGCGGCTTCACTTCCGGAATGTCTGGAAGTCACGGCGAAAACTGATTCAGGATTAATAATGGGACTGCGGCATAAAACTCTGCCGGTTGCTTCTGTACAGTTTCATCCGGAATCTATTCTGACGCTCAAAGACCAATCCGGATTACGGATGATCAACAAGGTGATGGCGGAACTGACTGCTGTGACAAATAAAAAATAAGGTTCAGAAGTATGCAGCAAATTACACTTGATGAAATCGCAGCAGCAGCAAAAATCGTTTATGCGGAAATGCAGCCGACTCCGCAATATTGCTGGCCCCTGCTTTGTGAACGTTTAGGTACAGAAGTCTGGGTAAAGCATGAAAACCACACACCGAATGGTGCTTTTAAAATCCGCGGTGGTTTGGTTTATTTTGCACATCTTGCAAACTCTTCTGTAATGCCAAAAGGTGTGGTCTGCGCGACCCGTGGAAATCACGGTCAGTCTGTGGGTTTTGCCGCAAAGCGTTACGGAATTCCAACCACTATCGTGGTTCCTCACGGAAACAGTCTGGAGAAAAATGCCGCCATGCGTGCGCTTGGGGTGAAATTGCTGGAGCATGGTGATGAATTTCAGGACGCGCGTGAATTTGCGGTAAATCTGGCTGCCGAAGAAGAACTGCAAATGGTGCCTTCCTTTGATCCGCTGTTAGTTGCCGGAGTTGCAACCTACAGTCTGGAATTGTTGCGCGCGGTCAAAGATCTTGATGTTGCTTACGTTCCTATCGGTTTAGGTTCCGGAATCTGCGGAATGCTCGCGGCTCGTGATGCATTAAACTTGAAGACTGAAATCGTCGGAGTCGTCTCAGCACATGCTACTGCTTATGCGGAATCATTCAGTTCCGGACGTCCGGTTGAGTCTCCGGTCAGTACAAAAATTGCAGACGGAATGGCCTGCAGTGTACCGGAAGAGTCTGCGCTGGAACTGATCTGGAAAGGTGTTGAAAGGATTGTGCAGGTTAGTGATACTGAAATTGCGGAGTCAATGCGGATGATGTTTGAGTGCACTCATAATGTCTGCGAAGGTGCAGGCGCTGCTGCAATTGCTGCTGCACTACAGGACTCAGTGAAAAATAAAGGCCGGAAAGTAGCGGTTATTGCTTCCGGTGGTAATGTGGATCGTGATGTTTTTGCAGGGATACTCAACGGAGAAAATTTCGTAGACTGAAAAAATAAAATCAGTTAGCAAAATTCAAAGTATACAACGGTATTTCCCTGGAGGAAGAGTGATTTCTGAAGTGCGGGGGAGCACAAAGGTGCGGTCATTCTTAAAATAAACGATTACTTTTGTTTCGTTAAGAAAGATCCACGAAGGGCTTGACTTGCTCCAGGCTTGATGCGGAGCAGATGCGTCCAGATAAGGCAGTCGACAGAGGTAGCGTACCTCCATCGAATTTTCTGCAGGATATGAAAAACGGGAAGGTGCTGAAGTACTGCAGCCGAAAAAAAATGTGAGCGTAAATAAATACAGTGCAACATTTCTTTTCATGATTGTATTTTGTTGAAACAAAAGCTGCTCAACTTTTAAATACAAAAGCGTTTGAAAATTCGGCTTAAGACTCTAATTCTTCCTCTTCCTCAACTTCCGGAAAGTACAAAATGCGTGAACAGTAGGGGCAGTTTTTGTGTGCATTCGGATTTGCCATCAGTTCATTGACCAACTGCGGTAATAAAACCATGTGACAACCACTGCAGCTTTTATCCTGAATGGCACAAACAGGTGTAGAAATTCCGCTTTCCTGACAACGCTCATAAAAACGTTTGATGTTTTGTGGGATTTTTTTCAGTTGACGGTTACGTCGCGGTTCCAGTTTTGCGATTTTCTTTTCGGCTTTTTCCTGTTTTTTCAAGAGTCCGGATGTCTCTTCCTGAAATGCAGAGCTGGATTCAGTAAGTTCGCTGTTAATAGCTTCTATTTCTTGATCCAGATCTTCTTTATTCATATCCAGTTCAAGCATTTTGTCTTCGAGTAAACCTAACATTTTGCGGGCTTCCTCAAGCTGGTTTTTGCTGGCAGCAAATTCTTTCTCGTTACGAATCTTCGGTACTTGTTCGTCGAGACGTAAGATCAACTGTTCCTGAATTTGGATGTTGTTTTTGACCTCTTTACCTTCGCTGGTTAAGAGCTCAAGCTCGTTGTTCTTTTGTTCAAATAATTTTTGATGTTTGTCAACAATCGATCTTGCAGTATCAATTTGACGTTCCAAATGTGAGCGGGAGTAAATGCTTGTCTGTAATTCCAGATCAGTATTGGCAAGATCAATCAGGGGCTGAATAGTTAGTTGCATGGATGATTTTTCGAAGAGGAGTCTTGGCAATAATTATTTGTCATCCTTATATCCTCTCAAAAAATGATTAATTTTACAAGTACAATGTCTGATTAACTTTTTAAAATATTTTAAAGCAGTTCCTCTGCAGATTTCTCTCAATCCGGAAGCAAACGTCTGGGTGATGGAGAATAACTGACAGACTGGACAGGTTTTTCTTTTAAGAGCCGCAGCATTTCCTGAACAGTGCGTGCGAGCATTGGATCTTCATTTTTAACAAAAGATTGCGGAGTGTCTTCCACTTCAATATCAGGATCAACACCGTGATTTTCAACTGTCCATCCTGCGTGATGGAACCAGATGGAATATTGAGGTTGAGTTGTTGTTGTCCCGTCCACCAGTTGATAACGTCCATCGATACCGATTACTCCGCCCCACGTACGTTTTCCGACTAGAGGTCCAAGTTGCAGTTGCCGGAAACTTGTCGTGAACATATCACCGTCAGAGCCTGTGAACTGATTGGCGATCACGATCAGATGCCCGCGCAGAGTATGGTAAGGATAGGATTCCGGAGATCCCCAGCGAGGTACGTCATAACCTAAATGCCGATGAGCTAATTTTTCCAGAATGAGCGGTGACACCATACCTCCTGCATTATAACGGACATCAACGATCAAACCTTCACGGTCAACCTGGGCTAAATAACCTCGATGAAACTCCGCTATGCCGTGTGTACTCATGTCCGGAAGGTGCAGATAACCGACGCGTCCAGCGGTCAGCGAGTCAACGCTTTTCATATTATTCCCGACCCACTCGCGGTAACGCACTTCCTGTTCGCCGATCAGGGTTTTTACCAGGACTTGACGTGTAAGCGCTGCGTTGCTTTTTGCACCTTTCTTTTTGCTGCCGCCTTCAAGCACTGTAAGCGGGACAAACTGACCTGCCTGATGTACGAGCAGTTCTCCAGGAGTTTTGTGCTCATCAAGCGGAACTCCTCCGATTGCTAAAAGTTGATCACCTTCAGAAACAGGAACACCTGGTTCTGCCAAAGGTGAATGTTCGTTGGTTTTCCAAATATCACCTGAATATATTTTTTGAAAAATCCAGGCGCGCCGCTTCGAGTCAAAAACGATGTCCGCACCCAAACATCCGACCGGATAACGCGGTGCATAAGGATAATCACCACCATATTCATATGCGTGAGATGTTCCCAGTTCACCTTGCATTTCCCAAATTAAATCAGAGAGTTCTGAGCGTGAACCAACTCGCGGCAGTAAACGTGCGTAGCGTTGGTAAACCCTTTCCCAGTCAACTCCGGAGAGGTCTTCAGTCCAAAAAAACTCTTTTTGCAGACGCCATGATTCCTGAAACATTTGCGTCCATTCTTCCTGATACTGCACCGAAATCCGGATACGGTTCAAGTCCAGCCAGCCGCTTTTTCTTGAAAAAGGTTTTTCTGCTTTAAGCTCTTCCGGCACAGGAATTCCTGCTTCCAAAACACGCAACTGATCACCTGAACTGTAGAGCATGGTACGTGCGGAATTTTCGCCATCATCGACTGAGGAAGTTTGTATAAAACCGACATTGTCGACTATTGTTTCAATTTCCTGTTTTTCAAAATCATACATCCATAAGATACCTTCATCTTTTTCCAGATCATCTTCAGATGCAAGATCATCAAAGCTTGCAGAGAGTGGGAATTCGCTGAAAACGACTTTGTTTGCAAGACCTGTTATTTGTTCATAAACACCTTCTGCAACCGGAAATTCAATAATTCTATCCGCAATTCCGTCTAAATCTATTTCAACGGTAAGATTTTTTTGTTCCGCAGATTTTTTATTTTTTAGGTTTTTATCATCCTGTGCTGCCTGACTTACGCCGCTTTCAGTTTCAGCTGATTCACGTCCTGGCGCATGCGGTTTTGCTACAAAAGGATTTTGCGCGTCTTTTTTCAGCGTCAACAGATACGGTTTCATTGAGCGGGAAAATGAGGTGCCTGTTTGCACAGTGTCCCAGATCGGGTTGAATGTTCTGGAAGAAAGAAAATACAACCAGCGCCCATCCGGATCAAAAGACGGACTGAAATCGTAGCGTACCGGTTGTGTAATTTGAACCGCTGCTGAAGGTTTTACACGTTTGCCGTTTGCAGTTGGTTTGAGATCCAGCAGAAAAATTGCGGTTAATTCCAGGCTCAAATATTTTGTGTAAGCCAGCCATCTTCCATCAGGTGAAAAAACAATTTCACGGATTTCACGTACCTTCGAGTGATCAAGTTTGTTAATACGTCCGCTATCTGCGTTGATTAAAAAAAGTTCCATCCGACTGGTCGTTAACGCAAGGTGCGGATGCCGTGGTGAAACCGCGATTTCCTGGATACGTCCCGGAGGAAGTTTGTGAGAACAAACAGGTGTTTCCGACGGAAAAGCCCCAAAGACGTCAAGTTGTTCTTCCATAGCTGAAAGTATTTTTGCTTTACTCTGTACTACGGACGCATCTGAGATTGCCGCCAAATTTCCGTCAGGCAGCCAGCAGGGCAAGCGATAACGAACGCCGTCACGAACACCGTGTTGATGAACCGCCTGTTCCCAAAGCGGCATCGAAAATAGTTTTCCACGAGCAGTTAAAGCGATCTCATGTCCATGAGGATGGAGCATGGTTTCTTCCCAGTATGCTTCGCCGTAAAAAAATCGACGCTGCAAACGGGTTTTTGTAGAATGCCAACCAATGTTTATTTGTGCTTCACGTTTAGCAGAAGCTTTTTCCTGAGGATCAAGTTTCCATAATTCGCCACCAACGTGATAAACAAGTGTTTTACCATCTGTTACCGGAAAACGTACGTAGTATTCTTTTTGAAAAGTTTCTTGTCGTAAATCTTTGCCTTGAGCAGTGCAGGAATACAAATTACCGAGACCTTCATGATCTGAAATAAACCACAGCCTTTTTTCCAACCAAAACGGACGTACTGGATTTCCCTGAAGATCAGCAAACAAACGTTTAAAATTTCCTGTATTCTGTGCGTCAACCCAGATTTCACCAGTCATTCCTCCACGATAGCGTTTCCAACGTGAATTATTCAGAGTGTTGCGTCCCAGGACAATGCCATTTTTTCCGCTCAACTGCTGATTCGCGGTCATTGCCGGTCCGTAAGGCAAGCGTTCTATAGGGCCGCCGTTGAGCGAAACCTGATAAAGCCAGGCGTCGCTGCCACGACTGTGAACAGCCTGGTGTGTGCTGCGGAACCAGATATATTGTCCGTCCTGTGACCAACCCACGATATGCGTCACACTGTTTAACCATGTCAGCCGCTGGAGTGGTCCACCGCTGGATTCCATCAAATACACGTCATGCTCACCTTCTTCCATGGTACAGCAGGCAATCCAGTGTCCGTCCGGAGAAAAGGAGGGGGAATGAGTTTCGCTGCGTGCACTGGTCAAACGTTGGGCACGTCCTCCTTCAAGAGGAACCTGCCACAAGTCGTTTTCACTGACAAAGACGAGTTGATTTTGGAATACTGTAGGCTGGGTGAAATAGCCTTGTCCGCTTCCGTTTACTGTAGGGGTTTGTTTGTTGGAGTTCTTTATACTTGATTTCACGTGCACTTAAAAATAGTTAAAATGTTAATGCTTATTTTAATTCAATTGTAATTCTGTAAACAATTCCTTCAGGACTTTTACGGTTACTTTCGATAATGTTACGGCCTTTAAATTCTTCAAATTCCTGCAAATTATTTTTTAAAAGCTGAAGCCGGTCATAGCTGTCAATAGTACCACTGAGTGAAAAGCGTTCGGGCGCATATTCTAAACTGTCCACTTGAAAAGGTGCGTCTACATCCAGCAGAGTGGAAATATTATTGAGAAATTTCAAATTAAAATAGTCGCGTTTCTCAAATCTTATACTGTTTTCAATATAGTCTTTGCGCTTCTTTATTTTCTCCTGCAGTTCCATCAGCATGGTGTTAACACCTGAAGCAGAAGTTTGGGGTAAGACTCTACGCAGTTCAGCTTTTACCAGACGCTCCGAGCGTGCTATGTCCTGCTGCAGCAGGTTTAATTTTGTATTTGTCTGCCAGACAAAGCTGACTGAAATTATAATCATTAAACTTGCCGCAACAGCGACAGCTCCGCGATTCCTGCGTATAAAACGTCTCCATGGAGTACTTTCGTGGTAGAGACTCAGCTTGTGTGGTTCCAGAAATATTTCTGCTTTTTTACGCAACTCACCCAACATCCCCCAATGTTTGCGTTCAGTCAGTGATAGCAGTGACTCCTGTTGATTGACAGCGTCCAGTTCAGCAGACTGCTTCTCCTGCTCGTTCTGTTGTTCATCTGTCTTATCAGCGGCGGGTTTATGATCAGTCTCTACGCTGTCGTTTTGCGTTTGTTCGTCAGATTCTTCACGCTGCTTTGCCTCAACCATCAATTCTTCAAGCGTGTCCGGAGCTTTTGCTTCCAGCTTCGGAGCAGCAGTTTTTTCTTCTTTTAACTCAACATCGGAACTTGCGGAAAAGTTTAATACGTCTCCGGATCTTTCTGCAAAAGCATGTGCTTCAGGCAGTGGAAATGAACGTATCCGGAAGACAACACCATCCCATTTAATCAGCGGTCCAAAGATGCCATGCACTTGAATTTGACTTTCTGAACTGTAATTTTTTATCCGTAAATGCAGGGTGAGCTGTGCACATAACCAGCGTAATTCCTCTTTTAGTTGGAGAAACGCTTCTGCTTCCGCATTCTTACTTTCCGCATTATTTGGCGTGTCCGTAGTTTTGGCGAAAGTCTGCAGGAAATTCGGCAGAGTTGTTTCCACGGCAGAGCAGTGCTTCCGGAGGATTTCAGGAATACTATTGGGAAAAATCTTGATTTCATCCAAACGTCCGTCACGGATTGTGTTCACAAAAGTTTCATCACCGCCGAGGTAAATTTGAAACAAATCCTGAGCTTCAGGCAAGCCTGAATTATCATTAATTTTTGAACGGAAAAGCGCATATGCGGCGCAATCAATGTTCCGGATTAACAAGTCACGCTCCAGACACAACTGCTGCAGTTGCTCTAAACGCTGACGTTCCATCAGCAAAACCAGCGCTTCCGAATTTTGCTCTGACATCAAATGCACCTGCACACTGTATGCGGAATCTGCGAGCTCACCCATCAATTCTTCTTCCAACTCAAAAGGCAGTGCTTGTTCTACTTTTTTACGTTCCTGAAATGGAAAAGTAATTTTGCGGAAAGTCACATCTTCCGCAGGCAACAGAAAAGTTATCGAGTGATCCCGCCATTGCTGACTGTCTAAAAACTGTCCGATTCGCTTAATCCACTGCTCTGAATCAGTGCCTCTTTCTTCCGCTGAATCCGATTCGTTCAATGCAGAAAATCCAACACTGTCTTTTGTGATGAAGACAGTATTGTTTTTTTTGCTCAGACAAATGCCTTCTATGCAGGAAGAGCTTGCAGAAAGTAGATAAAAGACGTTATCCATGAAATAGCATTTTAGCGGCTGTAAAGATCAGTTCAAAGTTGAGTATAACTTTAACAGAATCCTGCAAATATCTCAAAGAATTGAAATACCCTTTACGTTTCAGCTTGTAGAAAAATGTGAATATCGTCAAAATCCTCGGAACATTTTGTCTTTTTGCATTAAATAAATATCAAGGAGTTAACTAATGGCTAAAATGGAGTTGGAAGTCGGAACATGTCCTACTGGTGTTTTGCTGGCACTCAAGTCAGTGGACGGCAGGATGCACCAAGTCACTGCCATTGAGATGACGAATGATGAAGCACTCGAGATTTCAAAGCTGATTCAGCAGAAAGTTAAAGAAAATCTTGAGACTCCGGAAGCTGCTAAAATTAATTAACTTAAGTGCCATTCAAAGGACATAAGATGAAACAGGAACGTAAATTAATCTGGGGCTGGGCCATGTATGACTGGGCAAACTCAGCTTTTGCCACCACTGTTATGGCAGGTTTTTTCCCTATCTTTTTTAAGCAGTACTGGAGTGTCGGCGCAGATGTAAATCAGAGTACAGCGATGCTCGGTTTCGGAAATTCAATTGCGAGTTTGCTTGTTGCCCTGATGGCACCTGTGCTTGGAGCAATTGCGGACCGTGGTTGCATGAAGAAAAAATTTATGATTTTCTTCGCCTATCTAGGAGTCTTGATGACTGCAGGCCTGTATCTGGTAGGAAAAGGTGATTGGATGATGGCGATTTTTGTTTATGTGATGGGAGTAATCGGTTTTTCCGGCGCTAATATTTTTTACGATTCACTCTTGCCTAGTGTGGCGGATGAATCAAAGGTAGACTCGGTTTCCAGTTTAGGATTTGCCATGGGCTACCTCGGCGGTGGGCTGCTGTTTTTACTGAATGTTGTGATGACTCTCCAACCCGCGATCTTCGGACTTGCTGATGCAGGCGAAGCGGTACGCTGGTCGTTTGTGAGTGTGGCAATTTGGTGGGGAGCATTTACATTTATTACCATTGCCTGGGTTCCGGAACCGGAAACTGGAAAAAAGGAAAGGCAGGGAGGTTCAATCATTGAAGGATTTAAGCAACTTTATAGAACTTTTCAGCAAATACGTCATTTAAAAACGGTACTATTGTTTTTGCTGGCCTACTGGTTTTATATAGACGGTGTGGATACGATCATTAAGATGGCGGTGGATTATGGAATATCGATCGGTTTTGAATCGAATGATCTGATAATTGCCCTGTTGATAGTGCAATTTGTTGGTTTCCCTTCAGCACTAATTTTTGGAAGATTAGGTGAACGCTGGGGTGTGCGGCCGTCAATATTTCTCGCTATTGGAGTTTATATAGCCGTGACAATCTGGGGCACAATGATGCGTGAGAAATATGAGTTTTATGTGCTGGCAATAGTGATTGGTCTGGTACAGGGAGGTATCCAGGCGCTGAGCCGTTCCTATTACTCCCGCCTCATTCCTAAAAATCAGGCTGCGGAATATTACGGATTTTACAATATGCTCGGCAAATTCGCTGCTATTATCGGGCCGGCTTTGATGGGTGTGGTAGGACTGATGATGCGTAATTATCTCATGCCGGAATCACCAACAGCAGAACAAATTACAGCGGTTGGTCAAGAGGCAGCGCGCTGGAGCATTGCTTCTATAATTGTGCTGTTTGTGATCGGCGCAGTGCTGTTCTTTTTTGTCGATGAAGAAAAAGGCCGTGCGGAAGCAGAGTACCTGAGTAAAAACTAAATCACTTTATAAAAATCACTTTATAAAAGTTGAAATTAAGGACTATTTCTAATCCCAAAGTTCAACACGCTGTTTGTAAGCTTCCCTGGTAATTCTGGTATCTTCAAT
>JABGPG010000202.1:0-5035 GCA_018645085.1 Deltaproteobacteria bacterium
CGCATTGCATGCCTCACTTGTATTTCATCCGGCCATAAGGATTTTACATATTGAAGTACTGCGACAATATCATCATCTGATAATTTATCCTTGAATCCCCGCATCGGAGAATCTTTTGCGACGGAACCGTTTTTTACTGTTGAGAACAGCATTTCATTCGGATGATGCCAGGCATGGCCTTTACCGTTCAAGGCGGGAGCGAGGTAACTTCCATCGGCTTTTTGTCCTCCACGTGACTGTGCCGGATTTTCGCCGGTGGCTTTTGCACCATGGCAACTGAGACAGTTTTCACTAAACAGCTGTTCTCCAAGTACTATTTGCGCAGGTGTAGCTCTGGCGGAAAGAGTGCTTGGAGGTTGATAATAATAATATGCTACTGCTCCTATAATTATGAAAAGCGCCAGACCTCCCCATAACCAAAGAGGCTCCTTCTTTTTAGCAGATGTACTATTCTTTGTTTTCTGCTTTTCCTGTTTGTGTTGATTTTTCTTCATAGCATTCCTTTTTAGTTTAAATCCTGTTTTTTGTTTTCAAATTCCTGTTTGTCGATTTCACCTTTTGCGTAGCGTGCCTTGAGAATCTCCAAAGCCGAATTAGCAGTGCCTGTTTTTGGAGCCATAATCCACTTGATTAAAGCAATAATAAGCAAAATTACTAAACCCCAGAAAAACAGCATGGAAATCCAGCCCATTCCTCCGAACCAACCCATCGAATGATCGCCCCAGTTTCCCATCATTTGACCGCTGTTGGCCAAGAGAAAAGAAGGTTGTAAAAATAGTATTGTTACAGCAGTAGAAATTATTTGTTTCATTTGATACTCGTTTCCAATTGTGAAAAAAATTGCTTCACTGCGAAGAGTGAAACTTAGACAACGGAGGAAACTCTCAAATCAAGAAAGCTGTTTTCTGAGCAAAAAGAGGGGCTTTGTCCGTATTGGACAAAGAATGACGTGAAGATGATTGAACTTCCTGTATAGCTGAACTCAGAATTAAAGTTGAGTTTGCGGACAGTGAAAAATAGACATGTTGAGTCTCAAAACCGGATGGTTTGAGCATGTCTGAAAAAAGGAGATCTGCAGCCCAGCCGCAATTTTGAGTCCATTGATCAAGAGGAAGATGCTGTTTGTTTTTCAGGCAGCAATCTTTTGCAGGGACATTAGCCGTATGAGGAAGTAAAGTGCTATCAGCAGCAGCAACAACTGCCTGTGGACCTGTCTGCGGTGAAACACACATTGCAGACAAAGCAGGAACCAAAACAAAAAACATCACAAATATCCCGATAAAAATTCGAGCTAAATATATTTTTTTATTGATTGTCTGTCGCACCACGCTTTCTCTTATTAAAATGTATAAGCTGATTTATACTTTATAGGAGTATCATGTTAAGCTCAAGCAGTTTTTCTCTTTTATCTAGCTGCTAATGAGCTAAGTGGAGCGGATATTTAATTCATGATGAACTTTGAACCCTTCACAACTTTCCCATATTTCCTTCAAATTTGCTTCACATTATTTTGTTAAACTTGAATCCAAGACAAGAGACATGGTGTCTTTTGGTTTTATCAACAACAAATTTCTAACTCATAGAGGTAGTATGAAAAAGTTAATCAAAATTATAGCCGGTGGAATCATCGGAGCAAGTGTTTTAGCAGGTGGAGTTGCAATGGCACACAGTTGGGGCGAAGATGGTCATCGCCGAGGAAATGGTGGAATGTTCGGACATAATTCCGAAATGCAGCAAAGAGGTAACGGACATCAGGGTCACAGGGGGCAGTGGAAAGGTGAGAACTCTGCCGGAATGCAAGAGCGAGGTCAGCGAGGTGGTATGTCGGGTGATTCAGAAATGATGGGCATGATGGGACCTGGACGTTTGTTCCGTGATGAGATGCAAAATGCGCGAATAGATGTGCTTGCCGAATTGAGCGGCCAGACAGTCGAGCAAATTGAGCAGGACACAAAGTCATATTCAATGCGTGCGCTTTTACAAAAATATGACATAAATTTTGACAGGCTGGAATCATCGATGCACGCCAAAATGGTGCTGATCGTCAAAAATGCCGCCGATGACGGACGCATCACCCAGAATGAGGCAAATGAAATTTTCACTCACATGGGTACTGGACCTCACGGCCCAAAAGATAAAGCAGGCGTAAACCAATAATTCACGTTTAGCCGCCGCGCTGCGTAATCGGAAACTCATTCCCTCTGTCCGGTTTCAAGGCGCGGTTTTTTTGTGCCCCATTCCCCATTCTCACTTCCTTTTTTATCCCCGGCAGCGTCCCCACTGTGCTTTCTGTTGTTCAAAACAAAAATGATTTAATTTTTTATAAGATTGAAATTATTGAATATAAATTTAATTTACAAATATAATTTTTGTGGAACGCAGCTTGCCAACATAATAGCTAAAGAGTGAGGCCTAAGAATAAATATAAAAGTAAATAAAAGGAGAATAATGAATAAAATTATAAAAATAATTTGGTTTTTTGGCTTAGTCGGTTTGCTTGGATTAAGCGCATGTAGTCGTGAAGATCTGGAAAGTTTCAAGGAAGGCTATCAAAATTACAATAGTTCGGACAACGATAGTCATGCTGAGAACCACAATGATGGTCATGATGATGATCATGATGCTGACGGCCATGACGATGACGGTCACGGTCATGATGATGACGGGCATCATCATTCCAGCTCAGCAGATAATTCGAGCTTGTCAACTACAGAGGAATCTCACGAACATCATGGAGAGGGACATGACGATCACGATGGAGACGGTGAA
The DNA here is from genome assembly GCA_018645085.1 of Deltaproteobacteria bacterium. Classification (GTDB taxonomy): domain Bacteria; phylum SAR324; class SAR324; order SAR324; family NAC60-12; genus Arctic96AD-7. The sequence continues at coordinate 2,770 of JABGPG010000202.1, forward strand.
CACGACGGACATGATGAGAACGAGCATGGACTTTCGGGTAATGACCATCAGCAGTGTGATTATTCGACGGGACGTACTGATTTCCGCGGCTGTGAATTCCGGAAAGTGTCAGTGACTTCTGCAGAATTTCAGCAGGCTGATTTGAACTATGCGGAAATAGAATACAGTAATTTTGACGGAGCAAACTTTGAGTTGGCATCCCTCAATTCTGCTGAATTGAAGCATAGTTCTTTTGTCGGTGCGAGTTTCAGAAACGCCGTAATGCAGGAAGTTGAACTGAAAAATTCTGTTTTTATAAATGCGGATTTTAGCGGAGCTGATTTACGTTGGGCTGAGTTAGCACAGGGTGATTTTCAAGGTGCAGACTTTAGCGGAGCTGATTTGTCTGGAATTAAGTTGCGACGTGCAAACTTGGAAGGGGCGATTTGGAATGACGGGGAAATATGTCAAAGCGGTTCTGTCGGAACATGTTTAAAGTGAGAATTTGAATAAGTTCAGCTTTAGTTCTTGAAAAAGGAAAATCTCTGACTTGCAGCACGCGCCGATCTTCGTTATATTGCAGCATTCAGGGTGGAGAGTTTTTAGAGAAATTTCGGACTTGAAACCGTAGACCTTGCACCGATAATTATTTTAGATGACTCGTCCTTTTCCACTGCTCAGTATATTTTCTCTTGCCAGTCTGCTTGCAGTAGCTGCTTTAATGGCGGTGATGAGTTGGCTGTTGGGTCAGCAACTTGAGAATGAACTGCTGAAACGTGACAAAGTAATCACTGTTGCTACAGTACAGGCAGAGGTTCTGGAATATTTACAAGACGCGCCTTTTGAACAAACATATCTTGACCCGCTTGTTCTGCGTGATATTTTACACGCAGTGATGGTAATGCCCGGCAGTTATGCGGTTGAGATAATCCTGCCTTCCGGAAAAGTCGCCTGGTCCGCATTTCCTGGAGAAACTGCCGATACCAAAGATAATCCGCAGTTTAAAAAGGCCATGCTTGGGGAAGCCACCATCCGCATGGAGGATGAAGATCGGCTGGTTTTTCCAAATGCAGATGAACGCTACACTTCCGCACTCTATATTCCAATCCGGAGAGGCGAATCCGTCGAGGGTGTACTTGAATTACACCGCAACAATGTTCAATTAAAACGGCAAGTTGAGTCCCTTCAACGTTTTGTCTGGGGCTTCTGTGCTGTGTTTGGCCTCTTGCTTTATACGATGCTGTTACTCATCGTTTATCCTGCCTCACGTATTCTCAGCCGTCAACATGAACAACTCCGCAAGTCCGCTCTTGAACTTGCGGAAATCAATCAACAACTCCGGAACGCACAAGCTCAATTGCTGAAGCAGGAAAGACTCTCTGCTATTGGTGAGGTCAGTACAACGGTTGCCCATGGTCTTAAAAATCCTTTAGCGAGTTTACGTGCTGCCATGCAGTTGCTGACATTGCAAAAACTTGATCCAGAAGAACACGATGACTTGATCAATGATATGCTTCATGAAACGGATCGACTGACAACACGTCTGAATCATTTACTGAATTTTGTCCGCCCCTTTGATCCGTATTTTCAAAAAGTTGCCCTGCCTGAAATTCTGCAAAAAGCCGTTCATTCACTGCATTGGCAAATTGATGAGCGTAAGTTAAAGCTTAAACTACCAACGCTGAAAGAACTTCCTTCAATTGAAGCAGATCCGGTTTTGTTGGAAGAGGTATTGCTGATAGTCTTGTCTAACGCTATCGAAGCCACTTCTTCTGGTGGAACAATAGAATGTTTTTTTGAAAGCGTTTCCGGCAATGAAGACTCCAAAATTCAAACTATTGCTGTGCAGGATTACGGTGAGGGAATTGCCGCGGAAAACCAGGAGCGCATTTTTGAACAATTTTTCACTACCCGCAGTCGAGGTACAGGCTTGGGCTTGGCCATCTGTAAAAAAATAGTAGATTTGCACCACGGAAGTATCGAAATAAACAGCGAGATTGACAAGGGCACAACTGTTCGATTGTCCTTTCCAGTTCAGCATACAGAGGAAAACACGCTGTAATAAATAAGGGCCATCAACTGTCCCTCAAACTACCCCCCAATAAATTCCCCAATATTGAAAAATTACCCAATATAGCTTTGTTTAAAGTCGGGCTGAAGTGTTTGTAAGTATTTGAAATAATGAAATAAATATAAATAAATAATTTTATTAAACTCAGGTATGCTGAGTGCAATAGCTAATATTGATAATGATAATAATTTCTAAAATCGTCTCATTTAGAGCGAA
>JABGPG010000202.1:5135-22386 GCA_018645085.1 Deltaproteobacteria bacterium
TTAACTGGAAATCTTACTTACTGTTAATATCTACAGCCTTTTTACTAGCCGGTTGTCCTATCAGCGGACGGTATCATGACGAAAGCCGTGAACACAGCGAAGGACGTTATGAAAGTCGTGAACACAGCGAAGGACGTTATGGAAGCCGTGAACGCAGCGAAGGACGTTATGAAAGCCACGAACGCCGCGAGGGACATTCTGAAAATCACGGCTGGTTTGGAGATGACGATGATTGAAAAAAAAATGTTCAACCGCAGATTATCACGGATCGGACAGGATAAAAATTTAACTGTTAACCGTAGGAAAAATTTATGGTTAATAATAACTGCTTTTGGTTTTTGGATTTTCGGTTTTGCCCTCACTGCTCAGGCGCAAACTCCGCTCAGTCCTGCGGCAAAGCATGTTTTGCAGGCATATCTGGAAATTGTACAACAAGAAAAACCGGACTTTCCCGGCTTTGAGGCAAAGCTTGGAGAAAAATTTTATTTTGCGGAACGTGAGCATTCTAAAAAAGAAGACACACGCTCATGCGCACTTTGTCATGGAGATGATCCGGCCAGTATCGGACAGCATGTGACTTCCGGTAAAACCATTGAACCCTTAGCTCCTTCAGCAAATTCTGAACGTTTAACTGATGCTAAGAAAATTGAAAAATGGTTCAGACGTAACTGCAAGTGGACGATTGAACGCACCTGCTCTGTTGAGGAAAAAGGGCACTTTCTTAAATTTCTATATTCTTTCTGAAAGGACAGACAATGAAAAATAATTGGATTATAACGTTTATATTTGTCTGCATATTTGCCGGCAATTCGGCCGGAATTGTCTTGGCTAACGAAGAAGACGACGATGCTAAAAAAAGCAAACGTGGAAGTTGGTTTTCTTCGTTGTTTGAAGATGATGATGATGATGATGATGATGAGCACGGTGAAAGACGTCGCAGTTCCGGAAAACAGGGCAGTAAAATGTCTCCGGATTTAGCCTCCATTTCAGCAGCACCTCCGGAATTTGAAATTGAATGCGGAAGCTGTCACATGGCTTATCAACCGGAATTGTTGCCGGCAGTTTCCTGGGAAAAAATTATGTCCGGTCTGGAAGATCACTTTGGTGAGGACGCCGCCATTGACGCACAGACACAGCAATTGATTACAAGTCACTTAGTACGCTTTTCTGCGGAAAAATCAGACAGTCGTTTATCACGTAGAAAAATAATGCGCAGTCTTGGCAACAAAGTTTATTTGCGGATTTCTGAAATTCCAAAACTAAAACGTGAACATTCGGAACATATCTCTACAAGTGTCTTGAAACGTCCGGCGATTCGTTCGATTGCCAATTGCGCCGCTTGCCATATTCCGGCCGCGCAGGGAGAGTATGATGAAGATTATGTGCGGATTCCGCGTTAAGTTTAGGCTATGAACGAAACTGGTAAAATTGGCGATTCTCCAAAAAAAATAAAAGTCTGGGACTGGCCGACCCGCCTCTTTCACTGGTTACTGGTGCTTGTGGTTTCCGGAGCGTGGATCAGCAGTTTCCGTGAGTCCTGGCTGATGGAACATGTCTGGTTTGGCCATGCAGTCATTGGCCTGCTAGTTTTCCGGATTGTCTGGGGTTGGATCGGCAACGGATTTGCGCGTTTTCGTGAATTCGTCACCGGTCCTCAAATTGTGTGGGAATATGCAAAGCTTCGCTTGAGCAATGAAGCTCCGCGGGTTCTAGGGCATAATCCGTTAGCTGCATGGATGATGGTGGCGCTCCTGCTCGTTTTGCTGGGCATCACATTGACAGGTGCAGTAACACTGGCCGGAGAGGAATGGATTGGGCCGCTGACACAATATTTTAGTCTTTCAGAGGGACGTTTTGCAAAGAGCATTCATGTCTGGCTTTCGTATGCGTTATTGAGTCTGATTACTTTACACATTTTGGCTGCAGTCATAGACAGCGTTTCACATCGTGAAAACCTAATAAAGGCGATGATTTCCGGATTCAAAAGAGATACTCCGGAAAATAATGATGATGCAAAAAACCTGGTTCCGAATAACAAAGTCCAAAGCTGGTTTTTGTCCGGATTCGTACTGGCAGCTTTTACGTTGACGGTGGGTATTTCACTGGATTATAAGTCACCGGTGACTCAAGCTGCTTTGACGGAAGCGAGGCTTAGACTGGCATCTCCGGAACATCAGCTTTACATGAGCGAATGCGGCAGTTGTCATTTTGGTTTTCATCCCAGTTTACTGCCGCACCGTTCCTGGGTAAAAATGATGTCCGATTTGGAAAATCATTATGGCGAAGACGCTTGGCTTGATCCGGAAACGACTGCCGAAATTACGGAGTATTTGGGAAAAAACGATGCAGAACATTTTCAATCAGAAGCATCATTTAACTTACTGGTGAATGTTCCGGAAGATGAAATTCCCATGCGCATAACCGAAATGACTTATTTTCGCAGCAAGCATGAAGATATTTCACAAAATACATTTATGCGTAAATCAGTACGAAGTGTCTTGAACTGCGGGGCATGTCACGCTTATGCCGAATTCGGATCGTTTGAAGACGCGCATATCCGCATTCCGGAATGAGCACCAAAGCGTAATTTTTGCCGTTTGACTTCTGGGAACAAGTATTTTAAAAACTCAGCAAAAACTGATTTCATTTAATAGTTAATTTCTAGTGCTGCTTAAAAACCAGGATCACTCTTGACCTTTCAGTTTATGACAATTCGAGTAATATGAGAGGTATCAACTTTTCCGAAAATGGATCTGCACCGGAAAAATTGCAAAGGTCTTGCCTTCAGTTTTCCGAATGAACGTAGAAAAAAATTAGTTGTTCCAGCAACTGCTGCACTTAACAAGCTGTGAAATAAAGAGACAAAAAGGAGAAAAATGAATTCCATTCGATTAGTTCTCATTGAAGATGAGCGGCTTCTGGCACGCAGCATTCATCGATTTTTGAGTGAACGTTACGAATGTGAATGGTTTGAAACGGTTGAGCAGGCGATTGTTTATTTGCGTAAAGAATCGGTGGATTTGGTTATCTCTGATGTGCAATTGCCTAAAAAAAGCGGCATTGATTTGCTGAACTGGGCACTTGAAAATCAGCCGCATCTCCCGATCATTCTGATTACTGCTTTCAGTAGTGTCAAGGAAGCGGTGGAAGCTATGCGTAAAGGTGCTTACGATTATATGAGTAAGCCAATCGATCTGGAAGCACTCGAGTTGACGATTGAACGCACCCTGAAAAATCGACGTTTGCAGAACGAAGTACTCTATCACCGGAAACAACAACGCTCCGGCGAAGGTGACTTTCTCGAATTGCCATCACCGCAATTTAAAAAAATTGAAATGATGCTCCAGCGTCTGGTGGAAATTGAGCAGCAGTCAGGAGAATTGCCTTCTGTGCTGATCACCGGTGAAACAGGAACTGGTAAGGGTTCTCTGGCTCGTCGTTTACATCAACAATCGCCACGCAGGGATGATGCTTTTATTGAGGTCAACAGTACCGCCATTCCGGAAACAATGGTTGAAACTGAATTATTTGGGCATGAAAAAGGAGCATTTACTGGAGCAGTTGGTCAACGTGTTGGACTGTTTGAACTGGCCAACGGCGGGACCTTGTTTCTAGACGAAATCGGACATTTATCGCTGGGTATTCAAGCCAAACTGCTCAAAGTCATTGAAGACAAGAAAGTACGTAGAATTGGAGGAAACCGGGAAATTACGGTCAACGTCCGGATTGTTGCAGCCACAAATATAGGTTTGGAAGAAGCAGTGCATCAAGGTGCTTTCCGCAAGGATTTGTATCATAGACTGGGTTTGGTACATTTGAAACTGCCTGCACTCAGAGAAACTCCGGACACGATTTCGATGCTTGCGGAGCTATTCCTGCAAAGCGCATTACGTAAATATCCGTCTTTTACTTCCGGAAAATTAGCACACACAGCAAATGCTGAAACATTTCCAAGCATTTCCAGCCGGGGGCATTATGCACTCACTCACTATTCCTGGCCCGGAAATATTCGTGAATTGAAAAATGAAATTGAGCGCAGCATTTTGTTTCATAGTGGCGACAGTCTCGATTTTGAACATCTGCAGCATCTGGATCAAAACCAAATGCCCTCCTTTTCCGGCTTTTTAAACACAAAAGTAGAACCGTCTGCTGACACTTTTACTGAAAGTTCAGGCACCCCATTTCAACTGCCTGTGGAAGGTTTGAGTTTGTTGAACGTAGAACCGAGGCTGATTGGTCAAGCCTTGCTGCAAAGCACAGGTGAGAATTCCTCTGCAGCAAAGCTGTTGAAAATCACTCAGGAAGAACTGCGTTACCGCTTACAAAAACACGAACTGAATCAGGAAAATGCTCAAGGTTGGGAACATCCTCTTCCGGAAAACGGAGTTTCCATTTCAGAGATAGAAAAATCCTATCTGTGTCAGGCACTTGCGCGGACAGGAAATAATGTCACCGGCGCGGCGCGGTTACTGAATTTGAGCCGTGACCAAATGCGTTATCGTCTCGAAAAATATGAAATCGTGACCTGAAAATTCAATGAAATAAAGCAGAGAGGAGAGAGGAGAGAAGGTAGAAGAAAAAACAGGGGAAAATAGCAGTGTAGAAAGCAAAGGAAAAAAAGCTAAAGTATTAGCCGCAAAATTGTAGAAGCTCAAACTGCACGGTGCAGGCTGAATTCTTTTATTCCGGCAACTGATATGCCCTGATCCCGCCTTGATCGTCTCCCATCACAATTGTGTTCCCTGACAAAGTAAGCCCAGTTCGTGAGCGAATGTCAGTGGCCGCGCTCCAAAGCAATTCACCTGATTCCAGTTTGAGTGCCAGAACATTTCCGCGTTGTGTGAGAAAAACCAGTTTGTCAACGGTGACAAACGGTTCTCCAAGAATATAATTGAATGAACCCCACGGAATATTATATTGCCAGATCCGAGCACCATCTCCCATCCTCTGCGCGTGTACAATTGTATTAGCGGAACCGTAATACAGCATTGACTTGTTTCCGCTAAGTGCCGGAACCCAGTTGCCGGTGTCCTTACGCCACAACCGTTTTCCGCTTTGTGTGTCAAGAGCAGTGACAAAATCCTGATATCCCACAAATGCTACTTCATTAGCGGCTGCATAAATTGTTTTGATAAAACCTTCTACTCCAAAATATGTCCATTTTAGCACACCGTCTTTGACATTCCGTGCCTGAATTGCCATAGGTCCGCCTTCATCAATATCCTGTTCAGGATCGTAATAACTACCGCCGATAAAAATTGTATCTCCGGAAATACTTGGAGTTTGAAGTGCGTAATAAAGCGTTTCGTAGGACCAGAGCAAAGTGCCGTCTTCAGCATTAAAGGCAAACAAACGTGCTTTGCGTTCAGGACGCATGGGCAGTCCCGGTCCAACTTGAGTGGTGGCCGCATAGACAACACCTTCGTGAATCAGCGGTCTTACCTGAAGTTGAAAACCGAGTTTAGCGTTCCAACGCAGTTTTCCGCTTTCCAAATCAATTGCACTCAGTTCAGCGTTTCGTGTGCCGGAATAGACCGACTTCTGATCCGCTGCAAAGGCGCGGTCCCAAATTCCTGCTTGTGGATTAAATTTCCAAATAACCTGCCCGTTCTCTAGATTTAAAGCCAGAAGAGCCAGTCCGGAAGGAGCTGTTAGAACAATGTTTCTACGGATAATTGGAGCCTGGTTGATTGCCCCATTTGAGGAGTATTCCCACAACAGCTTTAAGTCCCTTGTGTGCTTGGGATTTATTTCTGCTAAAGCCGGTGCGTTAAGAAACAATAAGCCAAGCAGCCAAAACAAGAATCCTCGCTCGAAAACGATCCAAAGTGATGGCTGCATGGCCGGCTTAATAATAATAATTATTTGAGACGTCTGCCTCTGAAGACCAAAGGTCCATCACGGTTTTCTTCTGTGATGTCAAAGGTCGCTCCATTCGGCATACGGTTATTACGTAAACGGGCACGCATTTTAGAATGTCCCCAATCGTAATCGCTCGCGCCTATTTTACTTTGACCGAACAATGGTACTCCTGGAGGTTTAGAAAGCACATCTCCGCCTTTCATAATTCCGGCGTAGCTGGAAAGATCCATTTCATGGTAAGAAACCTCACTGTTTGCAAAATGGCAACTGGAGCAAGGTGCTGATCCATTGAACCACATGTTAGGTTTGGTGAAAACCGGAAGAACGTCATTGAACGTCAATTGTGAACCTCCATATGCAAAGCTCTTTAGTTCAGGAGCTCCTGCATCAACCCAAGCGCCGATTAAACCTACGGTATTCAATTCGCAACCATACTTGTGCTTTTTCTCGCCGTCACTACCCTGCACAGTAACACCTGCAGAGTCAACAATCACACATGGACCGTCACGATTGGTTTCCGTTAAGTCTTCCGGCCAGTTTGGAGGCATACGGTTGTTCCGCAAACGGGCTTTTAGTTTGGAGTGTCCCCAATCGTAGTTGGTGGCACCTATTTCATCCTGACCAAACAGAGGAACTCCAGGTGGTTTGGTAAGCACATCTCCGCCTTTCATTATTCCTGCATATGAGGTGAGATCCATCTCATGGTATGCATTTTCGGAATTGGCAAAGTGACAACTCGCACAGGAACGTGCACCTTCAAACCACACACCATCCTTGGTGAAAAGCGGCAAAATATCATCCTTGAAGGTCGCCGTGTGCTGGTCGTTGTCTGAAGAAGTGTATTCAAACATTTCTGTTTCCGGAGCACCAGCTGAGACCCATTGACCGATCAGGTCAACGGCTTTTACACCGGCTTGTTTTTGCGCGAGAGCTGCAGTTCCGGCACCTTCTCCTGCGCATTCGAGATACGTCAGTAGTGCTTTGGAAACACACATCTGTACGTCGCCCTGAGCTTGCAGCAAACCTGACCAGGCGATCAGTCCACCAAGCGTAATGCCCAATGTCCGTAAAGCTCGTTTAAATATTATTTCCATGTCTTCCTTTTATGATTGTTCAGGTAGCACCAGCAACTTAAGCGTTGTTCGTGTCTTCCAATTGGTGAGATGCGTCTGCTTTTTTCCGTTACCCCAATAAAACGGAGAACATCTCAATACGGGGAAAATTGGGTTAGTTATCCGCAAGCGGTGTACCATAAAATTTGTGAATTTATTTTGTCTATAATTTCAGTTGATTGATTTGAATGTTTTGCGGATACTAAGATTCTGGTTTAAAATACGGGAATAGAAACGGTTATTAAATTGGGGGCAAATTCGAGTATAATTCTGGTGGTCGAAAAAAAGTGTATCAATAGAAAATTAATGATAATCTGGAACTGGTTGCGGCTGTCTTTTGAATCATTGACAAAGTAGCTTAAAGTCTTAATTTTATTTTTCCAAACTTTTCCTTGCTGGATTGTTTGCATGACTCAAAGGGCTTGTTTATGTGCGAAATTTAACAGCTGTATTTCTAACAGAAGCAATGAACGATAAAACAGGATGCTGGATCCGCTCCTTAATGTGGGACGTTGTTTGGCTGCATTCAGGAATATGGTTGACGTTTCTGCTACTCATAGTAAATTCTTCTCAGTTGCAGGAAATGTTTTATGCAGCCACGGTGTTTCTGTTCTGGATTGCTCATCGTTTCAGTTCATTTTATTTAGCCTGGGGAACACGGGCCTACAAACCTCTACTCAGAGATCAGCAGAAGCGGTTCATAATTCTTCCGCTGTTGATTGTCTTGGGAGTTTTGGCTGTGCTTTACACGCCGGAATCTTTCTCAACTTTTACAGTAAGTGAAAGAATTCTCGGTTTACTGCTGCTTGATTTTGCTTGGGGTGCGCATCATTTTGCGGCTCAGCACTATGGAATTCTCAGGCTCTATCATCACCGCTGGAATCCAGCATCCGCAGCTTCCGCCAATAAACAGGACCGTATGTTTTGTTGGGGAATTGGCGGAGTACTGATTATAATTGCGGAGCTTATGCATGGAACATCCTTTTTACAGGAAAAACATATTATCCCGAATCTGTTTCCGGATTGGGGGCTGGAAGGAATTCCATTGTTTTTACGTTTAGGAACCTTGCTTGTTATCGGAAGTACATTATTCATGGTTCGTAATGCATGGATTCAGGATTCCGGTCTTCCCAGGATTTTGTATTTATCAGCAATAGGCATGATGGCCGCAGCTGCATTTCAACTGGATCCGTTTCAGTTTTTGCTGCTTTGGACTATGCAGCACTGGTTGGCGGCGATAGGTCTGGCGGCACACATGGGAGGAAATGATGTCAAACACGATGAAATGCAGAAAAGCGTTTCTCTGAAAAAACACTCAGAAAAAATATTCTGGAAGCCCTGGCGGGTTTTGATTTCCCTTTGTGCGTTTTCTGTTATGATGACACCGTTTTTTGAAATCGAGGCTGTTGCAGCCGGTGGCAGATACAGTGAACAAGTGTGGCCCGTTTTAATGGAATGGCTGCAGAACTCTGAGTGGTATACTTTCTTAGTGGGAATCGGCCTCGCAAGCGGATTTTTGCATTATTGGATGGATAGAGCGGTTTATCGGTTTTCTGATCCGCAAACTCGTAAGACTGCTAGGCAATTACTTTTTTCATCATAAATATCTGTGATAAAATGAACAAGATTGAAGAAGAAATCAAAGAAAACTGGCCCAGTGCTGTTGAAGGTGTTTTGGAACATCCGGAGCACGGATTGATTCAATACTGGACGGGAGAGCAGCGCGGTAAGATTGTGCTGCGTTTTAGCTTCGAAAGACAAGCTGAGGATGAGTCAGCAAAAGTGTTTTTTATAAACCTGAAACAGGATTCGTGGGTGCTGAGTCATATTTCTACTTTTCAAAGTTCTGATTCAAAATTGAAATTAGTAAAAAATCAGTCATTTAAAGAACAGGATGAACTTGAAGGAAAATATCGAAGTATTATCGAATTGTTTCTGGAATCCCGTAAAAAAAAGAATCCTTTCTAATGTGCTTTTTGCTGCAGCTTTTTTCTCTGCAGGAGACTCACAGTTGAGGAGTTTCCTTTTTAATTGCAACTTCTGCTGAATTATCTCCTAAAATTTATCTGCTGTTATCTTTTGCTTGACTTATTTCTTTAAAAATAGTTAAATTATTAGCACTAACCCTCACTGAGTGCTAATGCCGATAAAATGATGCAGGAGTCTTTCTTTTGATAAAAAAAGTTATAGATAATGGTAAAAAAGGAGTCCGTTATAACTTAGTTTTGAATGAACGGGCACAGTTAGTTCTTCACAGTATCATAGAAAACTACATACAATCCTCAGAACCAATTGGTTCACGCACACTTTCCAAGACGATAGGAATCACGCTTTCTCCTGCAACGATCAGAAACATTATGTCTGATTTAGCAGAACTGGGCTATTTGATTCAGAACCACACTTCAGCAGGACGTGTTCCTACCGACAAAGCTTACAGATTTTACGTTAATTCCTTAGCGTCGCCTCCGAGCATACCGCAGCAGATTAAGGAAAAAATTTCTCAAGTTTCGAATGAACAGGGCTCTCAGGTAGAGGCAATCCTGGCAGAGGCAGTACGTATGCTAGCGGAACTCACTAAATTTGCCTGCGTGGTAAGCACGCCGAAGGCTGCTGTCAGTCGACTTCAACGCATTGAGCTAATAAAAATCAGTGAGGACCGTATCCTCGTCATTTTAGTCACAAAAGCAGGTGTTGTACGTGACAAAATTATTTTTACCAAGGATAGCCAATCCCAGGAATTTCTCAACTCAGTTGCAGAATTTTTGAACGACAAGTTCAAAAATCATTCGATGCAGGAAATTCGCGAAGAAATTCATGAGAGTATGGTTGATGACCGTAACCGTTATCATGATCTCTTAGCTCATGCAATACGTTTAGGCAAAAAAGCTTTTGAATTAAATCAGCCGGGTGAAATGCTGATTGACGGTCAGATGAATCTCCTGCTCGATTCTCATTTTCATGAACAGTCTTCTGTACGTTCGTTAATTGATGCGTTTGACCAGAAAAGCGCAATTATGAAAATTCTGGACGATTCCATGAAGTACAAAGGCGTACATATATTTATTGGTATTGAAAACGATTTAAAACAATTACAGGGCTGTTCACTCATCACCGCCAGTTATCGTAACAATCAAAATGTTTTAGGTTCAATTGGAGTAGTCGGTCCCACAAGTATGGATTATAAACGCATAATATCCATGGTCGACTATACCGCTAAAATATTGTCAAAAACAATTACAGAACAATCTTACGACTGAAGTTATAAATTAAGATCCTTATGAGTGCTAAAAAACAGAAAGAAGCAGTAGAAAAAAAGCAGAAAACGGACGAACCGAAAATTGCTAAAGAGTTTGAAAATCTGCAGGAAGAGATTGAGTCTGAAATTGCAGCAGATTCAACTGAGCAGCCTGAAGTTGACGCGGAGCCAGCGGAAGAAGATCTTTTGGAAAAAGAACGTATCAGGGCTCAGAATATGGAAGACCGCTATCTTAGAGTCAATGCAGAGTTTGAAAACTATAAAAAACGCATGATTCGTGAAAGCTCTGACCGTTTCAAATTTTTTAATCTGGATTTAATCAAAGAACTGTTGCCTTCTCTGGACAATATTGATCGCGCAATCTCTCACGCTAAGAGTGACCATACAGACGTGGAAAGTATGATAGTCGGATTGGAGATGGTCAATAAAATGACACACGAAGTTTTTGAGAAATTTGGTGTTACTAGAATTAATACAGTTGGTGAAGAGTTTGATCCGAACTTTCACCAGGCTGTAGGAGTTGTAGATTCGGATGCTGTGCCCGACAACCAGGTTGTTGAGGAATGTCTCGGTGGATATTCACTACATGGCCGTATTATTCGTCCGGCAATGGTCCGCGTCTCAGGAAAAAATTGAGCTGAAAAGCTGAAAAAATTTGTAAAAAATTAATTTAAATCCCCCCGGAAACAATCAGCTGTGTCAAGGGGAAATTCATAAAAAGAACAAGGAGAATAGTTATGGGAAAAGTTATTGGTATAGATTTAGGAACCACGAATTCATGTGTCAGTATCATGGAGGGTGGTGACCCAAAGGTCATTCAAAACGCGGAAGGAACACGTACGACACCTTCGATGGTTGCTTTTAATGACGATGGGGAACGTTTGATAGGACAGGTTGCAAAAAGACAATCTGTTACAAATCCTCTGCGTACAATCTATTCCATCAAGCGTTTGATGGGACAGGATATTAAATCCGCAGAAGTTAAGCATACGAAAAAAATGGTGTCTTATGAAATTGTAAAAGGCAATCAGGATTTAGCGTATGTGAAAGTTAATGATAAAAACTATTCGCCTCAGGAAATATCTGCTTCCATTCTGCAGAAAATGAAACAGACTGCAGAAGAATATTTGGGAGAGACAGTTACAGAAGCAGTAATTACTGTGCCTGCTTATTTCAGTGACGCACAACGTCAATCCACCAAAGATGCCGGAAAAATCGCCGGACTTGATGTGCTACGTATCATCAACGAGCCGACTGCCGCAGCAATGGCTTATGGATTGGATAAAAAACATGATGAGAAGATCGCGGTCTTTGATCTAGGTGGAGGTACTTTTGATATTTCTATTTTGGAAATTGGTGAAGGTGTTTTTGATGTGAAATCAACTAATGGCGATACTTTTCTGGGTGGAGATGACTTTGACAATCGGCTGATTAGTTTTTTTGCAGATGAGTTTAAAAAAGAAAACGGGATAGATCTGCGTGAAGACAAAATGGCGCTGCAGCGTCTGCGTGAAGCAGCAGAAAAGGCCAAGCATGAATTGTCGGCGAGTTCGGAAACAGATGTCAATTTACCCTTTATTACTGCCGATGCGTCTGGTCCAAAACACTTAAATCTTAAAATTACTCGTGCCAAATTTGAATCGCTGGTGGACGATCTTATTCAGGGGTGTCTTGAGCCATGCCGCAAAGCCCTGAAAGATGCAGCCTGCACCTCAAAGGACATCAATGAGGTCATTTTGGTGGGCGGTATGACACGTATGCCAAAGGTTCAGGAAATCGTCAAAGAGTTTTTTGGTAAAGAACCTCACAAAGGTGTTAATCCAGATGAAGTTGTAGCTATCGGCGCGGCGATTCAGGGTGGTGTTCTTACAGGTGATGTGAAAGACGTCCTGCTTCTTGATGTTACTCCACTCTCACTTGGTATTGAAACTCTTGGCAGTGTGATGACGAAATTAATCGAACGTAACACGACCATACCTACTCGTAAAAGCCAGACCTTCTCAACAGCAGCTGATAATCAGCCTGCGGTCAGCATTCATGTGCTGCAGGGTGAACGTGAGATGTCAACAGACAACAAAACTCTTGGACGTTTTGAGCTGGTCGGAATTCCACCTGCACAACGCGGTGTACCGCAAATTGAAGTTACATTTGATATTGACGCAAACGGGATTGTTCATGTCAGCGCCAAAGATTTAGGTACCGGAAAAGAGCAGGCCATAAAAATTGAGTCTTCAGGCGGACTTTCCGATGATGAAGTCGAAAAAATGGTTAATGATGCAGAACAGTTTGCTGAAGAAGATAAAGCAAAACGTGAGGGTGTTGAAGTTAAAAACCAGGCCGAAACGCTTATTTACAGTACCGATAAATCTGTAAGTGAACTTGGTGACAAGCTACCGGAAGAAGATAAAACAAAAATTGAAGCCTGCAGCGAACAACTCAAAAAGAGCTTGGAAACCGAGGACCTTGATGCAATCAAGAGTGATCTTGAAGCACTGACACAGGCTTCTCACAAAATGGCTGAATTGTTATACAGCCAACAGGCAGAGGAGCAGAGCGCTACAGCTGAGCAAGGAAATGAAGACGCTCAGGACGGTGATGAAAAATCAAGCAAAGATGATGAAGATATTGTCGATGCAGATTTTGAAGAAGTAAAAAAGTAAAACAGGCTCAGGCTAAAAGGAAAAGACACTAATATATAAACCTTCAATTTTGAACCTGTAACCCTTTGACGGAATTTCATGGCAAAACGCGATTATTATGAAGTGTTGGGTGTGTCCCGCAACGCTTCAAAAGAAGAACTCAAAAAAGCGTACCGCAAGGTCGCGATGAAATTTCATCCGGACCGTAATCAGGGGGATAAGCAGGCAGAAGATAAATTCAAAGAAGCTTCTGAGGCTTTTGAGGTACTCGGAGACCAGGAAAAACGTTCACGTTATGACCAGTTCGGACATGCTGCTGAAGGTATGGGTAGTGGAATGGGTGGTTTCGGAGGTGCCGGTGGGAGTGGATTCGGAGATGTTTTCGGAGATATTTTCAGTGAGTTCTTCAGCGGTTCCGGAGGTAGTTCAACCGGTCGCGGTGAACGCGGTTCAGATTTACAATATAATATGGAAATTTCCTTTGATGACGCAGTTTTTGGCTCATCGAAAGAAATTGATGTCCCACGCATGGAAACCTGTGATTCCTGCAGCGGTCTTGGGGCAGAGTCCGAAAAAGACATAAAAATATGCGGTTCCTGTGGAGGAACCGGACAACAGCGGGTTCAACAGGGGTTTTTTAGTGTTGCCACAACCTGCAGCAGTTGCGGTGGACGTGGAAAGACAATTTCAAATCCGTGTAAAACCTGTCATGGACGCACCCGCGTTTCTAAAACAAAACGAATTCGAGTTAATATTCCTGCTGGAGTTGCTACCGGTTCAAGGATCAAACTCACCGGAGAAGGTGAGCATGGAGCAAATGGTGGATCGAGTGGTGATCTCTACATTGTGTTACGTGTCAAGGATCACTCTCTTTTTGAACGAGACGGAGCAGACATCTTTTGCGAAGTCCCGATCAGTTTTTCTCAGGCGACTCTTGGAACCGATCTTGAGGTGCCAACTTTGGAAGGCAAAGCCAGATTAAAAATTCCTGCCGGCACTCAAACTCACAAAATCTTCCGATTGAAAAATCAAGGTATAGCGCATCTTCGTGGTGGCGGACGTGGAGATTTACATGTGCGGGTTGTGGTGGAGACTCCAAGCAAACTGACTGCAAAGCAAAAAGAATTATTGAAAGAATTTGACGATTGCTGTGAGGAAGAAAGCAATCCGATACGTGATAAATTTGTTGAAACAATCAAGAATCTCTTTTCCTGACCTCATACCTCTTGACAGTGTCCTGTATTATCTGTCACTCCTGTATTAGCAGGAATCCCAAAATATCTCGTCTTCCGGTTTTAAGGAGAAGTCTTTACTCAAAGCGAAAAAAATAATGTCTATTTCACAATCTATACGTGAATCCATGGAAAAAGGCTCATGGATTCGTCAAATGTTTGAAGCAGGTGCTCGACTCAAGGCAGAGCATGGTGCAGAAAATGTGTTTGATTTTTCACTTGGTAATCCTATTTTGGAACCGCCTCAGCAAGTGCATGAGCAACTGCGTCTGTTACTGGATAATCCTGAAGATGGAATGCACCGTTATATGCCGAATGCAGGTTTTGAAGAAACACGAGAGTTCATTGCCGGTGTGATGCGTGATGAAACAGGTCATCCTTTTAGCAGTCAGGATGTAGTGATGTGTGTTGGAGCCGGCGGTGGTTTGAATGTGGTGTTCAAAGCTCTGCTCGAAGCAGGAGATGAAGTATTGGCTTTGACTCCGTATTTTGTAGAATACGGAGCTTATGTGCAAAATCACGGTGGACGACTGACACTGGCTCAAACTACTGCGGAATTTCAACCTGACCTCGATTCGATCGAAACAAGTTTGAGTGAACAGACAAAGATTGTAATCATCAATAGTCCAAATAACCCAACTGGTGCTGTTTATTCACAACAGACACTAGACGAATTAGCGGAGTTACTGCTGCGTAAAGAGAAAGAATACGGTCATCCTATCTACCTCGTTTCAGATGATATTTACCGTTATCTGGTTTTTGACGGCTTAACCAACAGCAATGTTTTTCTCAGTTATCCAAATTCAATTTTAGTCAATTCCCACTCCAAGGATTTAGGCCTTGCCGGTGAAAGAATAGGTTACATCGCGGTTCATCCGGATGCAGTTGAAGGCGCGGAACTGCGTCAAGCCCTCGTGCTGTGTAACCGGATTCTCGGATTTGTGAATGCGCCTGCAATGATGCAGAAAATTCTACCACTACTTGGAAACGCGAGAGTTGATATTTCGGTTTATGAAAAATCACGTGACAAAATATTCTCCATGATCAGTGAGTTGGGATTTGAAGCAATCAAACCGCAGGGCGCTTTTTACATTTTCCCCAAATCACCTGAACCGGATGATGTAGCATTTGTTAAACGTGCACAGCAAGAGAATATACTTCTCGTTCCGGGAGTTGGTTTTGGCGGTCCGGGGCATTTTAGAATTTCACTCTGCTGTTCTGCTGAAACCATCGAAAATTCACGTCCCGGATTTAAGCGTTTGGCTGAATATTATGGTTTGTAATTTCATAAGCAAATAATAAAAATGGCACAGAAAAAGGAAAAATCAGCACTGGTTGGAGTCATCATGGGCAGCACGTCCGATTGGGATACGATGAAAGAAAGCTGTGATGTGCTGGATGAGTTGAATATTAGTTATGAAAAACGAGTTGTCTCTGCGCATCGTACACCGGAATGGATGGCTGCTTATGCGACGCAGGCTGAAGATCGGGGACTGCAGATTATCATCGCCGGTGCAGGAGGTGCTGCGCATCTTCCGGGAATGGTAGCCGCACAGACATTGCTGCCGGTACTTGGTGTTCCAGTAAAAACATCTGCTCTGGGCGGTCAGGATTCTTTGTTGTCAATTGTGCAGATGCCCCGCGGAGTTCCGGTTGCTACCCTGGCCATTGGAGGAGCAGGTGCGCACAATGCTGGATTACTTGCCGCACAAATTCTTGCAAATCAAGATCCGGAACTACGCAGACGTTTGATTCGGCGGCGGGAAAAAATACGTAAATATGTACTTGAAGCAGAATTGCCATGACTTCAGTTCCGGAACCGTTGCTCCCAGGATCGATGATTGGTCTTCTCGGTGGAGGTCAGTTGGCACAAATGCTGGTGCTTGCGGGTCATGCGATGGGTTTCCGTTTTATTGTTCTTGATCCTGCTCCAAACTGTCCTGCAGCACTTGCAGGTGCCACACAGATAACAGCCGCTTACGATGACTTTGCTGTACTGGCGGAATTAGCAGATGCCTGTGATGTTGTCAGCTACGAATTCGAAAATGTGAATGCGGACGCAGTTGCTTGGCTGGAGGAAAGAGTGGACCTGCCTCAAGGCAGTCAACTGCTGCGGATTTCTCAAAATCGTCTACGCGAAAAAACCTTCCTGCAAAAACTGGCTGTTCCGGTTGCTCCTTTCCAAAAAATAATTACTGAAAAAGATGTTACGGTGGCCTTCGAAGAGCTTGGTGAGTTGATGCTCAAAACCGTTACCGGCGGTTACGACGGCAGAGGGCAGGCCAGAATATCCAGCACGGCACAAATTCCGGAAGCATTTTCTGCACTGAGTCAGGCAAAAACAGAAATTGTCGCAGAGCAGTTTGTGCCGTTCGAAAGGGAAATTTCAGTAATTGTCGCACGTAACCGTATGGGGGAAATCCGCTGTTTTACACCTGCAGAAAATTTGCACAAAAAAAATATACTGACCATCAGCAGAATACCTGCTAGGTTAGTTCCTGAAGTGAGTGAGCAAGCACAAACTGTGGCTAAAAAAATTGCTGAAGGGTTGGAACTTGTAGGTGTACTTGGTGTAGAAATGTTTGTCTTGCCGGATGGTAAATTACTGGTTAATGAGATTGCGCCGCGTCCGCACAATTCAGGACATTTTACTCAGAACGCATGTGTAAGCTCCCAGTTTGAACAGCATTTGAGGGCGATAACTAATTTGGCGCTGGGTTCAACTGAATTGTATAAACCTGCCCTGATGCTCAATATTCTGGGTGAGCATTTACCTCTTCTGCTGGAAAAATTGAAAGACTTGCCTCCGGAAGCAAAACTGCATTTGTACGGAAAGCAGGACTGCCGTTCCGGACGTAAAATGGGGCATCTTAATTTAACTTCCGACTCACTGGAATCACTGCTGGAACCTCTACAGAAACTAGGTGTATGGGATGCAGATTTGCTTAACAAAATGCTTTAGTTATTTGCGTTCCGGAATAGCGGAAAAAATTGTATGATGAACTCGTAAAAAGTCATAAGGATACCAATGTTTGTCATTCCCGCGAAAGCTGGAATGACAAGTTTTTACGGTTGCATCATTTGTTTAAGGTTCAATTTTATCTTTGTAATTAACAAAAACCAAAAAAACATCATGTCCGAAAAACTGCT
>JABGPG010000202.1:22486-26838 GCA_018645085.1 Deltaproteobacteria bacterium
ATTTTATCTTTGTAATTAACAAAAACCAAAAAAACATCATGTCCGAAAAACTGCTCTACGAAGGCAAAGCCAAAAAAATATTTTCCACAGATGATGCGGATATTGTCAGGGTTGCTTACAAAAACGACACCACTGCTTTCAATGGAGAAAAATTTGAACAGCTCGAAGGCAAGGGCCAGCTCAATAATGAAATCACTTCTTTCTTCTTCAACTATCTGGCTGAGCAAGGTATTGAAAGTCACTTTGTCAGGAAAATTTCTGACACAGAACAATTAGTGAAACGTGTAGAAATTGTACCCTTGGAGGTTGTGACACGTAACATTGCAGCAGGCTCCTTGAGTAAACGTCTCGGTTGGGAAGAGGGTCGTAAATTACCGGAACCGATTGTGGAATTTTATTATAAAGATGATGATCTGGGAGATCCGCTCCTGGCCGATGTTCATATCCAGACTCTCGGCTTAGCAACTGATGAAGAATTAAATGAGCTACGCCGGCGGGCATTGGCTGTCAATGACTCTCTGCTGAAATTGTTGACTCCACGTGGTTTGTTACTCGTTGATTTTAAACTCGAATTTGGACGTGACTCTTCCGGAAATTTTCTGCTGGCAGATGAAATATCGCCGGACACCTGTAGATTCTGGGATGCAGAAACTCATGAAAAAATGGACAAAGATCGTTTCCGCCGTGATCTTGGCGGAGTGACAGAAGCTTATGCCGAAGTTTTTAAACGTATAACTGCAAACTCATAAACTCAAACTCATTCCACTTACATGCTCAAAGGAATAGTAACTGTTTCACTGAAACAAGACGTGCTTGATCCTCAAGGTCAGGCTGTTCAGCACTCACTGCAAACCCTCGGTTTTCCAGAGGCACAAAATGTACGCATCGGAAAATCGATCGAAGTCTGGCTGGAAGAAAGCGATTCCGTAAAAGCCGAATCGAGGCTGAAAGAAATGTGTGATGCACTGCTGGTAAATGCAGTGATTGAGGATTACCGCTTTGAAATAGTGGAGGCATAATGCGTTGTGCCGTGCTTGTCTTTCCGGGATCAAACTGTGACTACGATCTTTACAAAGCCGTTAATTCTGTGGAAGGAATGGAAGCAGAGTATGTCTGGTATGCAGGCGATTCATTAAAGGGTTTTGACGCTATTTTGTTGCCTGGCGGTTTTTCATACGGTGACGCCTTAAGAGCAGGAGCTTTGGCGGCCCGTGCGCCAATTCTCAAGGCTTTGCGTCAAGCTGCGGATTCCGGTGTGCGTGTACTCGGCATTTGCAATGGTTTCCAGATATTGACAGAATGTGGACTTCTTCCCGGAGCACTGCACAGAAATTCCGGACTGCGTTTCATCTGCGATACCGTCAGTCTGCAAGTCGCAAACACAGCAACACCATTCACCAGCGGATATGCAGAAAGAGCAGACATTCCGGTACGCTTTCCGATCGCTCACGGCGAGGGAAATTACACTTGCGATGCTGAAACTCTGCATAAACTCGAAGATAACGGCCAAATCGTTTTCCGTTATTCCGGCAGCAATCCAAACGGATCTGTGGACAATATCGCGGGAATCAGTAATCTTGCGGGAAATGTGCTCGGCATGATGCCTCATCCGGAGCGTGCCATGACAGACTGGATGGGAACCTCAGACGGCCGGATTCTCTTTGAATCTTTGCGGGGTTAGTGAAGCGTCCCGTTGATAAAGTTGTTTTAAAGAGTTAGCTGAATGTATTAGAAAGAGAATCGCTTAAAAAGAGAAATAGCGGATTTCAGGCTTTTTTGCGGAAGCTTCAGGAATCACTTGAAATAATATTATCAAAATAGTCTTAAAAGTTTCAGGCAGTTGTGAAAAAAAGCGACAATGAATAATTGCCACATTGTATTCAAAAACCAGCTTAAAGTATATTCTTAGATTTAATACTGCAGATGCATCCAATCGAACCTACCCCGGATCAAATTAAGAGTGAACAAGTTTATCGGCAAATGGGCCTCAACGATGCTGAATATGAGCTCGTGGTCGAGTTGCTTGGACGGCATCCGAACCTGACAGAAACCGGGATTTTCGGCGTGATGTGGTCAGAACACTGTTCATACAAAAATTCAAAACCGCTGCTTTCCCGTTTTCCGGTGGAAGGCCCGGAAGTTCTGCAGGGCCCTGGAGAAGGCGCTGGTGTTGTTGATATAGGTGAGGGCTATGCGGTTGTTTTCAAAGTTGAAAGCCACAATCATCCTTCCGCAATTGAACCTTTTCAGGGTGCAGCGACCGGAGTTGGTGGAATTTTACGCGATATTTTTTCTATGGGTGCGCGTCCGGTGGCGGTGCTGAATTCTTTACGTTTCGGACCACTTTCCGAGAAAGGTACTAACAGTAGTGCTGATAACGCAATTGCCAACCGTACACGTTATTTATTTGAAAATGTGGTGGCCGGAATTGCGGGATATGGCAACTGCATCGGTGTTCCAACTGTAGGCGGAGAAGTTTGCTTTGATGAATGTTACAGCGGAAACCCGCTGGTCAATGCGATGGGTGTCGGTATTTTACGTCACGATCAACTTCAGCACGGCAGAGCGGAAGGTATTGGTAAATCAGTAATTTATGTAGGAGCTGCAACCGGACGAGACGGAATTCACGGGGCGACTTTTGCTTCGGAAGAGTTGAATGAAGATTCAGACGCAAAACGACCGGCAGTACAGGTTGGCGATCCGTTCATGGGAAAATTGTTGATTGAAGCCTGTCTGGAAGTTTATGAAAGTGGCGCGATTTACAGCGTGCAGGATATGGGTGCAGCGGGATTGACCTGCTCCAGCACGGAAATGTCAGACAAAGGTGGTGTCGGCATGGAGCTTAATTTGAATTTAGTACCGCAGCGTGCGGAAAATATGTCCGCCTATGAAATCATGCTTTCCGAATCACAGGAAAGGATGTTGTTTGTGGCCAATCCCGGACGTGAGGAAGAGGTTTTTGAGATTTGTAAAAAATGGGATGTGCCCGCCGTCACTGTAGGATATGTGATCGAAGAACCTGTTTTACGGCTTAAGCATCATGGAGAATCTGTTGCGGAATTACCCTTGAATACAGTTTGCGGCGCGACACCGATTTATCAGCGTGAATCGAAAATGCCGCAAGCGGTTATTGAACGGCAAAAGCAACCTGCAGTTACGTGGGATGTTCCGGGAGATATAAACAGCGTTTTCGAACAACTGATTCAAACTCCGGAACTAGCTTCAAAATCATGGGTTTACCAACAATACGATTTTATGGTACGCACCAGCACTTCGGTACGTCCCGGCTCAGATGCGGCAGTGGTACGTGTGGAAGATACAGATAAGGCACTCGCATTGAGCATTGACGGCAACTCACGTTATGTTTATCTTGATCCAAAAACCGGTGGAAAAATTGCGGTTGCGGAAGCAGCGCGGAATGTGGTTTGTTCCGGTGGACGACCGCTGGCGATTACAGACGGATTGAATTTCGGTAATCCTGAAAAACCGGAAATTTTCTGGCAGCTAGAACAGGCTGTTAGCGGAATGGCAGAAGCCTGTGATTTTCTTAAATTGCCTGTGACCGGCGGGAATGTCAGTCTCTACAATGAAACTGAAGGAGAGGCAATTTACCCAACACCAGTTGTTGGCGTGGTTGGTTTGATTGAAAAAAACGAACACACGACCACTCAGTTTTTCCAGAATTCAGGCGACGTTTTGCTGCTGTTGGGCGAAACAAAAAACGAGTTGGGCGGAAGCGCTTATCAGCAAATGCAGCTGGGTGAAATATGCGGAATGCCTCCGGAACTTAATTTGGAAAAAGAGCAGACTTTACAACAAGCAGTGCTGGAAAATATCCGTTCCGGAAATGTGGTGTCGGCGCATGATCTTTCGCATGGCGGACTGGCTTTAGCTTTGCTGACTGCCTGTACAGAAAAATTAGGAATTTCAGTTGATTTGAAAAGTGATTTGCGTCCGGACATTGCCTTATTCAGTGAATCGCAATCCCGGATTTTGCTGAGTGTTTCTCCGGAAAAAGTAGAGCAGCTTGAAGCATCAATGCAGGAAAAAGGAGTTCCGTGTTTCAGGATTGGTCAGGTGCTTTCAGCGGAAATTTCTGCCACTGCTGATTCAGCTGCTGCGAAAAACTTTGAGATTGCTTTGAATGGCGTGCCGTTGATTCAGGCTGAATTAGAGAACTTGCGTGATTTGTGGCAAAACGCAATTGGACGTGTAATGCAACGTTAAGTAAAATTTGAATTTTTTTGTAATTAACTGTTCTCCTAATTGTGTGGCTCCGCCACCCGAAACACAGCTTACTCCGAATCGATAGGCACAGAGGAACGGGGCAAACATGCGGCTGCTCGTGAGGC
>JABGPG010000168.1 GCA_018645085.1 Deltaproteobacteria bacterium
AGATTAGACTTTAATTTCTGGTCAGATTCCTCCATCAGTTTCTTAAGTACGTTAAAGAGCATCTTTTCTGTGTCCTGACGCATAATACGCTGTTCTGATTCATCGATGTAAAATGTAAAATTATGCGCATCTGCTAATGCTTGAGATTTCCGACCAATAATTTTTCCGTTTTTAAATGAACGGAAATGTATTAAATTTTCACCTTCCTGTGGTTCTTCATAAATTTCAACCATGAACTGATTGCCGGTTTCATCTGCATAAAGTTCAGAATAAAGCTTTTTGGGAGCACTGTCGATCACAACAGTGGAGATGGAGTCCGCAGTATTTTGCGCTGCTGCTGTTGAAGCAGAAGCAAAAAAAGCTACAGATATAAAGAGGGATTTCCAGATTATTAAATTTGTTTTCCGGAATTTCATGCGTTTTTTCAGGTATTGATTATAAACAGACAAGCTACAGCTTTAGCTGATTTGTCAAAATAATCAATCCAAAATCTATTCCTTCAGCATATTTTAGCCTAATTTTACAGGAAAACTCGAATTTTTAAGAAGATCGATGGATTGCGTATTGGAGGGTTTTCCTAAAGTTCTGAAGATCGCAGTCTGCATTTTAAGGCCCGAGATAAATACTTATACTTCAAAACTTTAGGAAACGTTGTGCGATAACTATGTTACTTGCAGGGTTCTTCCAGACCAAGAGCTTCCTTGATCAACTGCCGGAAAGTTTCTTTAGGCAGCGCACCCATGCTCATTTGCGGTTTGTCATTTTTGGGTACAAAAAGAATGGAAGGGATACTGCGGATACCGAACATGCTTGCAAGTTTCTGTTCTGCTTCAGTATCTACTTTATAAATATCGAGGTTGCAGTGGTATTCTTCAGAGAGTTCTTCAAGAACAGGCGCAATCATTTTACAGGGACCGCACCAGTCTGCGTAAAAATCAATGATGCAGGGATTTTCGCCTTTGAATTTCCATTCTTTGGATGCTTCAAAGTCGTATACTTTTTCTTTAAATGAGTCGAGGGTCAAGTGTTGAATTGCCATGATTTATTTTTTATTTCAGGTTAGCTGATTTATCAAGAAAAACGTCTGACAGCAAGCACGAATACTTTCCGCCAAAGTCAGCTTTTATCATAGCAGAATCCTCAGTAAATGTCCATTAAAAAAGATAGCTGAGAACGCTTCACAAATTTGCCTGCGCGGCGGCGATTCTGGCAATTGGTATACGGTATGGGCTGCAGGAAACATAGTCAAATCCGGTTTTATGAAAAAACGCAATTGAGTTAGGATCACCGCCATGTTCTCCGCAGATGCCGAACTGTAATTTTTTATTCACACTCCGGCTTTGCTTTAAGGCAGTCCGGATCAGGTGACCTACTCCTTGCTGGTCCAGGGTTACAAACGGGTCATGTGCTAGAATTTTTTGCTCTAAATACGCAGGTAGAAAAGTACCAATGTCATCCCGCGAAAAACCGAATGTCATTTGCGTTAAATCGTTGGTACCAAAACTCATAAAACGTACAACCGGAGCAATTGTACGTGCCTGAACGCAGGCACGCGGAACCTCCATCATTGTGCCGAACTGATAGTCAATTGAATTTTTCATCAGGCGAAAAACTTCTTTTGCGCTTTCTTCCATGGTACTGAGGATTACTTTCAGTTCCTGTGCGGTTGAAACCAGTGGAATCATGATTTCCGGAAAGACCTTTATCCCGTCTTGTTTACATTCCACAGCCGCGGAAAGAATGGCCTTGACCTGCATCTGAGTAATTCCGGGGTAAACGATGGAAAGTCGACAACCTCTAAATCCCAGCATTGGATTTGCTTCACGTAAATTAGCTATCTCTTTCCGGAGTGCAGGTTCTTTCTGATGCAGACTTTTTGCGAGGGCTTGAATGTCAGCATCCTCCTGAGGCAGGAATTCATGCAAAGGCGGGTCAATCAATCTTATCGTTACAGGAAGTCCGTCCATTATCTCAAATATTTTCCGCATGTCTGATTTTTGAAACTTAAACAAACTATCGAGAAAATATTCACGTTCTTTCTCAGTCTTCGCTAAAATCATGGAGCGTATAACCTTGATTCTCTCTTCCTCAAAAAACATGTGTTCAGTCCTGCAAAGTCCAATACCTTCAGCTCCCAGTTCACGTGCTTTGCGTACATCTTCAGGAGTTTCTGCATTGGCCCTCACACTCAGACGTCGATACTTGTCCGCCCAGCTTAAAATTGTCTGGAAATCTTCATCCGACTGAGCTTGTATTTTTTCGATGTCACCCAGCATTACTTCACCGCTTGAACCGTCCAGAGTAATCAGTTCTCCTTTGCTAACTACTATTTGGCTGCTTGTGAGGAATTCTTGTTTTTTATAATCAACTGAAATGTCGGCACATCCGGTGATTCCGCATTTTCCCATTCCACGTGCAACAACGGCCGCATGAGAGGTCATTCCTCCCAGTGAAGTGAGAATTCCTTCTGCCGCTTTCATTCCGTGAATATCTTCAGGAGTTGTTGCTTTACGTACCAGAATCACCTTTTGTCCCGCTGCGGCCATTGTTTCAGCCTCATCCGAACTGAACACAACTTGACCTGTTACTGCACCAGGACTTGCGGGTAAGCCTTTAGCAATCACATTTTTTTCTGCTTTTGGATCAATCATCGGATGCAAAAAGAAATTCATCCGTTCCGGTTCAATACGTTTGATTGCCGCTCGTTCTTTGATTAAACCCTCCTTTACCATATCTACAGCGATTTTAACGGAGGCTTTTGCGGTACGTTTCCCGCTGCGTGTCTGCAGCAGAAAGAGTTTTCCTTCCTCTATGGTAAACTCCAGATCCTGCATATCCCGATAATGCTGTTCCAATTTTTCCTGCATTTGGAAAAGTTGCTCAAAGAGCTGCGGATTCTGCGTCTTAAATTCATGCAGATTCTGAGGTGTTCTGATTCCGGCAACAACGTCTTCACCTTCCGCATTTACCAGATATTCTCCATATAATTTTTTCTCACCAGTTGCAGGGTCACGTGTAAAGGCAACTCCGCTTCCGGATGTTTCACCTTTGTTTCCGAAAACCATGGCCTGAACAATTACCGCAGTTCCTAAGTTATCAGGAATGTCATTGAAGTGACGGTAGCGTACTGCACGTGGATTTTGCCAGGAAGAGAATACTGCTTTGATCGCCTGTTCAAGTTGCACCCTTGGTGCTAAAGGGGGTTGGAAGATATTTTTGTAGGATTCAACAATTTCACTCCATTCTTCTGCCTTCATCTCCAAATCGTTGTTGTATTTTTTTGCTCTTTTATAATCTGCAAGCACGGATTCATATTTTTCATTTCCTAAGCCCTGTGCGACATCACCGTACATTTGCAGGAAACGCCGGTAAGTATCGTAGGCAAATCCAGGGTTGCCGGTTTTTTGAGCAAGACCTTCGCAAATTTCGTCGTTGAGACCTAAATTTAGAATTGTGTCCATCATTCCAGGCATCGAAACCGCGGCTCCGGAGCGTACAGAAACCAGCAGTGGATCTTTAGCATTTGCGAATTTTTTACCGAAACGTGTTTCTATTTCAGTGATTGCCTGCATCACTTCATCCATCAAGCCTTCAGGAAGTTTTTCTCCAAGTCGGTTATACTCGAGGCAGGCTTCTGTGGTGATGATGAATCCAAACGGTACAGGCAGGTTGAGGGCAGTCATCTCACACAGGTTTGCACCTTTGTTGCCCAATAAAGTATTGTCTTTTGCGCTGCCTTCAGAAAATAGCCAAACTGATTTCTGCATGTTACCTCTTTGGATATTTCCGGATTACACTGGAAGATTAAAATCTTTTTGTTGCAAAGCGTTTTTTGTTGAAAACGATACTTCAGCATAGTATTGATGAATGTTTCTGCCAATTCGTAATCTTACTTACGCAAATTTGCGCAGATGGA
>JABGPG010000247.1:0-2426 GCA_018645085.1 Deltaproteobacteria bacterium
AAATGTCCAACTCTATTTTTAATAATATACGTGTCATTCTGCTGGACCGTGACGGTGTAATTAACGAGGAGCCGGGGCCGATCCTGAGTCCGGAGCAGTTTGTGATGATTCCCAAAAGCGCTGCTGCAGTTGCCAGACTTAATGCCAGGGGCTGGCGATGTTTCGTAATTACAAATCAGGCTGCATTTGCCAGGGGAGATTTGAGTGAGAGTGTTTTTCAAACTATAACAGAGAAAATGCGTGCTGAACTTGAAAAATCCGCGGCGCATATTGACGGTCAATATTATTGTCCGCATCATCCGGACTGGGAAAACGGTCACCGTAGAACAGTAGCAAAAGCGTGCGCCTGCCGTAAACCAGGTACCCTACTGCTCGAGCAGGCATCTGCAGAACATGGATTTAGTGCAGAGGAAACGGTATTTATTGGAGACTCCACCAGTGATTTTGCGGCAGCTGCAAAATGGGGCACATGCTCGATTGGCGTACGTACCGGACATGCAGGCCAGGACGGAAAGGCATCTGCGGAACCGGATTATTGGCAAGCAGATTTGTGGGAGGCAGTTGAGTTTTTGCTGGAAAATTCATCCTGAACTTAAATATTTATGTAATTTTGCTGTGACGATCTAAAGCAGCACGCTATTGATTTGCACAAAAAACTTGAGAGCATCAATGTAAAAAGCTAGTCTGAAACGATTACTTTTCTTCATTCAATTGTTCTAAAATCATAGTTGATGTACATGGAGAAAATCTTAAAACTGCGTCATTTCAAGTGAAGCGAGAAATTTTAATTAAGCGGCCACTTTAATATCATTAAGATTTCTACATAATCGAAATGGCAAATTGTGTATTTTCGATTTTTCACGAATTTGTCAAAGTTTCATTTATTTTTTAGTATTACCCTAAATAAGAATTATCATGACTAATATAATTTCAGCCAAAACGCATTTTTTCAAAAATATTATCACACTGTTATTACTCTCTTTTGTGGCAGTTCAGATTTCAGGCACAGTTTTGGCGGAAACTCTTCCGGATGGACTGTATGCAGAAATGAAAACCTCCAAAGGCGAAATTGTGTTAAGGCTTTTTTACCAACGCGTACCTGTGACAGTTTCCAATTTTGTTGGACTTGCAGAAGGTACAAAAGAGTGGAAAGACCCTGTTACAGGTAAAAGCAACAAAACGCGATTTTATGATGGTTTGAGTTTCCACCGTGTGATCAAGGATTTTATGATTCAGGGAGGAGATCCTCTTGGAACAGGTTCCGGCGGGCCGGGTTATAATTTTCCGGATGAGTTTCATCCTGATCTCAAGCACAGCAAACCAGGCATACTGTCAATGGCAAACGCTGGCGCAAACACAAACGGCAGTCAGTTTTTTATTACACATGTACCTACACCGCATCTTGACAATAAACACTCGGTTTTTGGCGAAGTTGTTGAGGGCATGAATGTGGTTAATACTATTCAAAAAGGGGATCAACTTCTTGCGGTGACAATTCTCAGGAATGGGGAATCCGCAAAGTCGTTTGATCCGGAAGCTGCGGAAAAACTGCTTGCTCAGCGTAACAATGATCTTACTGAAAAAAATAAGAAAGTAATTCCTGTCTCAACCGCAAAAATAGATCCTGCAACTGTTCCAAAATCAGGACAGCCGGCGGCAGAGGAAGTAAGTGTTGAAATGCTGGTTGTGACCTACAAAGGTGCACGTACACCTAAACAAAATATTTACTACGATAAAGCCGCTGCCGAGGAAGTCGCAGAAAAACTGACTGACTTGGCCAGACGGAAAGGTGTTGTTTTTTCGGAGCTGATCGACAGTTTCTCTGATCTTGCCCAACAAACTAAATTGCCGTTATTATCTGCAAAAGAACCAAATCTGCCTGCTTTCCTCAAACCTGCTTTTACATTAAAAGTAGGACAAATCAGTGATCCGGTCGATTCTGCATTCGGTTATTTAATTTTCCGTCGTGTATCTTTTGAAGCTGTAACTGCAAGTCACATCCTGATAACCTACGAAGGTGCTTTGCGTGCTACTAAAAAGCGTGACCGGAAAGAAGCAAAAAAATTAGCAGAGAAAATACTGAAAGATCTTAAAGATGGAATTGATTTCGCGGAATTGGCACGTCAATATTCTGACGGACCTTCAGGACCAAAAGGTGGAGATTTAGGACGTTTCACACGTGGGCAAATGGTTCCTGAATTTGACCAGGTGGTTTTCAGCCTGGAAGCAGGCGCAGTAAGCGGTGTGGTAGAAACGCAGTTTGGTTATCACATCATCAAACGCATTCAATAATTGAAAAAATAAGACCTTGGACATTCCTGTTTCTCAGTACAGCTGTACACCAGGCCTGAGGTCATTTTTGAAAAGTTGAGGAGGAAGCAATTGAAAACCGCAGGTATTATCATTATCGGAAATGAAATTTTATC
>JABGPG010000247.1:2526-3913 GCA_018645085.1 Deltaproteobacteria bacterium
CTGATGCTCGGATCTTATCCGAAAGTAACAGGTGAAGATTATGATGTAAAATTGACTCTTGAATGTCGAGACTCTGCTTATTTGGAACAAGCCTTCAATTTTCTTTATGAACGATTACCGGAAGAATGTGTTCTTCGGGTTGAATAAGAAACTCACCATAAGCCAATGATTGCGCTAAAAAATCTTCCACAACATTTTTCCGGACGAGGCCCGTTGATTCATGTGGTTTTGGATGGTTGGGGTGTTGGTGAAGCTGATGAGACAAATGCCATTTATCAGGCGGATCTGCCGGTGATGAGCCGTTTGACAAAAGGTTGTCCTTACACTCAGTTGTGGACTCATGGTCTGCACGTCGGGCTGCCGAATGATAAAGATATGGGTGGTTCAGAAGTTGGACACATGACGATGGGTGCCGGAATGATCAAGGAGCAAGGCCCAACACTGATCCAAAAGCTGATTCAATCCGGTGAATTTTTTGAAAATCCGGTCTTAAAGCGGATCATCCGGAACTGCGTGCTACATGATACTCCGCTACATTTGCTGGGTCTGCTTTCGAACGGTAATATTCACAGCCATGTTGATCACAGTGTAGCAATAATTCGGCATGCATTTCAGTCCGGAATCAGGCGCTGTTATTTACATGCGCTGCTGGACGGAAGGGACGTTGGGGTGCAGTCCGCTTTGGATTTTACGGAACCGTTTGAGCAATTGTTTAGTGAATTAAAGAGTCAGCGTGCTGAAATCGATTATGCTTTTGCCAGCGGCGGAGGTCGTGAAGTTGTGACAATGGATCGTGACAACAACTGGAAAAAAGTGGAAGCCGGCTGGAAGATTCATGTGAAAGGAGAATCTGAAAACCGCTTTCCGTCCATCCGAAATGCGATTGAACATTTCCGGAAACTTGATCCGGAGATCATTGATCAGGACATTCCCGGATTTGTAATTGTGCGTAACGGAGAGGCAGTTGCTAAAATAGAAGATCAGCATGCGCTCATTTTTACGAACTTCCGTAGTGATCGCGCAAGTGAATTTTCAGAGGCGATGCTGGTAGATGATTTTCCGCATTTTGAACGAAAGGCACGTCCCAAAGTGATGTTTGCTGGGATGACACAGTACGATCAGGACAATGAGATTCCTCCGGATTTTCTGGCAGGAACACCGGAAGTTGAGGATCCGTTTGGCAAACGTATCCTGGAGCTCGGTCTCAAGCAGTTCCGTTTAACAGAAACACAGAAATTCGCGCACGTTACTTTTTTCTATAACGGTGGTTACCGTGAACCACTGGATATTTCGATGGAAAATTATCATTTGATTGCCTCAGATAAACTTCCATCCTTTGCAGAAAAGCCGGAAATGAAAGCCAGTGAAATAAGTAAAAAAGCAGTAG
>JABGPG010000050.1 GCA_018645085.1 Deltaproteobacteria bacterium
CCAAAGAGAACTACTGTCAGGACAAGTCCGGAAGTTATGACACCTTTAACGGAGGCCATTGGTCCGGGTTTACCGACTATTCCATTAACTTCAAGCAAGCCGATAATTATAGTCAAAACCCAAAATAGTCCTGAATAATTTGTATCCTCTGTCACTGCAAGAGGGAAGTGACTTGCTGCACCCATAAAGAGCAGCATCGGAATGGAAAACAATGTGTTTGTTCTGGAAGCCAATGCTGCTTTTGCTGCACAACCTGCGGCTTCAGGCAAAGCCTCTCCACCGTCTGCCACTTGATTTGTAGAAGCAATGACAACTTGTTGTTTTGGCCAGATGATCATCCAAACATTCAAAAACATAAATGTTCCAAGAGCTGCTCCGGTAAGAATCAAAATCCCATAGGATGACGCATAAATATCCCAGCCTTTCATTCCTTTGGAGATCAGGATCAAAGTTCCTGCAAGGAAAGTATACATGGCGCCCCATCTAAACCACCATAAAGCGCGAGGCACAAGTTTTTGCACCGCTGCGGTTTTTGAAGAACCGTCAGTTTCTTTAAACCATTCCCCCTGTATAAAATTAAAATAATATAACAGGCCGATCCAGGTTATACCTGCCAACAAATGTGTCCAACGTAACAATAAATACCAACCATCAACAGAGATGATTTCCATAGCTCCTCCTAATTATTAGATTAAAAACTTATATTTTGACATTGTTCATCAACAAATTTCAAGCAAATATAAACACATCCTAAAAACTTTTATCAGCAGGAATTTAATTCTAGTATCCTATTTAAGCTAAACCTTTTAGTGGAGTAAAAATTTTAGCTGCAGAAGAAGACTTCAGGATCCGCACAACTCAGTACTGAATCTTAGGTTGAAGAAGGATCCGGTTTTTAATGTGGAAAGCTAAAATATAACCTGAAGGAGATTCAGGTCTACTGTCTCAAACTGCTACCGAGCAACTCAATCAAATCCTCTACCGTGGTTCCTAGGTTGTGGTGAAAAGAATAATCCAGCTGAAAATCAGACATTAATGTGTAGTGTTTATTTCGGAAAGACAGTAAATCTCTGTAACATCTGCTGAGGGCTTTTTGAGGGATTTCCCCTTCACAAGGCAGATATATCCCGTTCCAGATGACCGGTTTTGGATCCTGAAGGTAGGTCTCAAAAAGTTCTTCCTGTTTATTGACAGGCAGATTCAGGAGAACTGTCCGTGTCAGCTTCCGCAAACGTTTGAGCAGTGTTTCTTCAAGATAAATCAAGCTCCCCGTCGTGTCAACCACCACCGGTTTATCTTTTTGACTACCGTGTTCGAGCTCTTCGCAGATCTGTGTGATAACTTCTTTTTCAAGTTCAAGATACAGTGCTTCCGCATCCTGATAGCCTTCCGAATAAGGCTGTCCCATCCATTTTGCGAGGTTCAGTGTAGCTTTACCTTTCTTACCCAGTTCTGTCCCGAGACGATCTGCAATCAGTTCATCACAACTGTATCTGCGGTATCCCAGAGCTTCCATCTTTTTAGACCAGTGAGATTTTCCAACTCCGGACATACCAATCAAAGTAAGTTGCATAGATTCTCTTTCCGGAGAGTTAAAAAACCGAAATTACTGGCATGATGTTGACTGATAGAAGTAAAAATTTGGAGATTTTGCCAAATCAGAAATGACTCAGCAGAGCGGGATTTTCAGCAAGTTAACATATTGCTCATCGTTCAAACGAAAAATGCCGTTTACATTTGAGATACTGACTGAAACCTCTTTAGGATCCAGACCCAGAACCACATGTTTTTCTTCATTCAAACGCAGGAAATAAAATATTGTCAGGTTTTCCTGCATTTCCTCGTAGTAAAAGCCGACTTTGACAATACCTTCGGAAATCAGTCCCTGAATCAATTCCGGCAGTTCATCTTCGCGATAACCCGGAACGTTTTCAAAAGCGCCCGAGAAAGGAAATGTGCTGATAGCATATTCAAGAATTACTGATTCCAAACCTTGCTCCACTAATGAAGCAGACAAGTTTTCAGCAGCAGATCTTTCTGCAATAAACGTTTCCTCTCTTATGCTCCCAATCTCCATACATCCCCTCCTTGTACGATTCTTTGGTTATCAATCTGAGTTTCAATTTGCTCACTCAGCATATCTCTTATGCTGAGTAAGAGTAAAGTTTTTTCCCTGAAAATCGCTATAATTTCACTTAAATATTTCAAAGTGTCCCAGACTACGTTCCACCGCAAGGAATGTTGAGACTGAGAGAAAAAGGAGAATCACCGCAACGGCTGAAGCATATGAAAAACGATATCCGGAAATCGCACCGTATATTTCAAGTGGTAGGGTACGTACGCTGTCATCGGCGATCATCATGGTGGAATTAAGTTCACCGAGTGAAAGTGAGAAACTGAAGAAAAAGGCGATTAAAAATGTCTTACGCAGCCACGGCCACAAAATCCGCAAAGCATATTCCAGAGGTTTTTTGCCGAGCATTTTTGACTCGATGTGCCACTGCTGCGGAATGCTTTCCAGTGTCGGGAGAACCACTCGAATCCAGTAAGGACAAGTCAACAGCGCATGCATGGCCATCACCACATAAATCAACGGAACAGTACCGGCCAGATTACCCTGATAAAAATGGAACCATGCCACACCAAAAACTACTGTTGAAAGTGCGAGCGGAAACAAAGTCAACACCTCCCAAAAACGACGCTGCCCACCCTTTTTATAGGCAATTAAACTCACCAGTCCAAGTCCGCACAAGGATGAAATAACAGCACTTCCGAGTCCTATCCGCAGGGAGTTCCAGAGTGAAGAGAGGAAATGATTGTTTTCACGCCAGCTGAAAAGTTTTTCGTACCAGTACAAGGTGTAAATCCACTCACCATTCTCAAATTTGCGAAAAGAGTCCAGCACGATTGCAGACAACGGTCCCAGTGTAAAAATTAAGATAAGTATAATCCAGCACACAGCAAACCAGGCTTTCAGGGAATGATTCCTCAGTTTTTCCGGCAGCCAACTTTTTATTGCAGATTTCTGTTCAACTCTACGGTTCCTCCCCTTGAGCAGAATTGCCATGCCGAGCAGGCTCAACCCGCCCTGCAGAAAAGCTAAACTCGCGGCACCTGAAAAATCCAGTTCGATGCGTGCTAACTGATAAATCAAAACTTCGATTGTTGTGTAACGGATACCTCCTCCGAGAACGAGGATAATCGCGAAACTGTTCATGCAGAGTAAAAATATCAAGACAAAAGCAGAACCGATTGAAGGTAACAGCAAGGGCAGAGTAATCCTGAAAAAACGCTTCATATTTCCTGCACCGAGTGAACGTGCAGCCTGGAGATATTGCTCGGAAATCCGCTCCCACTGATCACCGATGATTTTCATTGCAATGGGGAAATTATAAAAAACATGCGCAATCAAAATTCCGGAAAGTGAATAGAGGAATTGCACCGGTGGCTCTTCTGTACCAAATAAAGCCATCAAGCCACGGTTGATCCAGCCGTTGTTGCCAAAAAACAGCACCATCGCCAAAACTACTAAAATCGAAGGTAGGATGAAGGGGAGGTAGGTCAGCAAACGAAACCAGCGCTGTCCCGGAAAATTGTAGTGGGTGAGCAACCATGCCCCGGGGAGTCCAACAAGAATCGAAAGAACTGCGCTCAAAAATGCCTGAAAGAGTGAAAAAGCAATAACACGTAAGTTCCATGGATCACTCAAAAAATCCAGAAAAAACTCACCCTGCAAAAAACTTTCTTCCGGATGCAAAGGATTACTTCCGGTAAGAAAACTTAAAACCGGCCAGTAAAATCCTGCTCCAAGTAAAAGCAGCGCGGATATTTGCAGAAGCCGTAGAGGGTGATATTTCATTTTTTATAAATTACTCAGACATTGCCCGT
>JABGPG010000176.1:0-11312 GCA_018645085.1 Deltaproteobacteria bacterium
CGTTACAAAATGATACTAAAAACAGCGTGTCATAATTTGATTAAAAGTGCGTTATTTTGTACACTCAAAATTGATTTTTAACATAAACGTAGAAAGCTTTAGCACACACATTCTTATGATTCTTGAAATTGAAGGATTAGATAAATCTTTTCCACAGGCCGATCACGACAAAATTGAAGTCCTGAAAAACTTAAATCTACAAGTTGCGGAAGGCGAAACGGTTGCGGTTGTTGGACAATCCGGAAGCGGGAAATCCACGCTATTGTCACTGTTGGCCGGTTTGGATCGACAAAGCTCAGGTTCACTTCGTTTACGGGGGCAGGAAATATCCGCAATGAGTGAAGTTAAACTGACGCAATTTCGCGCGGAGAACATTGGCATTATTTTTCAACAGTTTTATTTGATGCCGCACCTGACAGCGTTGGAAAATGTCTCTCTGCCTTTGGAAATGTTTGGACATAAAGACAGTCAGCAACGCGCGCAGGAGGCTCTGCTGCAGGTTGGACTGGCAGAACGCGAAAAACATTTTCCGCATCAACTCAGCGGTGGTGAATCACAAAGAGTAGCTATCGCCAGAGCAATCGTAATCCGACCCTCAATTTTACTTGCCGACGAACCAACAGGTAATCTGGACAATGCGACCGGAGTACAGGTCAGTAACCTGCTTTTTGATCTTGTACAGACGACAGGTATGACCCTGCTGCTGGTAACACACAATACTGAATTGGCCCAGCGCTGTTCCAGACAATTGACTCTTCATTCCGGAACTTTTCAATGAAGAATGTATCTCCATTTTTCTGGTTCAAACTGGCCTTGAGGGAGTTGTTGAATAATCGACGTTTCAGTCTCTTTTTTCTTTTCAATCTCGCCCTGGGTCTCGCCGGTTTCATTGCACTGGATTCATTCAAAGAATCACTCGATAATCATCTTGGCCAAAACTCACAAGCCATTCTCGGAGCAGATGTCGCACTGACGAGCTATCTTCCCTTTGAAGAAAAAACTTTGGACGCTCTTGAAGCAAAGTTTCCCCCAAATACTTTGTCCACCCGCAAAACAACGCTGTTTACAATGGTCGCTTCTAAAGATCAGACACGCTTGGTGCAGGTCACAGGTATTGAAGCAGGGTTTCCTTTTTATGGAAAAATGGTTTTGAAAAAGAACGGAGTTGTGCAAGAGGAAAATATAAGACAAAGTCTGAATACGTCTGCTGAAGCCTGGGTTTATCCGGAACTGTTGTTTATGCTGGGACTCAAAGTAGGCGGAAGTATCAAAATTGGTGAGCAGAGTTTCAGCATTGCGGACACTGTAATTGATGATCCCAGCAGTTCTTTTTCTTCTTTCGGACTTGCTCCGCGTGTTTATCTCGGATATTCACAAATGCAGGAAACCGGTCTGTTGAGTAAAAAAAGCAGAGTCAGTTACCAGAGATTGTACCGTCTGCCTGAAGGTACTGATCTTTCAGGACTTGTGGTTGATCTGCAAAATCAAATAAAGAGTTTTGACGGATCAGACTCAAAAATCAGAATCCTGACCCATAAAAGAGCCGGAAACAACCTCGGACGTTTGCTGGGTTATCTTAATGATTATTTGGGTTTAGTGGCAATGATTGCAGTATTTCTGGCAGGAATAGGTGCAGCTTATCTTTTCCGTAATTATCTGGTTCATCGTTTTCGTGAAATATCGATTTTAATGAGTCTGGGTGCAACCCGTCAGCAAACCTACCGGATGGTTTTGTGGCAATTGGGACTGCTCGGAACCGGTGCTGCGTTGATTGCGATTATCATCTCATTAGCTATTTTACCGCTTTTACCTTTGCTGCTTAAACAATTTCTGCCAAGTGGTTTTGAAACTCAGCTAAGTCTGGGAAGCCTGCTGTTTGCCCTTGTTTTAGGTGGTGTTGGAAGTTTGGTCTTTTGCCTGCCTGTGCTGACAAAAATTCGTAATGTTCAGCCTTTACAGCTTTTTCATGGAAATATTGGACAGCAGGATGTTAATCCTGCGTTCTGGCGACAGGCCTTGAGTTATCTTCCGCTGCTTATTTTATCATGGTCTTTGTCAGTCTGGCAGTCTCACTCATTGATTGTGGGCAGTGCTTTTGTGGGCATGCTGCTGCTTTCAATTCTGTTTTTAGGCAGCTTGGCCTGGCTTGTCTTATTCCTCGCCGGAAAGTTCAGTCAAACTTCAGGAAGCACGATGAAGCGACTCGCATTCCGCAATCTTCAGCGTAACCGCACAGGCGCAATTTCCTGCTTTCTGGCCTTGGCACTTGGAACTTTATTGATAAACTTGATTCCGCAAATTTATCAGGGTTTACAGGAAGAAGTCTCGAGACCTGATGATTTCCGCATTCCGAGCCTGTTTTTATTTGACATTCAGCCGGAACAAATGGAACCGCTCCGGAAAACATTGGCTGCAGAAAAAGTAAACTTAAATTATCTCTCACCAATGGTGAGGGCGCGTCTGGAAAAAGTGAACGGTAAGAGCTTTGATGTTAATACTGAAGAAGTTGCTCTGACCCGTGAACAGGAAAGACAGCAGAACTTTCGGAGACATAACCTCAACCTGTCATACCGAACACAGCTTGCTGATTCTGAGCAGATTGTGGAGGGTCGTCCTTTGGCGAGTAAATTTGCTTGGGATTCCGGAAAACCGGCGGAAGTTTCACTGGAGGTGCGTTATGCCGAAAGAATGGGTTTTAAATTAGGTGATTTGTTGACCTTTAATGTGCAGGAAGTTTTGGTCGAGGCCATCGTCATCAACCTGCGCCGGGTACAGTGGAATAGTTTTCAACCGAATTTTTTCATTCTTTTTCAACCCGGAGTTTTAGAAGATGCCCCCGGAACATTTTTAGGCTCAATAGGCGGTCTTGACGCAACACGCCGGCTGAATGTGCAAAACCGGATTGTCAGTGATTATCCAAATGTTTCCGTGATTGATGTGACACGCATGGTTGGGCGAGTCTTGAAAATTTCTGATCAAATGGTTTTGGCGCTCAGGCTGATGGCCTATCTCTCAATTCTGGCAGGCCTGGTGGTTGTCTTTTCAATTGCACGTCACGAAGTTGAGGGACGACTCTGGGAGCTGAATCTGCTTAAGGTACTTGGCGCCAGATTTTCCGACATCCAGAAGATGATACAAATTGAATTTGCGGTGCTGGGTATTTTTGCAGGCTTGTTCGGGGTGGCTTTCAGCTTAATAATGTCTTACGGAATTTCCTGGTGGTTTTTTGAAAATCTCTGGAAATGGACTTGGCAGACAAGTTTAGGCAGCATTATCGGAGTTACAGCTTTAAGCGTTGGGGTAGCATGGCTTGCCACTCAGCGTACACTGAGAAGTTCGCCACTTACTTTGTTGAGGAGTTCCTGAAACTCTACCCGCAAATCCGTTAAAGCTGTTAGTTTAATTAAGGATCGGATTATTCCTTGGGTGTTGAGATAATTTCAACTCTTCGGTTTTTCTCGAGGTCTTTCTTTTCTCTTCCAATGGCAACAGGATCCTTTGCTCCCCTGCTGACTACAATGAAACGGCCAGGGTTGAAGTCCAGCGCAATTAAAGAGTCCATGACCGCCTCAGCGCGTTTTAAGCCTAAAGTAACATTACTGAATTTTGAACCTTCGCCATAATCCGGTTTGAGTGGGTCAGTATGACCAGTAATCTGGATCATTTGTTTTGGGTATTTACGCAGGCATTTTGCGAGTTTATCCAATGCAGGTTTTGAAGAGTTACGCATCGCATTTTTTCCACGTTTAAACAAGAGTGTTGACTTGCAGACACCGCTTTTTGGTGCAGGAAAGCCAGGCTTGGAAATTAGACTGCTGCGTTTTGCAAGATGCAGTACAAAATGGCTTCTTGAACCTACATTTCCACGAGTAAGTTTCAAAATGCTGAATTCTTCACTTTTCACTTCCCACTCTAATGCACCCTGAATGAGCTGTGTCTGTTCTTCGTTTGCACGGTAAATTCTTTCACGATAGTTCTGCAGATTAAGTTTCCTTTTTTGATTTGCAGTAATCAGGATATCAGTAAAAATATCTTTCAGTGGTCTGCCGCTGATAGGAATATTTGATGCAACATTTGAATCCAGCATTTGTTTTTGTTCAGTGTTAGCGTTTTTCTTAGTTGATTCACCTTCCATGTGGAAGAAACTGAACATCACATCGTTTTCAAGAGTATACTTCTCCTGAGTCAGTACATTTCTTGTTGCATAGAATTGATGATAAAGATTTTTTGCTTGTTTGTATTCAGCTTCGATAATTTCCGCGTCTCCACTGCCAACAAGCGAATCCCTTTGAGCAACGATAATTTTTACTTTTGAACGTAGCTCTGAAATACTCTGCTTTAGACCATTGCGGAACATTTTGAAATCACCTAACTTGCCTGTGATCAAGTTCAACAGATGATCATTGTTGAGTTTTTGATTGCTATATTCTTTGATCAGCCAGTCCATTAAACGTTTATCACCAACTTCTTTT
The DNA here is from genome assembly GCA_018645085.1 of Deltaproteobacteria bacterium. Taxonomy (GTDB): domain Bacteria; phylum SAR324; class SAR324; order SAR324; family NAC60-12; genus Arctic96AD-7. Next base: position 4,473 of record JABGPG010000176.1, read on the forward strand.
GTGTTGAGGTAAGACTGGATTTGCTTAATATTTGAAAGGATTTCTACTCCTACTCCTCTGTCCTCAACAGTTCCATCGTTTGAAGCGCCTGTTGAAAAAGGGTAGGCTTCCACGCGCAAAAACAGATAGACATGTTCATTTGCTTCAGAATCAAAATACGTGATATTTTCCGGATACATGTAGGTCACGCGAATATGTCCGGATTGAAATGGAATGGTGATACTGTTTCCGTAAGTCGAGCTTATATGGCCCAACACCGGTTCTTCCATACTGTTGAAAATTGCGCTGTTAAGCACATCAAGTTTGTCCTTGCTGCTCATTAAATCAGGCGTATAAAGCGTTTTGATAGCAACTAGAGTCGTGATCGGCGTTTTGCGAAGACTGTTAATATAAACCTGCTGATCAACGTTAATCTGGACAATTTGCCGACGTATTTCAGCAATCTCTTTTTCAAGTTTAGAAATATTCAAGCTGTAGTTTCCTATACGTACTGCACGATCGCTTTGGCCGGATTTTAGCTCAGCACGTCTCTGAAATGTTTTACGGTATGTCTGTTCAAGTTTCTGCAGTTGTTTATGCCATTCGATTTCAGAATTAATTATTGTGCCTAGCCATTTGGTTTCAACTGCAGGCACAGCATAAAAATTCTGTATCCCTTTGTTACTGACAATGTGTCCTGTCACAGCATCGCGAAATACTTTTTTGTTATCTCCTGCAGACACCTTGTGAAAAACAAAATCCCCAGTGACATCCTCGGTTCCTGTTGAACTCTGCTTCGTGTTTTCGGCAGAAGACTCTTGGGCGCTGCCTGTTTGGCTAAACAATAAAAGTGAAATGAAAATTGCTAAAGATACTTTAATGAACTTCATAATTATTCTCTGAATAAGTACTTTGATTAAAACAGCCTAAAAATACGTTTATTGGCTATTGTTGGAACGTTTGATTCTATGGTAATCCTGTCTTAAAATACAAGATAATATTTAGTATCCCTGCTTGTAATAATGATTATTTTGCGGATTTCTCAAACAGTGATTTAATTTCAATTACATTAGTTTGTTTACTATTTAGCCTGAATTATTTCTGTTTCAGTATATTATTATATCATTAAAATGTCTCTCATCAGTTAATTCAAAAAAGTCTCAAGAAATTTCAGCGACAATCTAGCACAGTACTAAAACTGATTGATTTGCAACATAAAACATGATAGACTAAAACACTGATTTTTCAAATATTTAATGCAGGAGAAAAATGCCTCTTTATGAATACCAGTGTCAGCAATGCACAAGTGGATTTACAGAACTTCGTCGGTTTTCTGAAATGGATTCACAAATTGACTGTCCGGAATGCGGCAGTCGTGAAACAAAACGTGGCATCAGTTCGTTTGCAGTTGGCGGCGCATCTGCGGGAGTGCCATCAGCCTCTGCACCAGCAAGCAGTCAGTTCAATTGAGCAAGTTGTTAAACGGACTGGTCAGTCCGTAAATACAAATCGGTGAGCAGAGGGCACTAAAAATAATCCCTCAACTCATCAAAAAATCAGGAATCCAGCAATTAAAGCCATGAACTAATCTTCTTGTGCCTCTTAAAAACTCTTTCCTGCCGCTAAACTAAGCTTTTCATTTCTTTATTTCAAACCTTTTTCCCAGCCTGTAAATTATGGATGCCAGTATTCGTCCAAAAGGTATCCTAGATTTCCTTTCACAACAAGAAATTCGCCAACTCAGTGATCCTCAAAACGGAGGACTGAATGAACTGTTCCGACGCTGTGCCCTCGCTGTGCTGAACAGTGACAGTCACACTGACAGCGGAAAAGAAATGTTCGAAAGTTTCCCCGATTTCAGCATTGAAGTTGTACAGCAGACTCGCAGCATCAAGCTTGAAATCCGCAATGCACCGCCCAAAGCATTTGTGGATGGAAAGTTGATTCAGGGCATCAATGAACATCTGTTTTCGGTGCTGCGTGATATTGTGTTTGTTGGTACAGAACTTTCAAAAAAAGGAGGTTTTGATTTAAATCAATCGTCTTCAATCACTGATTTTGTCTTTCATATTTTACGTAATACAGGATTACAGAGAGACTTGACGGATCCAAATTTAGTAGTTTGCTGGGGTGGACATTCAATAGGTGAAACCGAATATCAATATACGAAAAAAGTAGGTTATCAGTTGGGTTTGCGTGAATTTAATATTTGCACAGGTTGCGGTGCTGGAGCTATGAAAGGGCCCATGAAAGGCGCTACCATTGCTCATGCAAAACAGCGCTACAACAACTGTCGTTATATTGGCATTACAGAACCGGGAATTATTGCTTCAGAATCACCGAATCCGATAGTTAACACTTTAGTTGTCATGCCTGATATTGAAAAGCGGCTTGAGGCTTTTGTACGTTCCGGACACGGTTTCATTGTTTTTCCGGGAGCAGTCGGGACCACTGAGGAAATCCTGTATTTGCTCGGAATACTGATGCATCCGAAAAATGCTGATCAGCCCTTTCCCCTCGTTTTTACAGGTCCTGTTGAGAGTAAAGATTATTTTGAGCAAATTGACAGTTTTATCTGTGCTACTTTAGGAGAAGAAGCCCGGGAATATTACGAAATTATTATCGATAATCCTGAAAAAGTAGCCAAGAAAATTCAGGCAGGAATTAAAAAAGTTCGTGAATATCGTAAAAAGTTGGGTGATGCATTTTATTACAACTGGATGCTGCATATTGAGCCGGACTATCAACGTCCGTTCAGTCCGACACATGAAGCTATGTCTGCACTAAATTTGCATTATGATCAACCAAAACACGAGCTAGCCTGTAATCTGCGTAAAATGTTTTCAGGAATTGTTTCCGGAAATATCAAGGAGGAAGGTGTACTTGCGATTGAAAAAAATGGTCCTTTTCAAATTAGCGGAGATCCGCAGTTGATGGCGAAACTTGATGCTTTACTTGCTACGTTTTGCCATGATAAACGGATGAAACTATCCAGAGATACAGAGTACAAACCCTGTTACCAGATTGTCGCGTGACAAAAGATTCAGAGATTGTTAGTACGGAGGATACTTCCTTTGAATGGGGCTCCTTCAAAGAGGCGGACTCAATTCGTACTCTGTCCTCCCAGGAATTATCCGCTTCATTTCAGGAAATGTTAAAAGGTCGAAATTTGGAAAATGGAGTCTGGGTTTTTGGTTATGCCTCATTGATGTGGAATCCGGATTTCAAATATGCCGAAAAAATAACAGGTGTAGTATCTGGGTATCACAGACGTTTATGTTTAAAATCAACTGTATATAGAGGTACTCCGGATTATCATGGTTTGGTCTTTGGTTTGGATCAGGGAGATTCATGTCAGGGGATGGCCTTCCGGATTGCTCCGGAACATTTAGAAACTGAACTTCAGATAGTTTGGGAACGTGAAATGTTTGCGGAAACTTATATTCCAACTTGGGTTAGTGTACAGACTGACCAACTGAATGTGTCAGCGATCACTTTTGTTATCAATCCGGAACATGAACATTATGTACCTGATCTTGCTCTAGAGGAAGTTGCGCAGCGTGTAGTTCGTGCTGAAGGAAAATGCGGTTCTTGTCATGATTATGTGCAAAATACTGTTAAATGCTTGCACCAGTTGGGTTTACGTGATCCCGTTTTGGAACAGTTACTGACTTTGATTGAATATCCAACAATTGCTGAAATTAGTAAATAACATCCTTTTATGACCGGAACTTCACCAAAAAAGAGAATCTTAGTCTGGTGGAAACTGATCCTGTTATTTTTAGTGCTGGGAATCGGTGGTACAGGTGGTTACAAGCTGTATGAGAAAGGCAGTGATGTGGGCTGTTTCCAACTCGAAAATGATATCGTACCGATTGAAATTAAAGCATTACGTAAAGGTCATCTTCAGTTGATCGCAGTCGGAGACACAGGTACAGGTAAGGAGGAGCAGTTTGAAGTTGCTCAGGGAATGGCAAAAGTATGTGAAGAATCAGGCTGTGATCTGGTCTTACTCCTGGGTGATAATTTTTATCCGGATGGTGTTAACTCAATTGAAGATCCGCAATTTAACACAAAATTTGAACAGGTATACCAAAAAATCAACAAACCTTTCTTTGCAGTGCTAGGCAATCATGATGTAAAACAGGATGTACTTTCGCAGCTAGTTTACAGTTTGAAAAGCCCAACTTGGCGTATGCCGAACTATGAGTATTCATTCAATACAACAGAGGCTCGCTTTTACGGTTTAAATACTAACTGCCCCTTTTCTTCTGATAGGTTGAGAAAAAATCTTAATCAGCATGATGCGCAACTTGAAGCAAATGCGGAACAACGTCCATGGACTATTGCTTTCGGACACCACTCAATCTATTCGAATGGAACACATGGCGACGTTGATTTAATAACACGCAGTTACTGGAACTGGTTTCTGGAAGGACGAGTGGATCTGTATTTAGCAGGTCATAACCATAATTTAGCGCATTTACAATCTGAAACTTCAGCTACAGATTATGTGATCAGTGGTGCAGGTGGGGCACATTACCGTTCTGCAAGTGAAAGAGAAAAGTTAAATAAATCAGTAGCATTGAATAAATACACATACAATGATACAGGATTTGTCTGGTTGGATATCACCAGTGAAAAGCTTCAAATGCGTTTCCACGACAGTAGCGGCAAAGTCATTTACGAATACAGTAAAACAAGGTAGCTTAGCTATAAATAGCGCCCATGCTACAGTCACCGATAAATCATGTCCATTATACAATTTAGTCACGCAAACGGCTTTCCCGCCAAAACATACACTGCCCTCTTTGATCATCTAAAAGAACATAAAATATCAGCTATTAATATATTAGCTGAAAATACTAATCCTAATGAGATAAACTGGTATGATATGAGGGATGATGTTCTGGAAAGCATTGAGCAACAAGGGGAAGCTGTAATTGGGATTGGACATTCATTTGGAGGTGTACTGACTTTACTCGCAGCAGCTAAAAAGCCTGAGCTATTTCAGAGCATTATCCTACTTGACCCGCCTCTTTTTTCAGTACAAAAAAGTGCATTGATCAAGTTGTTACGTGCCTTGAATATTGAGGATTGGGTGAGTCCCTCCGGTAAGTCAAAAAAGCGACGTGATCACTTTGAGTCAAAGTCCCAGGCTAAGACATTATTCCAGGCAAATAAGCTGTTTAAAAATTTCCATCCTCAGACCTTGAATGACTATGTAACTCACGGATTGACTGAGACAGCTAATGATGTAGAACTGACGATTCCGGTGGCAAAAGAAGTGGCTATTTTCCACAAATCACTGACATCCTTTCCCAAGAATATCTACAAAGTAAAAGGTACTTTAGTCTATGCTGCCAAAAATCCAATCCTCTGGCCTTCTGATTTGCGTTGGATAAATAGAAAATTCGCACAATTGCAGGTTATTCCATTTCCCGGTTCACATTTATTCCCGCTGGAAAATCCGCAATCAACTGCTTTGATGATTAAAAGATGTCTGTAATTTGTAAATTGGATTTACAAAAATAAAATAGAGTAGATTGTTAAATTTTTTAAATTAAATCATATAATAATATTATGTTAAATTAATATGATACTAAGAAATATTAAATAAATTAGGAATTCAATTAATAAAACTATATTTAAAATACTTGCAATAAAACTGTATTTTGACATAATAATAAGCTCTTCAATTTATGCCGAGGTGGTGGAACTGGTAGACACGCTGTCTTGAGGGGGCAGTGGGCTATGCTCGTGCGGGTTCGAGTCCCGCTCTCGGCACCATTCTTTCAGTCATTAATTATCCTGGACATCTACACAAAGGAATACAGGTTAAATCTACGTATATTTCCTGATTTATTTTCTGCTCAGAAATAGTTTAATAAACTAAGCTGTACTTATTAGTAATTAATATTAATAAGTATTTTATTAAACCTTAACTGATGGAGACCCAATGGAAAATAAAATTCTAGTACCTTTGGATAATACTGAAATTAGCGAAGATCTAATAAAATTAGCTGATAAATGGGGTCAAAAAACGCGTTCTAAGTTGTCATTTCTCCATGTTATTAATCCTGATTATTCCTGGAGCGAAGAAAAAACGCCGTTATTTGAGGATCGTTTTGAAGTTGCTGTGTCGCGCTATAAATTAAAGAGTGATTATGAGGTGTTGTTCCGTGTAGGAAAGCCTTATGAAAAAATTCTTGAACTTGAAAATGAATTGGAGCCTCAATTGATTTTCATGGCGGCACATACTCACTCTATTCTGCATCGCTTATTTTTAGGTAGTAATACGGATCATGTGTTGCACGCTGCTAAAACCCCTGTTTACGTCTATAAGCGCACTGAATTGGAGCTTGAAAACAAGTTTCTTGTCCCACTGGACTACACAGATGTAAACCTTGACCTGATCAAGAAGGCAGATGAATGGGCGCAGAAAGAAGATGCTAAGCTCGTCTTCTTGCATGTTGATGAACTACCGGAATATGCTGGAAACTACTACATGATGGAGACAGGGTTTTTTCGAAAACAAGACGAAGATGTGATTAGTGACATGGATACACAAGAACATGATGCAGAGGTTGCTCATATTAAAAATGAATTAAACAAGTATCTAGCTGCATTAGAAATTAAATCCCCATACGAGACTTTAGTCAGGTTTGGCATACCCTATGTTAAAATCATGGATGTACAGAAAAGTGTCTCCGCAAGACTGATTATGCTCGCGGCCCATTCACATACAGTAATAGGCCGAATGATCATGGGTAGCAACACTGACTATCTGATCCATCACGTAAAGTGTCCTTTGTTCGTGTATAAGGCTGTTGAGGGAACAGCTTGAGCTTAAATCCTCTG
>JABGPG010000176.1:11412-13466 GCA_018645085.1 Deltaproteobacteria bacterium
GGAATGCTGATTGCCGGTCCTGTCTTAGCTCCACTTGCCTTTAAAATTATGCCGCTCACAGTTTCTCCTGAAATAGCGCAATATGCGCATTCATATGCAAGCACACTATTTACACTTTTCTTTGTTAGTTATTTTCCACTCGTTGCAGGGGCGTTTTTACTGATCAGCTTACTTGAACAATTTTACATTCGAGCTTACTGGAAACAAAACCGCATATTAGCAATTCTTTGTGAATTCATACTGTTAGCAGGAAACGCTATTTGGCTGTGGCTGGCCCTGACTTTGGCCCCTGAGATGGAGAGCATGGTGTTGAATGTAGAGACCTGGAACAGTATTGCAGTCCGTGAAGCATTCACCAGCCTGCATATTCAAAGTCAGACACTCGCAGAAATCGGTCTTAGCCTGACGCTTGTTTTACCATGGTTATCGAAAATATCCGGAATGGGCCTGGCAAAAACATGATTATAGTTAAAACCACGCTTCAGCAAAAATGTATATCTTTACGCTTGTAAATGGGGTGATTAAGTATATTATATCGCACAGGCGCAGATCTGAGCATTCGATTTTTGGATAATTTTCAATAATTAGATAATTGCATAGCATATTCACCAAACGTTGAAGGTCATCAAAATCTGCTGTTTTGAGTGATAAATTATATGTTTGATAATGACACAAATCGAACATATAAGTTTTTTATCAGCATTTCTACACTACAGGTTAATACCCTATAATTTTTAGCCACAGACTAAACAACAAATAATTCTAGAATAATATGACATATACCTTAAGCGCAGATATTTCAGACAAGTTACTGGAAATGTATTTAGCAGAACCAGAAATCGCTATTGACACAGAATTACACGGCCTTCGACTTTATCGAGACGAAGTATGCCTGGTACAAATTTGTGATGACAAGAAGAATGTATGTCTGGTAAAACCTGAACACAAACAAATACCGCCAAATCTAAAACGATTATTAACAGACCAGCATGTGATCAAGGTGTTTCATTTTGCCTTAAGTGATATAGCATTTTTCAAAACATCGATGAATATTGACGTCGGTCCGTTTCGCTGCACGAAGGTCATGAGCAAACTTATCCGTACCTATACTCAGGGTCACGGATTAAAGGATCTGAGTATGGAATTAATAGGTCACGATCTCAACAAAGATCAACAGCAAACTAATTGGGCGCAAAATAATTTAAGCAGTAAACAACTTGAATACGCGGCCAACGATGTTTTAGAATTAGTTCAGATATATCGAAAACTTACTGAAATGATGGACAATAGACCAGCATTATCTTCCGGTACTACGATTAATGAACTGAACATCAAAGCCCAGGCCATGCTCCCAAGTCTAATAGATTTGCTGATTAATGGTTATGGAGACAAAAATGGAGGATGGGAAAGCAGTTTATTTTCCCACTAAAATAATGTGTTAATTGAGGCGTATAAATATTATAATAATACTTGTTTTTATTGAATCATGTTTCCTTAAGAACAGTACTCCTAAGGTGTTTTTGTTTAAATGATTTTTGCAAGTGACTGAAATCAGGCTCATTTAGAGACTGCAATCTTCTCAGTTGTTTAAATTGCCTAAGAGCTTGGAGAGAACGGATATCGGCGCCTTCTTGAGAAAAATGCTGCACTGACAGATCACGCAATTCATTAGCATTAATTGCCGGCAAATCGTGTGCTTCAAAATATTTATTGAGAAGATTCTGCAATTGAGTAGTACTTAATGCTTTCGCATTTTTATTGATCCAGAAAGTATTATGACCCTCAATGCTGTCTATTAATTTTAAGTATGATTTCAAAATATTTAGTGCAGGTTGGCTGAAAGGGTAATCTCGATATCGTGAATTTTGAAAATATAAACGCACCCGCCCCTCATCCAATTCCGGAGTTGCGGATTTGATATTTACTATTTTAGTAAGTGACATACCCAACCCGTATATTAATTCGAGGAGCAGGCGTTGCTGATATCCCTTGAGAGAACTATCTGTTGAGTACTGAAATAATTCGTTAATTTGTTTTGCATCAAAACGTTGTTG
>JABGPG010000176.1:13566-26577 GCA_018645085.1 Deltaproteobacteria bacterium
ATTTTTCACAAAATCTTATGAACATTTGTACAGAATGCAGGTAAAGACGAATAGTTCCTGAAGAAGATAACTTTTTTACTTGCATATGTGACTCATAAAGCCCCATAATTTTAGTGTATTCTGCCTCATCCATAATAAATATAGAGAATCTAAATGAAAAAAATTGAAGCTATTATCAAGCCGTTTAAATTAGAAGAAGTTAAAGAAAACCTTGGTGTTGCCGGTATCCACGGGCTGACAGTAATGGAAGTTAAAGGATTTGGAAGACAAAAAGGACATACGGAATTATACCGTGGTGCAGAATATATTGTTGATTTTCTTCCAAAAGTTAAAATAGAAATAGTCGTTAGTGATGAGGATTTGGATAAAGCTGTTGATGCTATTCAGTCTGCTGCTAAAACCGGTAGAATTGGTGACGGTAAAATATTTGTTTCTAACCTTGAACAGGTGATCCGCATTCGAACCGGTGAAACAGGCGAAAAAGCAATCTAAGATACTTCTCATTTGCGTGCTGTTTTAAGCGAAAAACTGTGACAGACATTGCCTGAAACCTGTACTACATATTTTGACGGTTCAATCCTGGACTTGAAACCCAGTTTGCTGCAGCCATATGGGTTTTCAGCATCCCAGGTTACTTGATAGTGCCGGCACTTTGCACACCGGATTTTCGTTAATTGATCCTTATCCACCTACAACGACTCTCCTCCTTCCGTTACAATTACCTTGTCCAATACTTTTGCTAAGCTAAACACATCAAAGGGTTTTATAAGGTAATCGTTCATTCCCAACTCACGACCAGTTGATATTAGTTCATCCAGTGGTTCTATCATAGTCAGTATAACCGGCAGATCCTTAAGATTATCATCATCTCTGATATCCTCCAGCAATTCCAGTCCATTTTTATTAGGCATTTTGACGTCTGCAAGTACTAGATTTAATGGAGTTTGCAAGATAATGCCCAGAGCATCCTCTCCGTCTTCTGCTTCGAGACAAGTAAATCCTAACTCATGTAGATTGTTTTTAATAATTCTACGGGCGGTACTATAATCATCTGCTATCAAACATGTTAGCTTATCATATTTAGCCATACTTTATTTAACATAATATTATTATATAATTTATAAATAATCTTTATAAGCTTTATTTGTTTATTAAGATCAAAACAGATTTAGCATAGACAACTATTTTTCCCAGGCCTTTACGTCATCTTCGAGGTCAACATTAAGAGCTTCTGCAACTCTGTTAATGTAATTAAAATATCCTATAACCTGAACGGCGTCATGAACAGCCGTCTGAGTGAACCCTAAGTCCTCCAACTGTTTTATGTCATCTTTTAACATAGCATCGGGAGTCAGAGTTAACTTTTCTGCAAATGCACAAAGCGCCTGATCTGCAGTATTCAAACCTGCTGTTTTCCAGTCTTTAGCAACTTTATTGACAAAATTATCTGCGTCTGCCGGATTAACTATTTCCTCAGCAACCTCTGCACGGAGGTCGTTTGCATGAGCACGTATTCAATACGTACAATGATTGACCGATGAAACAACAGTAGCCAGCATCTCCCTCTGTTTACGTGATAAAGGCGACTCACCGAACATGATTGTTTTGTAAAACCTCATTGATTCCTGCATTGCCTGAGGATTCAAACTCATGATACTCACAATGTTCCAAATCTTTGAGGCACGCTTAAGTGCTGCATCATATTGTCTTTTCAGCAAACCACCGGCTTCTGCAAGACTTATAACTTTTATCCACGCCATAAAGTATCCTGTTCAATTTATATTTAGAAAGAGTTTCAATATGCTAATTAATTCAGTTAATATATTTACTTTACATAATATTTTTATACTTATCTCAAGACAACTTTTGAAAATCAGAACCTGAAGGTTCTTGAAAAACCCTCAAATCAAATTCCGGAACAACTGCTAAAATATGGTCAAAAATATCAGCCTGAACTGCTTCATAAATATTCCAATTTGTTTCTTTACAAAAGACATATATTTCTATCGGCAGTCCATTTTCGCGTGGTGAAAGCTGACGTACAAGAAAGGTCATTTGATTACTAATCTGCGGATGCTGCCTGAGATAGGCTTCCACATAAGCTCTAAATATACCGATATTGGTCAGACGTCTACCATTCACAAGCGTACTTTCGTCAATATTATTTTCCTCATTAGATACCTTAATTTCTGCTTGTCGATCTTGAATATCTTTAGAAATAAGTTGGATCTTGATGAATCTCTCGAGCATTTCTGTATCGCAAAACTTAATACTGCTGAGGTCTATGTTAACATATCTTTTGATACGTCTACCGCCTGACAGATTCATATTACGCCAGTTTTTAAACGACTCATTAATCAGTGCGTAAGTTGGAATAGTAGTTATTGTATTGTCAAAATTTTGTACTTTCACAGTAGTGAGTGTGATTTCAATCACATCACCGTCTGCTCCGTATTTAGGCATTTCTATCCAGTCTTTTGGAGCTACCATTTTATTTGCAATTAACTGAATTCCTGCAACAAACCCCATTAAGATGTCTTTAAATACAAACATCAACACTGCAGTCAAAGCACCTAAACCACTTAAAAAGTAGAGTGGTGTTTTCTGCAGCAGTAAAGATAAGAGTAGAATTCCGCTCACAAAATAAAGTGCCAGTTTAAGAACTTGCACAAAAGGCGTGATCGAGATTTCCTTTGCTATGCCTGAACTGCTATAAATAGCCAACAGTGCGCTCAACAGAGCATCAATTGTCAACATTGCTGCAAGCAGAAATAAAACGTTAATCAGGGTTTGACTTAAGGCAAGCAGCTCAGTTCCTGACAATATAGGTGATGTCAGCACATAGATCAGGATCAATGGTACAAAGTTCAGTAAACGTTGGAAGACATGTTTTTCCACTAACACGTTGTCCCACTGCTGATTTGTATGGCTTGATAAACGTTCCAAAGATCTATTCAAAGGTCCCTGAACGATTTTGTAAACGAACCAGCTTAAGCAGAGCACCACTAAAAACAAACTACCGCGGACTAAAGATTCAACAACTTTTTCAGATAATCCTAACAGCAGGAAATTTGCATTCACTAATTTACTGAGATACTCAATCAAATATTCAATCATTTTGACTCCGGATACAAAGGTGACAGTTGTGAATGTCTGTTATTCTTAGCATTATTGGCTGTAATTGACAGTCCGCTAAATTCTTTCTGTAAGTCTTCCAGTGAATTTTCTTTGTGTTGCTTTCCATAGAGTACAGAATTTAGCGCTTTGATACCATTTTTTAATTGCGGAATTCTTTCACCTATTTGTTCAATCCCCTGCGGTGGATTTTCGCTCCAGACTGAGTCAGCCCATTTTAACAGAGCTGTCTGAACAGTTTCCGCTTCTCCGGATCTCAATGCCTTTTCCACTTTTTTAGTTGCAGATCTTAGTGCAAGTTCTTTATTACGCTTATTTCCCTCTTCTTTTTCAATGTCTGAAGCAGCGTTATTCTTTTTAAGAAATATCCACAACAGCAGAGTCGCGCCCCAGAGTATCGCAAAGACAATGGCTAATGCTTTCCAAAAACCGGTCTGCTGGTCTGCAGACACTGGTTCCTGCGTAACTACAACTGCTGTCTTCTTTGTTTCAACTGGCGTTTCCTGAGTAACTGAAGTTTCCGGAAATTCAACAATAGCCGGAAGCACCTCAATTATTCTTGCAGGAAAAACAGCAGTTCTGATTTCATCTTTTCGCACATCCCACCATGCAACAGATATTTCCGGAAGTTCCATTCTTCCTGCCTGTCCAGGTATAATCGCCCATTTTTCAACGCGTGTGCCTTTGAGTCCGTCTTGAGTTTTGTCAGTTTCAATCAAAGGTTGGTCTGCATATGCTTTCATTTTCTCCGGAAGTTCAACTGACAATTCCGGTATTTGGTTGCCGAAAACACCATCTGCGCTTACTGTCAATGTCCGTGTTACAGGTTCTCCAACCCTGAATTCCGGTGGATCCGGCAACCATTGTTCTTCAAGCTCCAACTTAGCAGCAGGCAGCCACCAACCCTTGAACCCAGTGGGTAATGCCTTAACCTGAATTGTTTGTGCTTCACTGTTACTGAAAATTCTACGACCACGCTGCCGAAAAATGTTACCGAAATTACCAAAATTTCCTAAATTCCTTTGTGAATTACCACCGCGTATTTCATCTCCCTGATAGCGAAGCTGCGGAAGCACAAGTGTACCGCTTTTTTCCGGAAGAAGAACGTATGATATTTCAGTAATCAACTGTCTTTTACCGTTTTTAAGCTTCCGGAAAGATCTTTGCTTTAACTTTTCAATTTGTGTTCCAGCAAGTTCAAATGGTGTCAACGATTCATTTTCGAGTTGTGCACCTGTCCGTATGATCCTTACACGGATGAGAACCTGCTGTTGCGGATATACTTTTTTGGGCGAAACGTCCACTTCCAAACGTACAATTTGATTGTTAGAATTTTGACTGGATTCCACTGCTTTCAAGGCAATCGGTGAGGTTTGTTCGCTGCCGACCTGCAGGGCGGGAATCAGATAGTTTCCGGAAGAAGGCGCAAGCATTACATAAGTCCAGTTCACAGTACGTGTGATTGAAGTTCCTACAATCGAAGTTTGATTTTGCACACTTCTGTTCAAAACTTGTAAACCGCGGATTTCAGACAGATCCGGCTCCTCTGGGTCATCCGCATTTTTGGCTTCAATGTGTAAGCGGAACATTTCACCGACTACAACAGGATTATTGTCAACCCATGCGCTAACCTCTGCCAGGCTAAGATTGGCATAAATCATCAAAATCCCAAAATACAATAATTTTTTCATCATTTACCAGTACTGTTCATTCAGAATTTGCTGTTTGCCACGTCGTTGATATTCACGCTGCATTTTATTACGTAATAATCTTCCAGGATCATCCGGAATTTTCCTGAGCCATTGTTCCAGAGCTTGCTGTCTGGACTGCTCTTCCGCAGTTAATTCCTGTTCATCGTCAGAGGTAATATTTTTTTCTGCAGATTTATCATTTTTTTTCTGCTCATTTTCATTCTTTTTGCTCTCAGTTGAATCAGTTTTATCATTCAAGTTTTCTTCATTTTCATTTGACTGTTTTTTATCATTATTTTTTTCTTCACTTGAAGATTGAGGATCACCGGAATCCTGTTTTTCGGCTGATGACTGCTGTGCGGATTTTTCATTTTGTTCTGCATCAGCCTTTGAAGGATCCTGTTGCTGATCCTGTTTGTTCTTTTGCTGCTCGTTTTCTTTTCCTTTATCGCCTTTTTTATTTTGTTGTTTTTGTTGTTGTTCCTGCAATATTTTTTCTATCAAATCATGATTGAACTGAGCATCTTCGTGTTGCGGATTTTCTGTTAATACTTTCTCATATGCAGCAAGTGCGTCCTCTAAACGTCCTGCAAATGCCAAGGAATTTCCACGATTGAAATTGCTAAGTGGACGGTCATTCCGTGAAAATTCTTCGATTGCCTTTTCATAGTCACCTGTTCGATACGCTGCTGTACCTTTCCATTCAGGATTTTCAAACAGTTGAGCGGCATCCTTTTCAGCACCCTCTTGAAATAGTTTCTCCGCCTGCTGGTCTGTTCTCAACCATAAATCATCCCAACCAAATGCCTGCGCTGAATTAGGCAGACTTGAAATTCCGAACAGCACCAGCAAACTCCAGGAAAATAAAAGTCCTCTTCGAAAAAGTAATGCCGCCAAAGGTAAAGCCAGCAGCAGCAACCACGGCCCTTCTTCATTCCATTTGTCTGAGCTCCGTCGTTGTTCATCTTCTACAAAGTCCGTAGCCGTAGTTTCTGCTCCAATTATACGTTCCACATCCCTGTCATCAACACTCAATATGCTGAACGAACCTCGCTTTTTATCTGCCAGTTTTGCTAAAGGCTGCGAATTTAATTTTGGAATTACGATAGCACCGTTTTTGTCTTTAAGAAAACCTCCTCCTGACAAAGCAACAGGCGAGCCGGATTCAGTACCAACTGCGAGAATTGACAGACGATTCCGCCCCACCGTATTTTCAAGCGCAGCAAAATCCTGACCCTCAATTCCATCTGTAATCCAGATTATATGACCGCTTCCGCTTTTGCTGCGGCTTAATAAGTCTGCTGCCAGACTAAAAGCATGATCCGCACGGCTTCCGGGAACAGGCATAATATTTGGACGTAAGCCCGGCAGGAGAGCTGCAATTGTAGCAGGATCATGTGTCAGTGGGCTAATCACAAATGCCTCTCCTGCATATGCAATGAGTGCAGTATCACCTTCTACAAAACGTTTCAGCAAATCTTCCAGTTTGAAACGTGCTCTATCTATCCGCGTCGGTTTTATGTCTGTCGCCAGCATCGAAAAAGACAGGTCCAACACAAGTACTCTTGCCTGTGATTTTTGCAGCAGCGGTTGTGGTACTTTTTCCCAGACAGGGCCAGCCAAAGCCAGCAAAAGCAAGCTACCTGTAAAACACATAATCCAGGGCAGCAGACTTGATTTTTGTGTAGCCGGACTAGTCGCCAAAAATTGAAGCAGGTGCGGTTCAACAATCTTCTCCCAATTAGCTGTACTCCACCATTTAGCAAGCAAACGAAACACCAGCCACCAGACAAGTGGTATTGCCAACAACCACAACGGGCGCAAAAAATGAAATTCGGTCAACATAATTATTTCAAATGATTATTCAACTTTTTCTCTAAAAGAATAATTACGCAGCATTAAAACCACAACCCATAGTCCAAGCATCAACATTACAATACCAAGCGGCCAGACAAATAGAGCCTGTCGCGGACGGTAAATTTCTTTTTCTTTTTCTACAGGTTCAATTTTGTCAATTAAGGCATAAATATTTTCAAGCTCTTCTGTACTCCTCGCCCGAAAATAACTACCGCCGGTGCGGCTCGCCAATTCCTGTAGCATCGCTTCATCTAGTTCTGCGGATGGATTTATTTTTTGTTTACCAAAATAAGTCCTCACCCAAGCCTCATCTGCGCCAACACCTATGGTGTGAATCCTCAAACCGCTCTCCTTTGCCACAAGTCCTGCATCTTCAGGAGAAACCTCTCCCGCGGTGTTTTGACCGTCTGTCAGCAGAACCAGAACTTTCTCACGATCCGGAAGATCTTTCATTCTTTTTACGGCAAGTCCGATTGCGTTACCAATTGCGGTGCGCTGACCGGCTAACCCCAGTTCAGCTTCTTCCAGCATTTGCCACAAAGTTTTACGGTCGAAAGTCAGTGGTGTTTGCAAGTATGCCTGATCTCCAAATAGTATCAATCCCAGTCGATCACCTTTTCGGCGTTCTATAAAAGGACGCAAAACGGACTTAACAACTGCAAGTCTTGACACAGCTTCGCCGTCTAACTCCAGATCTGTTTCTTTCATACTTCCTGAGAGATCAACCGCCAGCATCACACTAC
Source organism: Deltaproteobacteria bacterium (assembly GCA_018645085.1). GTDB lineage: Bacteria > SAR324 > SAR324 > SAR324 > NAC60-12 > Arctic96AD-7. The sequence goes on from JABGPG010000176.1 coordinate 20,993, forward strand.
GACCTGAAACCGGCAGTTCCACAGGATCACCCACCCATTGAGGACGCATTGCTGCGAGGACAATTAAACCCCATACCAGTCCTGCTGCAATCAGTGATTTAGTGTGCTTAGCTGCTGTTATACCTGTTTGAGGCAAAGCTGCTATTCTTTGAAAAAAAGGTACACGAAGAGCTTGAACTGAACGTTCACGAGGAGGCAGTAAGCTTACTAAAAGCGGTAACGGCCAGAATAATGCGCACCACAGCCAGATAAATTCAACTGCTCCATTTTCAAATAAAAACATAGCGATTAACTGTTCAAGACTGATACGGACATTCCTTCACCCATTTACTAACCAGTGGAAACAAAACTTCGATTTCAAAGTCCGGCTCCGGTTGATAAAGATTTGTTCCAAATATTTTTCCAGCACCTACTGTAAATTCAGTTGTTTGTCCTGTTTTATCAAGAAACTTCAACCATTCCTCGCCCTGCAGGGAAGCAACTTCTTCCTGCTGATAAAAGCTCAATGCAGTGCGTCTGAGTAATTGTGATAATGTTCTCAGTGTTGTTAACTCGACCGGAGATTTATCATGTTGAACCTGCAAATCTTTCAAAATGCGTAATGCTTCAATTCTGGGTCTGCTGCGTTCATATCTTCGGCGAAGCCACCAGGCGCACAAAACAATGAGCAAAACAAAGAGCACCGCTAAGATCCACCATCCGGGAGCTGGAGGCCACCAGCTTACTGCAGGCGGAAGGTGAATGTCTTTCAAATTTGCAAGAGGATTTTCTGCAGGCATTTTAAGGTTTTACTGGGCAAGAAAATGATGATTCATGGGAAACTGCATTGCTTGGACTAAGTATTTTTTCCGCGGATTCATGGTTAAAAAATATTTTAAACTGCAGAAACATTATCCACTGTACTCAGAATGTTCAAATTTACTCTGCAATGACGCAATTCTGAGGCTATTTTCTCTTGCTGCTGTTCGAAGGTGTTAGTGTATATTTGGCGTGTTTGTTTGTTTCCGGCATTAACCCAGGCGGTTGACTTTCCGTCACTCATAGCATAACGTCCGGAAGTTGGTGTGTCTTTTTCCAGAGGATCAGTGATTAAGTACGCCTGCACCTGGTTTTGTTTGGAAAGTTGAAAGAGATGTTTCCTGCATTCTGCATCAAATCCTGAAAAATCACTTAAAACATAGACTAAACTTCCAGGTTGAACTACGTGCCTAACCCGTCTCAGCGCTTCTGCAAACATGAACTTACTGTTGAAACTCCACTCACCTTCATTCATCCTGTCGACAAGCAGATTATGTTCTCTCATGATATGTGACAGTAAACGTAGATAGTGTCGACGGTCAGCCCTTGGTCTAAATTCATGATGCATTTGTTCTGAAAACAACACCCCGCCTACTCGGTCACCTCTGAGCAGTGCCCGCCAGCCAAGCAAAGCCGCAATACGGGCGGCCTGCACAGACTTTAATCTTTCACGTGAACCAAAAAACATCGGCTGTGCCTGATCGAGAACCAGCATCACCGGACGTTCACGTTCCTCTCTAAACAATTTAGTATGTGTCCGGCCGGTACGTGCGGTCACCCTCCAGTCGATATGACGTACATCGTCTCCAGGCTGATACGGACGTGCCTCCGCAAATTCCATCCCTCTTCCCTTGAGCTTCGTCAAATAAGGACCACCAAGTGTACCCGCGCTTTGAGGTGACGCTGAGCTTACTTTTTTATTTGCGAGCAGCACCAAATCCGGAAGTTCCATTTTTCCCAGCCAGATACCGTTTTTCTGCTTTGAATTTTTCATTCAAGTATTTTTTTAACTGTCTGGAGAAATTGTTTTAGAGGTAGCAGGAACAGTTTAAGTTCGGAAATTTAACTAGGAATATTTTCAAACAGAACTAGGGTACCGGAACTAAAGCAAGTATTTTTTTGATTACGTCATCGGGAGTGATTCCATCTGATTCCGCCTCATAACTTTCGATAATTCTGTGACGCAATACATCCCCTGTTAAATCCTGCAAATCTTCCGGAGTAACAAAATCACGTTCATGCAACCAGGCTCGTGCTCGGGCACAACGGTCAAGAGCCAGCGAAGCTCGGGGACTAGCCCCCCAGGTTAACAAGCGCGCCAGCTCATCGCTGTATCTTTCAGGTGTTCTGGTAGCAGTAATGATTTCAACCAGATACCTCTCTATTTCCGGAGACATGTAGATATTCAAAACTTCTTTTCTGGCAGCAAATATTTCCTGCGCAGAGATGTTTGCTGAAACTGACTTTTCACTGGCATCTTCGGAATTCTCAGCCTTTATTGCGGATGGCTTGTTTATTTCAGCAAGAGCTTCCTTACGTACAAGACGCATGATTTCCAACTCATTTTCCACAGAAGGATAATCTATTAAAACATGGAGCAGAAAACGGTCCAATTGGGCTTCCGGAAGAGGATACGTTCCTTCCTGTTCAATAGGATTTTGAGTTGCCATTACCAGAAACAACTCCGGAAGAGGATATGTTTCTCCGCCTACTGTTACCTGACGTTCCCCCATGGCTTCCAAAAGTGCGGACTGCACCTTTGCGGGAGCTCGATTTATTTCATCAGCCAGTAGCAAATTATGAAAAACCGGTCCTGCCTGAAAATGAAAACTGCCCTCTTGCGGACGGTATATTTCCGTGCCAGTCACATCTGCAGGGAGCAAATCCGGAGTGAATTGAATGCGGTGAAAATCTCCGGCTATTTTTTCACCCAAGGCTTTGATGGCCCGTGTTTTGGCCAGCCCGGGAGCGCCTTCTACGAGGAGATGACCGTCTGCCAGCATAGCAATCAACAGACGTTCAATTAGTCGTTCCTGTCCTAAAATAAGATGATTGAGACTCTCTTGTAAACCGTGAAATATTTGGATTGGATTTGACATGCCTTAAATTCTATTATTAAAAATTATTTCTTATTATCTGCAGGTCGCAGCTTCAACGCATTCGGCAAACTAACTGCGAGTGCCGGAAGTAAAATCATGGTTGCTAAAGCGCTAATATTTAAGGTCAACCAAATCATCCAGCTTAGTGTTACCAAAGGTAAAAACTCAGAAACACTCAATGCCAGAAAACCAAATCCGACTGTTACCGCATTTGACGTGATGGCTTTCCCGCTGCGTCTGACAGTTCTGGCAATTGCATCCTGCAGAGTTGCCCCCTGAGCAATTTCACTGAACATTCTTGATAAATAATGGATGCTGTAATCAACACCAATTCCAATTACGATACTGCTGACGAGCGCAGTTCCTATATCAAGATTTACTCCGAAGTAGCCCATAAAGCCAAAGTTGAAAAGTACTGTGAATACAAGTGGAATCATGCCCATCACTCCGCGGTAGAATGAGCGGAATATCAAAACCAGCATCAACAGTACAGCCAGCAAAGAACCGGATAAACTAAGGATTTGACTTGAAACAACTTCGGTGCTGGTGGCGACATTAATCGGTACCATACCTGTTGAGGTCATACTGAATTGCGGCGGAAAATGCTGAGCGGCATAATCATCGATACGCTTGAGAAGTTTTTCTTCCTCAGTGGTTGAATTTGAACTGATGTTAACAGACAAATTCAAGTTCCGGTACTCACTGTCGATCACATCTGAAAGTACATCACCGCCTGAATTTTCATAAAGTACGAGATATTGGGCTACCAAATCTCTACCGCTGACTTCCCTCTTGACGTTGCGTTTTACGGTCTGACCGTTTTCTTCAAATGTTTCTTCACTTTCGAGGATTTCAACTGCTTGCGGCAAACGATTAAAGTCTGTGCGGTTTTCGTTAAACGCATAACTGATACGTTTAATTAAATCAACGAGCGAGAATGTACGTTTAACCCTTTGTTCTGCTGAAAGGAATTTTTGGAAATCTTCAACCAATTTCAGATTTTCAGGATTTTTCCATGGCTCACCTTCTTCATTTATTTTAATTACAATGTTAATTGTGCGGCTGCCGGACATTTTTTCCATGGCCTTGTTTGCGACCACAAAAGGTGCGTCTGCTTTAAAATAACTTTCCAGATTGCTTTCTACTTTCAGTTGTAAAAGTCCATAAAAAGAAAATCCGGAAATGATCAGTGCACCCAGTAAGATAATTTTTGCGTTGCGGAGTACCCATGAAGTCAGTCCTTCCAGAAACTTCTGAAAGAGTCGGTCCATGAAATTTTCCTGATGCACTCCACTGCTCGTTGCTGTAGTCGTTGCTGAGTCAACTGCAGACTCAGTTTCCTTTTCAGGCAGCACCATCAACAGTGCGGGAATAAAGACGAGGGAGAGCACCATTGCGAGCAAAGTTCCGATTGCTACAAAAATTCCGAAAGTAAGAATCGGTATAATGTCACTAACAGTAAGTGAGAAAAAACCAACTGCAGTTGTGATTGAAGTCATGGTGACAGGTAGAGCCAGCTTTTCGAGCATTAAGGAGACAGCTTTTTCACGAGGATGACCTTCCAGTCGGTTATCACGGTATTCTGAAAACATGTGAATACCGTCTGCAACTCCAATCGAAATTAAAAAAACCGGCAATGCAGAAGTGATACTGTTCAGCGGTACTTCAAAAATAACCATAATCGCCAGTGTGAACAAAATCGAAAATCCAACAACCAGCATTGGGACAGCTACTCCGATAAATTTCCTGAAGGTAAGCCAGAGGAAAAAGACAGCCAGCAAAGCTACGAAGGGGAAGAATTTCTTGGTATCCCGATCAATGACTGTACGCAGAGTAGCGGCTATAATAGGAAAACCGGCAATGTAATGAAGATCTTCACCCGGATTTTCCTCAAAAACACGTTCGAGTGCCTGATAAATTGCATACAGATTTTCTGAATCATCTTCGTCTGTAGCTAATTCGACAAAAATGCCCGTGTGTCGTCCATCTTCACTGTAGAGATAATTTCTGAACAATTCGTTGGCTAATACTTGATTACGTAACCTGTTAATTTCAGCAGGAGTTTCCGGAGTTTCTTCATAAAGTGGCGAAATATCCAGTCCTTCCAGTGTACCGACAATATCATCAGTATTGGCCATTGAAAGCACCTCCACAACCGGTGCGGAGCGTACTTCTAAATTATTGATTAATGCATCCCATGCCGGAAGCCAGAGTGAATCCTCTTCAAGTGATTCCCGTATTTCGGCAAACTCCATCCAAAACATATCGTCAAGTCCGTCGATTTCATTTGGTAGAATTTTACGGAGTTGCTCAGCTGATTCTCCAGGTAATTTTGTGGAAAGTTGTTGCAGCGCAGTCAGATCTTCCTGAGTTAACAAGCGTAGATTTTCAATTGCTTCAGTAAGACTTTTGATTCGTTCCAGCGTGGAAGTTTTGAAAATAGTATCCTCTGCCTCCAGCATGATGAAAACACCAGGATTGGTACCTGTGTAATCTTCACGAAGCTGTTCCATCGCCTGTCGGACAGGATGACTGATCGGTAAAAGGTGAGGGCTGGGATCGTTTTGAATATAGAGCAAACTCGGGACTGCCAACATACCTAGTAAAACAGTTGAGACTAGAATTTTCTTTGGGTGGTGAATTACCAGTCTTTCGAGAAATTTAAACAGAGTCAAAATTATATCCTTT
>JABGPG010000287.1 GCA_018645085.1 Deltaproteobacteria bacterium
ATCAATTAGGAGTTCTAAAAAAAGTCTTAATTCTGCAGGATTTTCTCCACATCACAATGCTCTTCCAGAAACAGTGCCAACTCATCCATTTCACGTTCTTTATTTTCCTGAAAAGAAAATGGAATGTCAAAAGTTTCCGAGCTTAACAAGGCAAAAAGTTTTTGGATGATTTCCGGACTTTCCAGCCAACCGTGAATGTAGGTACCGATTATTTTTCGTTTGCGTTCAATCACACCCAGCGCAGCTTTATGCAGCTCTGGAACTTCCGGAACAACAAACGGTTCTTGCGGATTTTCGTGAAATTCTGTTTGTCCCAGATGAATTTCGTAACCTGTCCAGTTTAAACCAGCCAACCAGTTTTGTCCGTGATATTCCCGGCGCACAAGTTTTTTGTCGCCTGCCAAAACTGTTTTCATGGGAAGCAGTCCCAATCCGGATTCGGAATCTCCGGTTCCGGATTTTCCAGAGGATTCCATGTTTTCAGGATCATCAACTTTTTCTCCGAGCATTTGAAATCCACCGCAAATTCCTAAAATCCAGGTGTGTCCGCTGAGCTGTTTCAGTTTTTCCGCAAATCCTTTTTGATGAAGAAAACGCAAATCGTACAGTGTGTTTTTACTCCCCGGAATAATTATCAGCTCTGCGCTTTCCAGTTCCGCAACACTGTTGACGAAGCGTACAGAAATTCCGGAAAGCTGTTTGAGTGGATCGAAATCGGTGAAGTTGGAAATGTACGGCAGACGAATTATTGCGACTTCAAGTTTTGCATCCGGAACAATTTTTGATTGCAAATTTTGCGAATCCTCATCTTCGAGTTTCATTTCACGCCACGGAATCACACCCATCACCGGAACAGGAACTATTTGCTTAAACTGTTCAATTCCCGGCTGCAGCAATGAAACATCACCGCGAAATTTATTGATCAACATTCCGTGCAGCAAAGGTCGATGCTGAGCCTGAATCAAATCATAAGTGCCTTTAAGCCAGGCAAAAACTCCACCTCGATCAATGTCACCAATCAGTATTACTTTAGCTCCGGCATATTCCGCCATCCGCATATTGACAATGTCTGTCGCCTGCAAATTGATTTCTGCGGGGCTTCCCGCGCCTTCCATCACAATCCAGTCTGCTTCAGTTTTTAGGGAATCAAAAGCTTCTTTTGCAATCCGGAAATTTTCCTCTGCCATTGTGTAATATTCACGCGCGGAACAGGTACGCACGACTTTTCCCATGCGGATCAGTTGTGACTCACCGGCACCCTGGGGCTTGAGCAAAACAGGATTCATCCGCACATCCGGAAACACTCCGCAGGCTTCCGCTTGAACAAACTGGGCACGTCCCATTTCCAAACCTTCAGGAGTCACACCGGAATTCAACGCCATATTTTGCGCTTTAAAAGGCAAAACCCGGAATCCGCGATTTTTCAGTAAACGACAAAAGCCGGCTGCTAAAACACTTTTCCCAACGCCGGAACCTGTGCCTTGGAACATTAAAATTTCAGGCATTTTTACAACTCAGTTATGCCAGCCATGCCGGAACCGGTAAACCTTTTTCACGTAAAAATAACGGATTGAAAAGCTTGGATTGGTAGCGGACTCCGGAATCGGCGAGGATGGTGACAATGGTTTTTCCGGGTCCGATTTCTTTTGCCAGACGAATTGCGCCGGCGACATTGATTCCTGATGAACCGCCAAGGCAAAGTCCCTCATCTTTCAGAAGATCGAAGCAAATCGGCAGGGCTTCTTCATCCGGAATTTGGAACGATCTGTCAACTGGTGCATCTTGCAGATTTGCGGTGATACGTCCCTGTCCGATGCCTTCGGTGATTGAATCACCCCAACTTGAGAATTCACCGGTTGTGTAAAATGAATGCAGCGCTGCACCCAGCGGATCCGCAAGTGCGATGATGATATCCGGATTGCGTTCTTTGAGGCCCATCCCTGTTCCGGCCAATGTTCCACCAGTGCCTACCGCACAAATGAAAGCATCAACTTTTCCAGCCGTCTGTTCAAATATTTCCGGAGCAGTGTTTTCGAAGTGACCTTGACGGTTGGCGACATTATCAAATTGATTAGCCCAGATCGCACCGTTTTCTTCCGTTTCCGCTAATTCTTTTGCAAGGCGTCCGGAAAATTTGACGTAATTGTTTTCATCACGATAAGGCACGGCCGGAACCTCACGCAAGTCGGCTCCGCAAAGTCGCAGCATATCTTTTTTTTCCTGACTTTGAGTTTCCGGAATTACAATCACGGTACGATAACCCAGTGAATTTCCAACCAAAGCCAAACCGATTCCGGTGTTACCCGCAGTGCCTTCAACGATCACACCGCCGGGTTTTAACAGTCCACGTTTTTCGGCGTCAAGTATAATCGCCTTTGCCGCACGGTCTTTGACTGAACCGCCGGGATTCATAAATTCCGCCTTTCCCAAAATATTACAGCCGGTTTGCTCAGAGGCTTTACGAAGTTTGATCAGTGGAGTGTTGCCAACGGTTGCTAGGAAATCATTGCGAATCATCTGGAATTTATGGATTGAGGTTCATTCAACAGTAAAATGAAATTTTAACACAGAGAAAACTTAGAACACAGTCAAAAATGCGCTTGAACCGTTTTCAGGAAAAATTTACTGTTTGTTTGATTTTGGACTAGTAAGTCAAGTATAATTACTAGTTCCTCGTGTCAACCTTAAACAAGCAGAAAAGCGGGTTCAGTGAATAAATATTTAAACATCATAAAGCTGTCAATTTTGGTTTATCTGCTTTTCGGCGGAAGTAGTGCGCTTCTGGCAGATTCACCGCTTATTCTCAATGAAGGCAGCGGTGAAATCCCTTTGGGTCTGCATCTGGAATTGTTGGAAGATCCGCATAAGCAATGGAGTATTGAGGATGTGATGTCGGCGGAAATGAGTCAGAAATTCACGGTCAGCAAAGTTGAAATTCCAAATTTAGGTTTAAGCAAATCAGCGTGGTGGGCACGTTTCGAGGTAGAAAACCCCATTGTCAAACCGCAAGAACGGCTGCTGGAGATACCGTTTTCATTTATGGAAAGTATTGATCTTTTTGTTGTGCATGAGAATGGTGAGGTTGAAAGCATTTCCAGCGGGCACCGCTTCCCTTTCGATCAGCGACCGCTACATAACCGTAATTTTGTGCTGCCGCTGGAACTGAGACCAAACTCAAAGACGACTGTCTATCTGCGTGTCTCAACAGATAATAGGTTGTTTTTACCGCTTATTTTGTGGAATAAAGAAGAATTTGCTAATAAGACTAAACTCGATATATACAGTCTCGGATTTTACTATGGCGCCCTGGGAATGATGCTGATTTTTAATTTGTTTATTTTTTTGTTGATGAGAGACAGGACTCATTTGGACTATGCCTTGTTTTTGCTGGCAAGAGGCTTTTTTTATTTTTCTCTGAATGGATTTGCCTTTATGCTACTTTGGCCAGACAGTCCATGGCTACACAGCATCAGTCCAGCCTTAACAGCATGTGCGACTGTATATTTTGCATTGCAAATCACCCAGTCATTTTTGGGAACAATGCGTTTCACTCCGATACTGCACCGTCTGATGAACTGGAACAAAATTGCCGCGGTGCTGTTTGCAATCCTGATTCTGTTTCCTTTTTTCAAACCGCTGATTCCACTGACACTTTTACTGTCAATTATTTGCACTTTGCTGATGCTCTTTGGCAGTGTGGAATATATCTTAAGAGGCTATCGTCCAGCTCTGTTGTTCCTCTTGGCAAGGTTGTTTCCCTTTCTTGGTATAACCATCTTGTTTCTGTCAATGCTTGATATTATACCAACCTACCTGCCGGAAACTATCATC
>JABGPG010000107.1:0-8065 GCA_018645085.1 Deltaproteobacteria bacterium
TGCAGGAAATGACACGTTACGGAATGAAAGAAGCTGAAATGGGTGAGCTTGCTTCTTTGATGAAAGCAGGACTTGAAGGTAAAACAGTGAAAGATAAAATCACTGAGTTGCGCAGCCGTTTTACTGAAGTACACTTTTGCTGATTTTCTAAGAATCTTTTTTATTCGTCTTAATGCTGGTAAAAATAATGCTTTAAATTTTCCAGGACTTTTTACCAGCATTTTTACTACGAGCAGATTTTTTCTTACGCCAGATGAAATTCAACGGTGTGCCTTCAAAGCCAAAATGATAGCGGAACTGATTGGCAATGTAACGCTCGTAAGCAAAATTTGTTTTTTCCGGATTGTTCGTCATAAAAACAAAAGTCGGCGGAGCTACACTAACCTGATTTCCATAGTAGACTTTGGTTGGACGACCAGATTTTGAGGGTGGAGGATGCTGATTGACTATCAGTTGGAGGATGGTGTTTAAATCGGAAGTTTGGATTCTCCGGACATACTGTCCATGAACGATGAGAATTTTTTCAAATATCTGCGGAACCCTTTGTCCGGTTTTAGCACTCACAAAAAGAATTGGTGCAAAGCTGATAAAGCCCAAACGATCGTATACTTCTTCTTCTACCTGTTTCAGGGTTTTACCGTCTTTTTTAACTAAATCCCACTTATTCATCACAATCAGCAGAGATTTCTTTCGCTCATTGGCATAACCGGCAATTTTCATTACCTGTTCTGTTATTCCTTCTTCTGCATCAATTATTAAGAGAGTTACATCCGCCCGCTCAATTGATTTGAGTGCAGATACTATGCTGAAGGTTTCTATTTTCTGACTTACTTTACCCCGTCGGCGAATGCCTGCAGTATCAACCAGTAAATATTCTCGACCTTCATAATTACAGTGACTGTCCACAGGATCCCGTGTTGTTCCGGAAACAGAATCCACAATCATTCTCTCTTTGCGGAGCAGTGCATTGACAATTGATGATTTTCCGGCATTAGGTTTTCCGATCACCGCTACAGCAATTGGCTCTTTGGAACGATCATCTTCTTCGTCATAAACTTGCTTTTCTTCCATTTTAAGCGGAACCAGATGATTTACTTCTTCCAGAAGTCCGTCTATTCCACGGTTGTGTTCTGCTGAAACAGGATAAATTGTTTCTACTCCTAACTGGTAAAAATCTGAACTTTCCTCTTCTAAACGCGGATTATCGGCTTTATTCACTACCACATACAATTTTGTATTTGCTTCCACCAAAGTCCGGTATATTTCACCGTCAGCAGGAGTCCAGCCTTCCTGAGCGTTAACGATAAATAAAACACAATCTGCCTCTTCAACCGCAAGACGCGCCTGTTGCACCATTTGCTTTCTGAGTGAGCTTTCCGCAACTGGTTCAAATCCGCCTGTATCAATAGCGATAAATTCATAACCATGATATTTGGAAATACCATAGTTGCGGTCGCGTGTTACACCAGGCATTTTTTCTACTATGGCTGAGCGCCGCCCGACAAGCCGATTGAACAATGTTGACTTGCCAACATTAGGACGACCTACTATAGCGACTATGGAATGTGGATTGGACATGTAATATTGGCAGTGATGTTATACATCAAGATTCTTCACTCGAAGAGCATTCTCTTCAATGAAATTGCGACGTGGTTCTACCTGGTCACCCATCAAAATGGTGAAAATTCCGTCTGACTCAACCAGGTCTTCAACTTTTACTTTTTTCAATGTTCTGACGTCTGGATCAAGCGTTGTTTCCCATAACTGTTCCGGGTTCATCTCCCCTAAACCCTTATAACGTTGGATGTACATACCTTTTTTTCCAAAACTAATCATAAAATCCAGCACTTCTTTCCACGTCTGAAAAGAGTGGCTTTCTCCTTCTTTTTCTTCTGTCAGTACAACACCATTTTCTCCGAGATTTTCTATCAGTTTTAAACGTTCCTGAAACAGTTGAGAAAAATCATAGGCACTCATGTTTTCCAGTAAATTCAAAGAGAGTTCAATCTGCTGTTCATTAACCTCAATCAACACATTGTTGCCTTGTTTTTCAGGATCTACAGTAAGTTTATAATCAGCATAGTTTTCTTTTAATCCGTCTACACATTTGAGAATATGTTCAGCACCGCCTAAATCTATTTCGATTTCGTGCTTAAGTAGAAGATCAACCAGCAATGTCAGGTTTTGGTTAAAACACAAACGGTCATAATGGGTTTTGTAAAGCCTGATCTTGAGAGCAGCCTGAAAAAGCTCTTCTCCGCTGAGGGTTTTTCCATTATCCGTGCTGAGCACTAATGATTCACTGGAAGCCCTAACCAGACGTTCCGTAAGTTCATTATCATCCCTGACATAAAAACTGGAGCGTCCTTTTTTTGCCCTGTACAAAGGCGGCTGAGCAATATAGAGATAACCGTTTTCTATAATCTCCGGCATTTGTCTGTAGAAGAATGTCAAAATCAAAGTCAAAATATGGCTGCCGTCAACATCGGCATCAGTCATGATGATAATTTTGTGGTAACGTATTTTTTCCAGATCAAATTCTTCATTGCCAATACCGGTGCCCATTGCGGTAATCATCGTTTTTATTTCTTCATTGCCGAGCATCTTGTCAAAACGTGCCTTTTCCACATTTAATATTTTACCTTTTAAGGGTAAAATAGCCTGATTCTTACGGTCACGTCCCTGCTTTGCAGAACCTCCCGCAGAATCTCCCTCCACTAGAAACAATTCACTTAATGCAGGATCTGATTCCTGGCAGTCGGCAAGTTTTCCAGGCAGTGTGCTGAATTCAAGCACATTTTTTCTACGTGTCAGTTCTCGTGCTTTTTTAGCAGCAATCCTGGCCCGCTGAGCATCTATACCTTTGGTGACAATCTTTTTGGCTACAGCCGGATTTTCCTCTAGATAAGCGCCCAAATATTCTGAGACCAGAGTTTCAACTTTTCCCTTAATTTCAACATTGGTCAATTTAATTTTTTTCTGCGATTCAAACTGTGGATTCATGACACGTGCGCTGATCACTGCCGCCATGCCTTCTCGGACATCCTCTCCTGATAGATTTTCCTTAGAATCGTTGGTAATTTTATTTGCACTCATGTAGCTATTCAAAGTGCGGGTAAGCGCGCCTTTAAAACCGGTCAGATGTGTTCCACCTTCTACTGTATTTATATTATTTACAAAAGAGTAAATACGTTCGGTGTAACTGTCGTTGTACTGAAAAGCAACTTCGATTTCCACATCATCTGATTTTCCGGAAAAGTAAACTGGAGATTCGTGCAATACACTTTTATTTTCGTTGATGTGTTTGATAAATGCCGCAATCCCGCCTTCATATCTAAATTCCTGAAAACGCTCCGTCCGGTTATCCCGGATTGAAATTAGAATTCCCCTGTTCAAAAACGCTAATTCCCTTAGCCGGTGGGCTAATATTTCGAAATTAAATTCAACACTATCAAAGATCGTTTCATCCGGCCAAAAAGTGATTTGAGTTCCGGTTTTTTTGCTTTCTTCAACTTTCTCGAGAGGAGTAACGGTAATGCCCTGCTGGTATTCCTGCTTCCACAAATATCCTTCACGGTGTATTTCTGCAATCATTTTTCCGGAAAGTGCGTTCACAACAGATGCGCCTACTCCATTCAATCCACCTGAAACCTTGTAGTTGCTGTTATCAAATTTTCCACCAGCATGAAGCCGCGTCAAAATCAGTTCAACAGCAGGAATACCTTCTTCTTCATGGATGCCAACAGGAATACCCCTGCCGTTATCTTCAACAGAAAGACTACCATCTGAATTTATAATTGCGTGAATTTCAGTACAGAACCCCGCTAGTGCCTCATCAACACTGTTATCTACAACCTCAAAAACCAGGTGATGAAGTGCGGCACTGTCGACTCCGCCGATATACATTCCAGGGCGCAGGCGAACCGCTTCCAGTCCCTGCAGAACCGTGATATTAGATTCATCGTAATCTGAATTTACTACGCTTTCAATTTCAGGCATTTTATTCTTTCATGAAACAACTGAAGCTTATTTACTCAAGCTGTGGTGTCAAACCAACTGTCCCTTTTCAATGTGAAAATATTTTCCAGGCAGGGAACTTGATGGTTCAGAGGTTGAGGTGATAAATATTTGGTTTTTTAACTTAATAAAATACTGCAAAACCTGCTGAACCACCTCCTCATCCAATTCCGAAAATAGATCGTCAAAAATCAAAACTGGATAAAATTTATATCTCTCACATAATAAACGATTTATGGTCATTTTTAAAGACAAATTAGTAATCCTGAACTCGCCTTGCGAAAAAAAATCCTTGTCTTTTTTTTCATCGATCATTAAATGGTATTCATCCCTGTGTGGACCAAGTACAGCAAAGCCGTATTGCAGGTCTCTCTGCAGGCTTTTTTCGAGTTGAAGGAGGCATTTTTTCTCATCCAAATCAGTTGAATTCAATGAAGGTTTATAAACCAAAGTCAACTTTTCTGAACGCCCGGAAAGTTCCATGAAAAGCTCGTGCAGATGTGCATTCATCTGTTCCACAAAATTAATACGCTGCTGCATTATTTTTACTGCGGAACGCGCGAGCATTTCATTCCAAAGAGGAATTTGTTCTGGAAGACCCTGTCTCAATAATGAGTTTTTCTGGGCAATTATTTTTGTGTATTCCTGGAGGTTCTTAAAATAGACAGGATCAACAAAGGTCATTATCCTGTTAAAAAATTTTCGGCGTTCCTGTGGTACATTCCGGAATAGATTTACATCTTCCGGAGTGAAAGCCAGCGCCATAAAGGAGAGAATGTATTCAGAAACACGGTGAGAAGGCGAATGGTCTAAAACTACCTGTCGACCTTTTTTGCTGATTTTTATGCGTACTTGATGTTGTACGCGCTGACGTTCCAACTCAGCCTGAATGACTGCTTCAACTTTGTTTTCCTGCAGCAGTTGAGCTGGTTTTTTTGTGCGGAATGATTCTAAATTACAGAGATAATGTACTGCCTCAACCAGATTTGTTTTTCCCTGACCATTTGCGCCGTAAATCCAATTTAACTCTGCAGAAAAATCGGCCTTACACCTGCTGTAGTTGCGAAATTGAGAGACCTCAATATTGCGGATGATCATGTCAAATCATGTCCGGTTTACGGTTGTTTGTCGGTTATCACTCGCTAAGTTCTCATGAACAATGAAGAGAAAACCGTCAAACTACCACTCAACCCTCAATGGCATAATTACAGATAAAAAAGATTCATCAGTAGACGATTTAATGATGGTAGGACTCATAGAGTTTTTACACTCCAGGATAATATCATCACTGTCAATCACACCTAAAACATCCAAAAGATATCTGGCATTAAAACCGATTTGAAAAGACTCACCTTCATAAGCGGCTTCTATCTCATCTACGACTTCACCGTAATCCGCTTTTTCACTTTCAAGTCTCAAAACTCCTGCAGAAATAATTAGTTTGACCGGTCTCAATTTTTCAGAACTGATAGATGAGACAATCCTCAGCGAATTGATAAAACTTTCGCGGTTTACAGTAATTTCCAGATTATTGTCTTTTGGAATAATAGGATCACAGTTTGGAAATTTACCTTCAATCAGTCTTGTTTTAAAACTTATCTGTCCTCCGGAAAACTGCATTACACGGGAGTCAAAAGTTATATTTACTGTTTTACCAAACATATCTGCGGCTCTTCTTACTTCGGTCAGAGCTTTTCTCGGGATGATAACTTCCTGTTCCGCATCAATAATT
The DNA here is from genome assembly GCA_018645085.1 of Deltaproteobacteria bacterium. Taxonomy (GTDB): domain Bacteria; phylum SAR324; class SAR324; order SAR324; family NAC60-12; genus Arctic96AD-7. Next base: position 5,750 of record JABGPG010000107.1, read on the forward strand.
AAATCATCAACTGACTTTATTATTTGTGCTAAACGGTGACCGTCAGTAGACAGCCAGCGGGTTTGCTGATCACTGGTTGAACACAGACAAACACCCATCAGGTTTCGACGTGACTCATTCGTAATTGCCGCAAAAAGCGTCATGTCGATGCAACGCTTTAAATCGTCTACAGAGATCGTCACAGACTCCGGAAGTTTTTCCAGCACTGTTTGTGGGTATAATCCTACTTCAACCGAAGGAAGGCGTAATTCTGATGATCCACAGGTAATATAGATCCAGAGTTGTTCTGTCGAACGAATATGAACTTCGTCATCCTTAAGCTCCTTGACTATATCAAAAACTTTTTTTGCATTAACACAGATACTACCCGGATCTTTAATTTGCGCAGGCATCACTTCAACCAGAGATAACTCGTAGTCTGTTGACGAAAATTCAACATTCGAACTATCGTCTTCAAGTGTCCTGATCACAAAGTTCGACAAAATCGGCTTGGTTGAGCTTTTGTCAACAACAGAATTGATGTTTTGCAGAGTACTACTCAATGCTTCTCTTTTTAAAGTAATTTCCATATTTATTTTATTAGTAGTAGTAGGATTGTTGACAACTTGTTGATAAGTGCTTAACTTTTTGATTAATTAACATTATTCTCTGTTTTTGTGTGTTTTGACATGCTGTTGAGAGAATGTTGATAAACAATAATCTAGCAAAAATTTAGAGAAAACCCAATACGAATTGTTGGTTAACAGTTGATAAAATGTCAGTTGTCAACAACTGCGTTCAATAAGTTGAATTTGTAGCTGAAATAGACTTTGTCCACCTGTTGATAAAAATATGATAAACGCAAAAGCTAAGCTTAGCACAGCCTAGAAAAATCAGTGATTAGGCTTTAGGACTGATTTTAGAGATAAATTGCGGTCAGCAGCATTTTATCAATGATTGAAAATTTTCCTCTATGCCGGAAACCCGCTTCAGTTATTCCGGAACATGCTTTCGAGAGGGTGAAAGTAAATTCAGTATTAGCTTCATCAATCGTGACTGTCGCATCCTTAAAATACAGGTATGTTTTTGAAATCGGGAAGAGACATTTGAAGATTGACTCTTTGGCTGAAAAAATAATCCTGAGTCCTTGGTTTGCCTGTTCCGCTGTCAGGGTTTTCAACCACTCCAGCTCTTGCTCGACACAGACATGTCTACTGATATTGAAATCAACTGCTCTGGATAAACTTTCTAAATCGATGCCTATTCCAGAAACAGCATCAGCCAGTCCAACCGCCGCCGCTGCGTATTCTCCGGAATGCGTGATGCTCCCACGTACACCTTTCGGCCAGCACGGTTCCCTTGTCTCGGCATTTCTAGGGATAGGCTCTGCTTCAAGTTTAAATTTTGCGAGAGCCTGATGCGCACAGCTTCTTCCTTGAGAAAACTCTGTCTGCCTTTTAGAGGAGCTTAATGTTTTCAGGAATTTTTCTTCTTCCGGAAGGAGCGGAAAAACAGGCGGCGTAGATAAATCCACGCAAAAAAAACTGATATATTCAGGAAACGGCGAGGGAAACATTAAAACGCAATTTGAACTCCAATTGTGGTCATTCCACCAGTATAGCTCTTATTTGACAGATTGTAATTGGTGACCACAATCCCGCTTTTACTGGTTATGTCAATATTGCTGACAGACATAGCATGGTAGCCGAGATGAAACTCAATTGTGTTCCAGAAGGGCAGACCTATGTGAATGAATGCTTCAGAAACCGGTGTACTCAACTCACTATTGTCTGAAGTTGCAGTACCGCTGACTGTCTCTGTCACTGCTGTGTTGGTCGTCATCGTGCCTGCGCCTATTCCAAGTGCAATTGAAACAACAGGAAACGGAATGTTGTAGAAAAAATTGAATGTACTTATGGTGGTTTTTGTCTCCAGAGTTAGTACAGAGTTAGCATCTGCAGAGGAAGTTGTGTTTTCTGTCTCATTGAAGATGACTCTTGAAGCACCAAGATTTGGAATAAAAGGTACAGGATGTGAAATGCCTACTGCTCCACCGGAAGCAGTTCCGGAAGCAGCAGAATAAGCAATGGCGGCATCGAGATTGATGCCGATAAACTGCGCGTTTGCAGTAGTTGCCAGGAAGCTCATACACAAAATTAAACAAGCTGAGAATGACAGCTTTCGGAAATATTTTGACTTGTTTAACATTTGGAGCAGAGTTTTTGTTTAGAAACTGAACATGATGCCGACACCGGTAACGTTACCGCTCAAGTCAAGTTCTCCTCCTCCTGCTGCGGCTTTAATTGCCATTTTTGAGGTAATCGAACGATAGCTGAG
>JABGPG010000107.1:8165-26072 GCA_018645085.1 Deltaproteobacteria bacterium
GCCTGTGTGCTGGAAAAAATTAAAATAGTTGCTGCCAATGTGCTTAAGATAATTTTAGCTTTCATGGTATCTCTCCTTATAAGTTGTTATTCATAATATGTTATTATTCAGCCGAATCAGTGGTTTCATCCGGAACCTTCCATTCCTCAAATTTACCGAGAGGTCTGCTAAAGGTGAACTGAAAAGGTTCAACCACCAGCGCGTCCCAGGCATCTCCGGTACTTCCGGAGGTCAACGCAAACGGTAATGCCACAATGAAAAAAGCAGTCCCAACCAGCGCTAAGCCTATGCCAAGTACACGAACCGGAACATCAATTATCATCGAAAATGCACCGGGGTGTTCTTCCGGAATTGCAGCTGAAACCTGAGCAGCAGTTAATGCAAGAAGCAGGCTACCAATCATGATTATTTTAACAGATTTTGCACGGTTCATGATTTTTAAGATGAAATAAATGTTTTAAGTCAAAGTTCAAATTCAGCAATGACCGGTGCATGATCGGAGGGCCGATCCTGTTCTCGTGCTTCTGTATCGATTATGCATGCTTGGCAGGAGGAAGTCAAAACAGAATTTGCCAGAATGTAGTCGATACGCATTCCTTCATCACGTTCAAAACCACGGGTACGGAAATCCCACCAGGAAAATTGTCCGGATCGCTGGTCAAATTTGCGGAAAAGATCATTCAGGCCGATTTCAGTAAGTTCTGCTAAAAGTGCGTGTTCTTCAGGATGAAAGCTGACTTTGCCGCGCATTGATTCCGGATTCGAGAGATCATCCGTATGCGGCGCAATATTAAAATCACCCATGATCGCTAAAGCTTTGTCAGAATTTTTTTCTGCCTGAAACTCCTGAATTAATTCCGCAAAAAAATTCAGTTTATATTTAAATTTGTCTGATTCTGTGTTTTGACCCTGCGGTACGTAAACATTAACCATGCGCATTCCGGAAATAGTTGCTGCAATCAGACGGGCATTTTCCGGATCAAAACCGTTACTAAAACCATGCCGTACATCCTGGATGGGGTGTTTCGACAAAATGGCAACGCCGTTATAGGATTTTTGTCCGGAAAAAACAGCTTCGTATCCGGCTTGTTGAAGATCCCAGACAGGAAACAGCGCGTCTTCAACTTTAGTTTCCTGAAGACAGACTACGTCCGGATTATGTTCTTTGAGCCACTGCAGAAGCAAAGGCAGGCGTGTCCGGATAGAATTAACGTTCCAAGTGGCAATCTTCCACAATTGTTGCGGGTTTGAGCTTTCAAGGTAGAGGCGGTCATCAGGTAGCAGGCAGGCACTGTTGCTGTAAGGAATGTTTTGTGGTTGATCGAGTTTACCGTTCCAGTTGCGTTCGATGCGGAGGTCTCCGCTGCGCCAGAAACGGTAAATTTGCTCAACCAGTTTTTCAGCAGCAGAGCTTGACTCACGAAGTTCTGTAAAAGCAACTCCTTCCTGCTGAAGTTTTTTATTGAGCGGATCAGGAATCAGGGTTCCGAAACTCTCCTGAGAAGTCATTACTCCTGGGCAAGAGACTGGAGAAGTTCAGCATTCTCCTGAATTAACTGGCGGCGTTTTTTCAGATTTCTTTTGTTGGGTCGGCTGCTAGCGTGTCTTTTTGTGGCTGTCTTTTGTTTCGGTGACATGTCTTTTTCCTCTTATCTGGGATTAAATCAACTTGTTCTGCTCGTAACTAAACGGTATGGTTTAAGTATTGAACATTAAAAAATAGCAACAAAATTGTAAACTTGCGAGCTAAAATTGCTTCAAGAGAATCTTCCTTCATACAAAATCAGCTGAGCAGCGGAAAACAAAAAATGAAGACAAGCAAAAAAGTGGTTGGACCACAAATTAGCAAATTGCTGGAAATGCCGGTTACCGCCCGCTTGGTGCTGGGTGAATGCAAGATGGAAATTGATGAAATATTAAGGCTTGGGCAAGGCTCCATGCTGGTGTTGGAAACGCAGGTGGAAGATAATATGAAGCTCTATATCAATGATGAAGAGATCGCAAAAGCAAAATCTGTGACGGTAGGTGATAAACTAGGGGCGCAAATAATTGAGATTTCTTCAACAGAAAAACGTCTCAAAGATTTAACCGATCTGGAATAAAGGTGAATCTCCAGTGAAATTTCTTTTGATTCAGTTACGGAGGATTGGCGATGTTTTAATGACGACTCCTTCGATCAGGCTGTTACGCGAATCTTTTCCGGAAGCAGAGCTGACTTTTTTGACTGAAGCTCCTGCTGACCAGGTTTTGCGGAATAACCCTTTTCTGGACGAAATTTTACTTTACCCTAAAGCGCAAACAATCGGTGAGTCAATTTCCTTTATACGCAAACTTCGGGAACGGCAATTCGACTGCGTAATTGACTTTTTCGGAAATCCACGGAGTGCGTTGATGACGCGTTTATCAGCTGCGCCAATCCGGATTGGATTTGGTTTTCGCGGAAGAAGCTGGGCCTATACTCATCCTGTTAAAATTTCCACGGAAGTGACTTATGCCGCGCAGGATAAAGCTCAGTTGCTGGAAGAACTTGGAATTTACGCTAATGATTTCGGATTGAATTTTTTTGCAGCTGAAGAAGATAAAGAATATGCTGCGCGGCTTTTCGGTCAGCTTGGGCTAACAGGCAGTGATTTTGTAGTGACTTTGTCTCCGGTTTCACGCCAGCCTTATAAAGTGTGGCCTGCAGAACGCTTTGCCATGATTGCCGACTGGCTGGTGCAGAACTATCAAGCAAAAATTTTATTCCTCTTCGGTCCAGGTGAGGAGCATTTTATCGATGCCGTAAGAGAGGCGATGAAGCAAAAAGCACTACCGGACTATGATATTCCATCACTTGCTGAAACACTGGCCATCCTGAACAAGGTGGATTTACATCTTGGCAATGACAATGGCCCAAGACATTTTGCGGTTGCCGGAGGTACTCCAACACTGACAATTTTCGGCAGGCCGTGGGCCGCGAACTGGACTCCTCCTGAAGCCGCTCAACACTGTGCTCTTGAATATGATCCGGGATGTAAAAATAAATGTACTTATCCAGAGTGTAAGCTGGAGTGTCTCCACGGCGTTACTGTAGAAGCAGTACAGGCTGAATTGGAGACGATGATAAAAACTTTCTGCTAAAAGGAAATTTAATGGTTTTCAAGTTTGAAACAGAGAAGTTGTTGAAACAGCAGCTTCATGAGGTTGAGTTATGGCACGAATTTTTGCCAGAGGCGGATTTTTCTGCAGCGGAAAATTTCCCCAAATTGGTTTCAATCCAGCATCAGGTCAATTTTGAATTATGGCATCAGGAAGATCTGGCGCGTGATCCGGATGTTTCGGATTCAAAAATTGCTGCAGTGAAACGTGCGATTGATGTTTTTAATCAACGGCGAAATGATTTGATTGAACAGCTGGATCAGTTTCTGCTGAATATTATCAATGCGGAAAATGTGGAAAATAATGCTGAAACGGAAATGAATAGTGAAACACCCGGCAGCATGATTGACCGTCTTTCAATTAATGCGCTTAAAATTTATCATATGGACGAAGAAATTCAGCGTGAGGAGGCAGCAGCAGCGCATCGTAACAAGTGTGCAGCAAAACTTTCCGTTTTACGAGAGCAGCGTCAAGATCTTGAACAATGTCTCGCTAAATTGCTTGCTGATTTAAGCAGCGGAGAAAAACGACTCAAAGTTTATCAGCAAATGAAAATGTATAACGATGAAAGTTTAAATCCCGTGCTTTATCGGAAAGCAGAAGCTAAGTGATCAGGTACTAACATGGGACCAAAGGGGATTTTTCTTGCTTTCCTGATTGTTTGTTCAATCTATTTATGGAGGAGGCACCGCAAAAAAGCGCAGGCTAAAACACCTGGTTGGGTTAACTGGGTACTTGGAGGAATTGCTGTTTATTATGGTATTTCAATGCTGTTGATGATTTTTAACTCCGGCTAAGAAGTTTAAGTATGGAAATATAAATGGGACTTGTTTTAATCGGAATGTTATTTTGCTCGATGATTCTTTTAGGATTGTGGGAGAGGCGGAGGTCAAAAAAACGTTATCTTGAAGCTACACGTAAACTAAAGGAGCTGGACGGAGACTTTCCGGCTGAGACTGATGAAAAGTAATTATTAAAACAAAAGAACTATTAGATCGCGAGTTGGCTGTTTTGGGCCATTGCCTGTTCTACGAGGATTGCCACGGCTTTTGGCCGAGAGAGGTTCTTAGCAGAGGCATAGCTGTCCAACTGCTTCAAAACGGACTCCGGAAGTCCCAATAGAATTTTTTTGACAGGCTCGTTATATTCTTTTTTTCTTCCCGCGCCTTCTCGGAAGCCACCTCTTGCCATGATACCCTTTTTAAACTCTCTTGATAAAAAAACAATTCAAGAAATTATATGTTCTGCCGATGTTATTAATACATCTTTCAAGATGTGTGCAAGAGTTTGATAAAATAGTTTTCAAGACTATATTTATCATTGATATTAATCATTTATATACGGGAGAAGCAGATGAAATCTACTACAAAAAATCTTTACCCTTTTCGTCAGATAGCAATTCGTACACGCTGTTTGCACCGCTTAAACCCTCATGAACTCATGGTTCGCAAGGGTTTCTGAGTATTTGCAGAAAAACGGGAGGGCAGTCTCTCCCGTTTTCCAATTATCCTCCAAAAACATTCTTCGTTATTTTCCTCCTTTTTCTCCGTTTAGTGCTTTCTGCTGTTAAAATTCTTCAGTTTCAGAGCAGAATCTTTGCGTACTCCGTCAAAATGTGGAATGATAGAATACAGCAATTGTTTATAATCCGTTCTTGAGAAAAATCAGTTTAATGTACAAAATCCTTGTTACAGGATCAATTCACGAAATTGGCCTGGAAATGCTGCGTAAAGAAAAAGATATTGAAATCCAATACGCACCGGATCTGCCTCTCGCTGAAATTTTCAAGATAATAGCACCTTTCCACTGTATTCTGACTCGTTCAGAAACCCCGATTTCCAAAGAATTAATTGACAAAGCGCCAAAGCTGAAAGTAATTGCGCGTGCCGCGGTTGGTATAGGAAATATTGATGTTAAATATGCAACCGAAAAAGGAATTCTGGTCATCAATACTCCTGGAAAAAACACTAATTCTGCCGCAGAACTTACGATAGGTTTGCTGCTTTCTGCGATGAGAAAAATAATTCCCGCTCACCTTCACATGAGTGAACTAAAGTGGGACCGGCATTCTTTCACTGGAACAGAACTGCTCGGAAAAACAATTGGCATAATAGGTCTCGGAAATGTAGGACATCGCGTGGCGCGTTACGCAAAAGCTTTCGAGATGGAAGTGCTGGCTTTTGATCCTTATATTGCAGATGAAGTGTTCGAGCGTCACCATGCCAAAAAATGCAGCTGGAACGAACTTCTTTCTTCTGCGGATGTAATCACGCTGCATGTACCTAAAACCGAGGAAACAACCGGTATGATCGGTGCAGAGGAATTCAGCAAAATGAAGTCCGGAGTAGTGATTTTGAACTCAGCGCGTGGAGGGGTTATTCAGGAAAAATACCTGCTGAAAGAATTAAATTCCGGTAAGGTTGCTGCAGCCGGAATTGATACATGGGAAGAGGAACCGCCGCGTGATAATCCTTTTCGGAAACTGCCTCAGGTCGTGATGTCACCGCATGTTGGTGCCTCAACCACAGAGGCTCAAATAAGAATTGCCGAATCGATCGCAAATCAGACACCGCGTGCTTTACGTGGTGAAGTAGTTGAATATCCGGTCAATATGCCGAGCGTACAGGTTTTAGGTAGCGGTCCCGTTTCTTCCTATGCTTCGCTTGCAGAAAAACTTGGGGTTTTTACTTCACAGTATGTCGAATTTACTCCGACTCATCTGGATATTAAATATCGTGGAAAACTGGCAAAAGAGGATGCAACTCTGCTCAGGCTCTGTTTTTTGAAAGGTTTGCTGCAAAGTCACAAAAATTATGTGAGTTATGTCAATGCAGATCAGCAGGCGGAAAATGTAGGACTCCATATTGAGGAAAGTGAGGATGCCGGATTTACCGATTATGAGAGTGCGCTCAAGTGTACGCTTAGTGGAGAAGGCCGGGAATTTTCCATCGGCGGAGTTGTCTTCAGCGGACCGCACCCTAGAATCACCTTGATCAATAGTTTTGTCTGTGAATTTGAAGCGGAAGGTACAATTATGGCGACAACCAACAAGGATCGTCCTGGAATGGTTGGTATTTTAGGAGCCTGTTTAGGAGAAAATGGAGTCAATATCGACCAGTTTCAACTGGCAAGAAATACACGCGGCGGTGAGGCAATGTCGTTGATCCGTGTGGATGATGAGTTGCCTGATGCAGTAGTTGAAGAAATCCGCAACAAAGAAGGAATCACTTCTGTAATTAAAATTGTTTTGTAAGCAAATCTGTAAAATTTTATCAGTCAAGCCGCCCTGCGCGGATTTAAATATTTTGAGTTGAAAGAGAAAAATGCGTTATCTCAAACCTTTAATGGATCAAAATTTTCTGGAATACGCTTCCTATGTTATTAAGGATCGCGCGATTCCGGATATTTTAGATGGTCTAAAACCGGTGCAGCGTCGTATTCTGCATACAATGAGGGAGATGGATGATGGAAAATTCAGTAAGGTTGCAAATATTGTAGGTGATACAATGAAGCTCCATCCGCACGGCGATGCCTCCATTGGCTCAGCCTTGATCGTGATGGCCAACAAAGAATATTTTATTGAAAAGCAGGGTAATTTTGGAAATATATTGACCGGAGATCCGGCCTCTGCTCCAAGGTACATAGAAGCCCGCCTTACTCCACTGGCCAAAGAAGTCCTCTTTAATGCTGAGTTGACGGAATTTTCGGACAGTTACGATGGTCGAAATAAAGAACCGATTGTACTGCCGGCCAAACTTCCGGTTACTCTGCTCTTTGGCGCGGAAGGAATTGCGGTGGGAATGTCCACTCGAATACTACCGCATAATTTCAACGAGGTTATCGATGCACAAATTGCTTTTCTGAATAATATACCATTTAAGCTGTTTCCGGATTTTATGAATGGAGGTTTTCTGGACACAGGACAGTACGAAGACGGTTGCGGTAAGGTGAGGGTGCGTGCCCGTATCGATATTACCGATGAAAAAATCTTGACCGTGAGAGAGTTGCCGTTTGGAGTGACGACGGAATCATTGATCCAGTCTGTTCAGGATGCAGTCAACAAAGGTAAATTCAAACTGTCGTCAATTGACGACTTTACTGCCGAGAAAGTTGAAATTGAATTGAAAGCAGTCAGAGGCATGGATGCAAAAAAATTGCTGAAATTGCTCTATGCTTTCACTCAGTGTGAAGTCTCCATTTCCGTTAATCTGCTGCTGATTCAAGCGAATCAACCCGTACAACTGACTGTCAGCGAAGTCCTGCGGCAAAACACAATACGCTTAAAAGATATCCTCAGGAGGGAGTTGTTGCTGTCGCTGGAGCAGGCCAGACGTAAGTGGCATATGCGCAGAATGGAAATGTATTTCATCGGCGAAAAAATATATCAGAAACTGGAAGCTTGTGATTCATACGAAGAAGCGCTTGAAGTGGTGAAAAAAGCTGTACTGCAGATCGAGTCTGTCCTGCCTTTTCCTGTTGAACAGGCTGATATCGAAAAATTATTGACTCTGCAGATTAAACGTATTTCACGTTATGATCAGCAGGAAAGTCAAAAAGAACTGGATAAACTGAAAGTTACCATCAGTTCACTGAATAAGTCGCTGAAAGATATTCCACTTTACACAATAAAGTATCTGGAAAAAATCAAAGATAAATATGGACAGGATTATCCACGACGCAGCAAAATAAAGAGCTTTGACGAAATACGCGCTCAGGATGTGGCGGAAAAACAAAAAGTAGGCTGGGATCGTAAAGAAGGTTTTCTCGGACTGAATGTAAAATCAGCTACTACTACGTTTTTCTGCTCTGCCTATGACAAAATGGTTGTTATCCGCAAGGACGGATCATATCAGGTTATTCGTGTGCCGGAAAAACAATTCATTGGAAAAAATGCTATTTGTGTTGAAAAACTGAATTCAGAGACTGTTCATAATGTGATATACTGGGAAGGTGCAACCAGGGTATGTTATGCAAAACGTTTCCGCGTTGAAAAGTTCATCATGGATCGTGAATACAATCTCTTTCCTGCGAAAAAAGGTGCAAAAATTTTGCACTTAAGCCAGGGTGAGGGAATTCTGCTGGAAGTATCTTTCGTGCCTACTCCAAGAATTCGTAAATCAAACGATATCTATATTTTGGATGATTTGGCGATCAAAGGTATTCAGGCTAGAGGCAACAAAGTTTCCAGTAAGTCAGTGCAGAGTGTCAAAGTCGTTACAAATAAAGCACACGCAGAACAGGAAGTATTAACCATAGAAAATGCACACGCAGAACAGGAAGCGCTCTTAACTGAAGAAAAAACTCAGCCTGTGCAGAAAGCATTATTGCCTGAAGAAAAAGCTCAACCTGTACAGAAACCGCTCTTACCCGAAGAACCTGAAAATTAATGAATTGCATTTTTTAAAAAAAAGAAATAGCATTATGTGTTAAGTTTCAGTTTGAACAAAAAAAATAGAAGAAATACGTTATGTCTACAAAATGTCAAGTGTGCGGAAAAACTCCCGGAAATGGAAATCGGGTCAGTCACGCCAATAACAAAACAAAACGTCGCTGGATGCCTAATTTACAAACTGTGCGAATCCGTCAAGCAAGTGGAAATCGCAAAAAAACACGTGTTTGTACCCAGTGTATCCGTTCCGGAAAGACAATCGCTACTTAAGCCACAAATTTTACATTCAGCCGGTCTTCATGCAGAATACCGGCAGTTTGCTTGCCTCTTAATCTCGTTGGTTTCATGCTTTTAAAGGATTGTTCCCAAATCTACACTTTGGGGCCGCAAGGCACCTTCAGTGATGAAGCCACCCAAAAAGTCCGCAACAGCGGAGCCAGTGTTAGCTACACCAGTACTTTTGTTGAAGCACTTTTAAAAGTAACGGAAGATCCGGATTCTGTCGCGGTAGTTCCGGTTGAAAACTCTGTCGCAGGAACAATTGCGCAAGTTCAGGATTCACTGGTCAGAAATGACCTCGTGATACTGGGCGAAATAAATTTGCTGATCGAGTATGCCCTGCTGGCAAATGCAGAGCTGGAACAGATTGAGTATTATTTTGCTCATCCTCAGGCACTTGAACAAAGCAGCGGCTTTATTTCTAAAAACATGGCCCGCGCGCAGAGTAAATTAACCAGAAGTAACGTTGATTCAGGTATTCAATTTCTGGAAGCAGTTGACTCCGGAAATGTCCCTGTAGCAGCCATCGTCCCGCTTTCCTATGCTGAAGATAAAGCACAATGGAAAAAAGCCTCTGGAATCCAGGACTACCGGAATAATACCACGCGCTTCCTGGTTGTAAGGTCGCGGCAGGAAAAGGAACAGCCGGATTATTCCTGTAAAAAAACCTCCCTCTTAGTAGAGTTTCAGGATGACCGCTCCGGACTTTTGTATCAGCTCCTAAGCGTGTTCAACCTTTTTCAGATCAACCTTTGTCGTCTGGAGTCAAGGCCTGCTAAAGACACTCCATGGGCGTATGTATTTTATGTAGATTTTTACAATTCTGCAGATACAGAAGCCTGTCTTGACGTTCTCCGTGTTTCAAATTTTCGTTACAAAGTACTTGGAAGTTACGATTTAGTCGGTTGATTGGCATAACAGATGCGTTACCGGATTTGTTTATAATTACGATAAAATTCAGTACTAAGTCACTATTTGAGTCAACGTTTCATGCTTGGATTAAGAAAATTTTTCCATAAAGTAAGTTTATCAGCAGGAATTATGACTGCCTGGTTGCTGCTTTGTGGAATCAGCAGGAGTCCCAAAGAAGCAAAATTTGGACTTCAGGATCTGCAGTCAACAAATATGCTGCAGAGCATGCCCCCTCTTTCAGAAATTCCTTTAAGTTTTTATCTCTCAGCTGCAGCTTTTGTTGGTTCAGTAGCAGGAGGTATTTTTCTGGTACGCTATCTCCAGAAGAGGAAAATCCGGGAAGATCTTGAGCAAATTGCAGAAGATCAGGCTCAGTTGTCAGTTGATTCTGAATTTGAAGCACGTCAGGTAGATGATGAGGAGCGTGACTTTTTAACAGAGTTGTGCGGCACGAGTGATCCTGCGAAACTGCTGCCGGTTATTATGTCTGCGGAAATATTTGAGCAAACAGTAGCTGATTATAAAAATTCCGTAAACTTCTCAAAAGCGGATTTGAACAAAATATTTCTACTGCGTAAAAGTCTGCAGTTTAGTTTTAAGAACACAGATGCAAGCTTTAGCTGTACACAAATGATTGAAGCCGGAACTCAACTGGAATTCCAGATTCGGCACAAGCAGAAAAAGATTGTCTTCATGAGTACCATTCTGGATTCTAATGAGACACAGTTGTTGATCAAACCGCCGACAGTAAAACGGCGACCGGCCAATATCAAGCAGTTTAAGGAATTATACTGTAATATCCGCCGCGGAAATGATGCTGATTATGAGTTTAAGTTTAAGATCACAGGACAACTGATAACGGACCTAAACGCTGTTATACTGAGGCACACCAACAAAATCCGCAAATTACAGATCCGAATTTCTGAACGCTTGCCTATGGAGCTGCAAATGGATTTTCAGCTGTTAAGCGCAGAACAGTTTGAGATGGAACAGAAGTTTGATCTGGGACGTCTTCAGCATCATAAACTGTCCGGAATCATCAAGGATATGAGTGCCGGAGGTTTAAAGGTCCAGTTGGATGAACTGCCTCCGCAAGGCATCAACAAAAGTGATGTTTTTCTTTTTCATTTGCCTTACGCCAGTTTACGCGAAAATTTGGCCGCCACTGTGCTTGATGTTATTCCACGCAACGGATCGGTCGATCTCCACTTCGTCTTCCGTGACACTGATATGCTGACTCACATGAAGCTGAATCAGTATCTGCACCGTAAAAAGCTCAGTATGGAAGTAGCCTGAAATCACAATCCAATGCTGAGAATGTTACGAAAATATATTTATGGGCTCAGCCTTTTGGCTTTGCTGATTATCGCAGGCGGTTATGGTTTTTTAAGAACAAAATTACCTCAACGTTCCGGAGAAATCAGCCTGCCGGGATTAAAAAGTGAGGTTGATGTTGTCTTTGACGAATGGGCAATTCCTCATATAGAAGCGGAAAACGAACTCGATGCTTATCGCGCTTTGGGTTATCTGCACGCGCAGGAGCGTCTTTTTCAACTGGAGTTGATGATCCGTGTCGCTCATGGTCGTCTTTCCGAAATACTTGGAGAGGCAACTCTGGACGTTGACCGTTATTTCCGCACACTCGGTATTCAGCGTTATGCCAAAAGCTACGTTGAAAAAAATTACCGTAAAAATCCCCCAAAAGTTACAAAAGCACTCGAAGCATACCTCTCTGGTGTAAATGCTTTCGTTGCTGCAGGAACGACTCCGCTTGAATTTACGCTGTTAGGAATTCCAAAACGTGAATACAAAATCGAGGATCTGGTCAGCATTTCCGCTTATATGTCCTATACTTTCAGCAATGCGGTTCGGCAGGATCCACTGATTTCACATATTCAAAAAAACCTGGGCAACACTTACCTCAAGGATCTTGCTCTGAACTGGCCTGAAGGTGATACCCAGATCAAAGTCTCCAAAAATCATAATGATACAGATCTGGAGTTAGCAACACTTTTTACTGAAATGGAAAATGTGCTTTCGCAGATACCACCTTTTTTCGGCAGCAATTCGTGGGTCATTTCAGCTTCACGCAGCAAATCCGGAAAAGTAATTTTAGCAAATGATCCGCACATTGGTTTTTCGGCACCCTCCACTTGGTATGAAGCACACCTGAAAACTCCGGATTGGGAACTTTACGGACATCATTTAGCCGGAATTCCATTCGCACTTCTGGGTCATAATCGACGTATGGCCTGGGGTGTTACCATGCTGCAAAATGACGATTTGGACTATTATCGTGAGCGTGCAAATCCCGCAAATCCGGATCAGGTATGGTTCCGTGATCACTGGGAAGAGCTAAAAATTATAACTGAAACAATTTCAGTAAAAGGCGGTGAAGACCATCCTCTGCGTGTGCGTATTTCCAGACACGGCCCGATTATCAATGATGTGCTGGAATCTGTTGAAAAAACTGAAATACAACCAGTTGCGCTGGCTTGGGAAATGCTGAGTAATTTTGAAAATTCAACCGAACAGGTTTTTTATGAACTGGGTCACTCAACAAGTCTGGCGGATTCAAGAGCTGCAGTCAGCAAGCTTCATGCACCGGGTTTGAATATCAACTATGGTGATGCTGAAGGCAACATCGCTTGGTGGGGTGCGGCAAGGTTACTGATTCGACCGGAACACGTGAATTCATATGTTATCCTTGATGGAGCAAGCGGAAAGGATGAAGTTTTGGCTTACCGTGATTTTTCCGAAAATCCGCAATCCGAAAACCCTAAATCCGGAATCCTCTTCAATGGAAATAATCAACCTGGAGATACAGGAAGCGGACTCGAACCGGGTTATTATGCAGCTGAAGAAAGAGCGCATCGCATCGGTGAGTTGCTTGATCCTGCAAAAAAGAACTGGACTGCAGACGAAATGAAGTCCATTCAACTGGACACCAAAAATCCGCGTATAAACAATTTCCGCAAACACTTTTTGACACTGATTTCCGAAAATTCCGGACGCAGCGAAGTCTTCCGTAATGCTGCTGAAGTTTTTAAAAACTGGGATGGAGTGCACAATATAAAAGCAGCAGGCCCGACTATTTATCACCGACTCTTTTATCATTTGAGCCTCGGAATATTTGCTGATGAAATTGAAGAAAAAGGTACGCTGGTTTTATTGAATGTATCGCTGATTGATAAAAGTATTCCGCTGTTGCTGAACAATCCGCAAGCTCCATGGTGGGACAACATTGATACTCCGGACATTCGTGAAACTCAAGCGGAGATTCTCCGGACAGCTTGGATCAATGCTGTGGAAAGTCTGGAAAAAGATTATGGTTCAAACGTAAAATCATGGGAATGGGGCAGGATTCACACTTTGGAAATCAAACATTTACTGGGACGTAAAAAACCGCTGAACTTGTTTTTCAATATCGGCCCTTTTCCGGTTCCTGGCAGTAAAGGTGTAGTCAATCAACTCCGTCATAAATATGGACCAAAAGAGCTGAAAGTCAGCTCCGGACCTTCTACACGCCGGGTGATTGATTTTGGAAACCCAGAAAATTCAGCAGGAATTAATCCTAGCGGACAGGCTGGTTATTTCTTCGATCAAAATTACCAGAATCAAACCCCGCTCTACCTTGCCGGAGAATACCGCACACAAAGAATGAATCGCGAAGACATTCTGGCAAATAAAATATCACGGTTGATTTTTCGTCCATAACGCACTACTTTGATCATTCATGATCAAAGACTTTGGATAATTGATATGCTTAAAAATGCACTAAAATTAATTTGGAGAAAATGTGACTAAATCCTTGCAAGACACTTTTGCAAAAGACAATTTACCGCCAGCGGAACAGTTTCCGGAATTCAGTAATTTAGCAGCATTTGACTATCCGGAAAAAATGAACTGCGTGAAAAATTTTCTGGATGATGCAGTAGCAGAAGGTTTTGGGGAACGTCTGGTGATCATTACTCCTGAGGAAGAATATACTTATGCGCGGTTGCAGAAAGACGCAAATCAGCTTGCTCACGTGCTCGTAGATGATTGCGGATTGATTCCTGGAAACCGGGTTCTGCTGCGTGCACCGAACTCATACATGATGGCCGCTTGCTGGTTTGGGGTGGTGAAAGCAGGAGGTATCGCAGTTTCGACCATGCCTTTATTCCGGGCAAAAGAACTCGGTGTAATGATTGAAAAAGCTCAAATCAAAATCGCACTTTGTGATGCACGGCTGAAAGACGAATTAATCAGCGCGCAGGCAGATTCGATGCTGGAGCAAATTCTGCTTTTTGGCGGAGCGGAGCTGGAAGAAAAGATGTCCGCAAAACCGGAAACTTTTGAAAATTGCTCTACAAACTCAGACGATACCTGCCTGATTGCCTTCACTTCCGGAACAACCGGAAATCCTAAAGGCACCATGCATTACCACCGTGACATGCTTACAATTTGCCGTGCTTATTCAGAACCTATTTTAGCTCCAACTCCGGATGACCGCTTTATCGGCAGTCCACCGCTGGCCTTTACTTTTGGTTTAGGAGGGCAGTTGCTTTTTCCAATGTACGCTCGTGCTTCGACAATTTTACTGGAACAGGCAACTCCGGATTTGCTGCTTCCTGCAATCAAAAAACATCAGGCAAGTATCGTTTTCACTTCACCGACGGCTTACCGTTTTTTACT
Organism: Deltaproteobacteria bacterium; assembly: GCA_018645085.1. GTDB lineage: Bacteria > SAR324 > SAR324 > SAR324 > NAC60-12 > Arctic96AD-7. The sequence goes on from JABGPG010000107.1 coordinate 22,561, forward strand.
TTCAGAAGTGAAGGATGGTGATTTGTCCTCAGTCAGGACTTGTGTTTCCGCAGGAGAAACTTTGCCTAAACCAACCTGGGATTCCTGGCAGGAAAAAACTGGTCTGGAAATACTGGACGGAATCGGCTCAACTGAGCTGTTGCACATTTTCATGTCATCGCGTGCAGATGATATACGACCGGGTGCAACCGGAAAACCGCTCGCAGGATATGAAGCAAAGGTGGTGGATGATGAAGGAAATGAAGTCGCTCCGGGAACTACCGGAAAACTTGCCGTAAAGGGGCCGACCGGTTGTCGTTATCTGGCGGATGAGCGGCAGAAAAAATATGTGCAAAACGGCTGGAATCTCACCGGTGATGCATATCAGATGGACGAAGACGGCTACTTCTGGTTTAAAGCACGGACGGATGACATGATCATTTCAAGCGGATATAATATTGCCGGACCGGAAGTTGAAACCGCTTTGCTGGCACATCAAGCAGTTGTGGAATGTGCCGTGGTTGGTGTTCCGGATGTTCAGCGCGGAAGTCTCGTCAAGGCTTTTGTTGTGCTGCAGCAAGGTATTTCCGGAGACGTAAAACTCGTGAAGGAACTGCAGGATTTTGTCAAAAACTCAATTGCGCCATACAAATATCCACGTGCACTGGATTTTGTAGCTTCACTGCCAAAAACTGAGACAGGCAAAATACAACGCTTCAAACTGAGAGAAGGCTAAGCAGCGCTTGCTTACAAACCTTCTACTACAATCATCTTAGATGTAGCTGTTTTGTGTCTCAATGCCCGTGCCTCCCGGTACTCAGGTGAGTCGATAAATTGCTTGGCTTTTTCAACGCTTTCAAACTCCAGAATTACCACACGGCCCGGTTCCCAGTCGCCCTCAAGTTTTTCAGCTTTTCCTCCGCGTGCTACATATTTTCCGCCGTAAGCAGCAATAGCTGGCGGTGCGAGTTTTTTATAATCCTCATAACGTTCCAGGTCATTGACGCTAATATCCGCAATCACATATGCACTCATCCTAATTCTCCATATATTTGGTTTCAGTTTAAAATGACAAATTAAGGATTTCGGATTATTTTTGAATCCTTCAAAGAGCGATCAGTTCCGCAAATATTGCTCAAGCAGGTGCATTCGATCATGCCCGAAAAACATTTCGTCCCCCACAAAAAAAGTAGGAGCGCCAAAGGTACCTCGTTTGACAGCCTCTTCTGTAGTCTGGAAAAGAGCTTGCTTGATATCGTGCATTCCAGCTTGTTCTACTGCATCCTGTCCTACTAATGACGCAACCACTTCCGGATCAGCAATGTCCAGATTTTCATCCCAGTAAGCGTTGAACAAACTATGAGCTGCTGTTGGGATATTTTCCTGAGTTAATCCTGACAGAACTCGCATGGCCAGTACAGTACGTATCGGAAAAACCGGAGGCATATTCAGGCTAAATTTGTAAAACTCTGCAAGTCTTTGCAGATCTTTGAGCATGTATGGTTTTTTTTCCGGTGTCAGTCCGGGAGCGCTTTGTGTTCCAACTGCTTTGAAAACACCGCCTAGTAAAATCGGTTTCCAGTGCAATTTCGCATTGCTGCGTTGTGCTACGTCCTCAATCAGCTTTGACGCAACATACGAATAGGGGCTGGCGACATCGAAATAAAAGTCGATTTGTTTTTCCATTGTTATTACCTTTTAATTTTGAGTTTATCAGCGGCTGACACAAAATCAGTATGTGTCAGACATTGAGCTAATTATTGAAATAATCTTTTAAATGTTGATAATATTCTGCTTTTTCAGAAATGTCATTATGTCTTGAATCAGCAATTATTTTGACAGTAAGCTGTTCTGCCGGAAACTCATCAATCAGACGCTGCGAGTTAATTCTGGGAATTACTTCGTCATTTTCTGCGATGAGCACGATTGTTTCTGCCTTTACATCCTTGACTCTGCTGATTGAGTCATATTTATCAAGGAGCATCAAAAACATCGGAAAAATCATAAAATTATTTTGGGCAACTCTTGTTATACTGTCAAAAGGTGAAATCAGCGCCATTTTATTAACTGGTCTTTTTGAAGCCAGAAAAGTCGCGACACCGCTTCCGAGGCTGCGTCCAATCACAGAGATTGTTGCTTGTTTTTCCAGCACCTTGTCAAAAAGAAAAAGCGCATCTGCAAAAAAACCTTTTTCACCAGGTTGACCGCTGCTGCCGCCGTAACCGCGGTAATTGAGCAGGTAGACAGTCTGTCGGGGAAATGCGGCTAAAAAATATTTCGCGCTGTAAACAACAGATTCAGCGTTACCTCCGAAATAAATAATTGCTTCTTTTTGCCCTTGGTTCAGTACGATGACTTCAAGTGTGACATTGTCATGAATCAGCTGCAACTGTTCATAATCATGCGGAATTTTTGCTGTTGGAAAATAGATGAGTTTTCTCTGATAGAAAAATAAAACTGCGCCGATAAGCACATAAATTAATAAGATATAAAGCATTCGTTCACGTGTTTTCGGCTTCATTAATCAGGCGGTATTGCAGGTGATAATGTGACCCACGCATCACTTTCGGCACTATTAATTACTGCATCGAGGACCCTCATGTTTTTCACGGAATCAACTAGCGGAGTGGGGACTTCTGTCTTGTTCAGTATTGCCTGCGAAAACAAGTCACCCTGGATGGTATACTGGTCACAGAGTTCAAAAGTGATTTCCTCAAGTTTCTCATCTTGTTGATGCCAAATTCTGCAGGGCTGATCAGGCGGAGCATTGAAAGGAATTTCAATTTCAATTCTGCCTTCTGTGCCAAAAATGTTGACCCGCTGATAGGATGTCAGTTGTGTAGAACAGGTGAATGTTGAGCTCTGATCTCCGAAGTCCAGCAGCCCGGAACAGAGTCGGTCCGTCTTAAACTCCGGATCGTATTCCATTTTCCCCAAAACTCTTTGAGGTTCACTGTTGAAAATGAAACGTGCCAGTGAAATGCAATAACAGCCGATGTCCATCAGTCCGCCTCCGCCAATTTCAGCCATGTTGCGGATGTTAGCGGGATCTGCATTGTAGTAGGAAAAAAATGAATGTATGGTCCGTAAATTACCGATTTTACCCTCACTGACCAATTGCTGCGCTTTCAGCCACTGAGGATGATGACGGTACATGAAGGCTTCCATCACTTTCAGTTGGGAATGTTTTTTGGCGCATGCCAGCAAATCCTCGGCCTCTGCGGTGTTCAAACCAATGGGCTTTTCACACAAAACGTGTTTACCGGCCTCCAGTGCTTTTTTAGTCCAGGGAACATGTAGATGGTTGGGTAGTGGAATGTAAACCGCGTCAATGTTGTCATCCGCCAATAGTTCTTCATAAGAACCGTAAGCTTGCGGAATTCCCAGCTGCGCCGCAGCCGCTTTTCCCCGCTCCAGATTCTGTGAAGCCATTGCTGTTATTTCGCAATATTCGCCTTTCTGCATGGCCGGAATCACCTTTTCGAGACCAATTTTTGCGCTGCTCAAAACGCCCCAACGTACCTTTTTCATTT
>JABGPG010000192.1 GCA_018645085.1 Deltaproteobacteria bacterium
TCTAAATATGCCTGAATCAAAACAAGCTTACCTGCAGATTGAAAATCTCACCAAATATTTTGGTGAGTTCGTGGCAGTAAGTAAACTTTCTCTGGAAATTTTCAGTGGTGAATTCATCTGTTTTCTTGGCCCGTCCGGGTGCGGGAAAACTACGCTGCTGAGGGCTATTGCCGGACTTGATCCTCAATCTTCAGGAAGTATTACTCAAGACGGAAAAAACATTTCCAATCTTCCACCGTCGGAACGTGATTTCGGTATTGTTTTTCAATCGTATGCACTTTTTCCGAACCTGACGGTTTTCCAGAATGTTGCATACGGTTTAGAAAATCAGCGCCTACCAAAAGAGGAAATCCGCAAACGAGTAGCAAGTTTACTGGAACTCGTTGGTATGCCTGAACATACTGAAAAATATCCCGCACAACTTTCCGGAGGGGAACAGCAACGTGTAGCTCTATCACGTGCGCTGGCGACTTCGCCAGGTTTGTTACTGCTTGATGAGCCCTTAAGCGCACTTGACGCACGTGTCCGTGTGGCGCTGCGTCAGGAAATCCGTGCGTTGCATGAAAGACTTGGTGTGACCACGATTCTCGTAACTCACGATCAGGAAGAAGCGCTTTCGATGGCGGATCGCATAGTGGTTATGAATGATGGGCGCATCGAGCAGATAGGTACTCCGGAAGAAATTTACAGCACTCCGGCTTCGCCTTTTGTGGCAGATTTTATTGGTGTGATGAATTTTATGCAGGGAGAAATTTTCTCCGGAAAAGTGCGGATTGGAGAGAATACCTTTAGCTGCGAAACCGCAAACATTCAGGATGGTCGAAAAGTTCGGCTGACGGTACGTCCTGAAGATATCTTGTGCCGTACTGATTCTACTTCAGACCAATCTGTGAGTCTAAATTCCTTCGCAGTCAAAGTCGAATCTCTAGAATTTCTAGGCTCTTTTTGTCGGTTGATTTTGTCTGGTCCCGAAGGTTTTGGAAAATTAAAAGCTGACCTTTCAACCCACCAAGTTCATGAACTCAAGGTTACTCAGGATTCAAGACTAACCGCGGAATTCCCCTCCCGCAACCTGCGGATTTTTCCGGAAAGCTCATGAGTAGCATGGCCGCATTACCTGTTTCCGCAACTTCAGTCAGCGGAGCTTCCTCAGTACGAATCCGGATCAGCCGTGATGATATTGCACTGCGTTCCGGATTGCTCCTGCTGATTACATTGCTGGTGGTTGCAGTTGTTTTTCCGCTTTATACTTTGCTTTCCAAAAGTTTTGAAGACATGGACGGTGAATTTGTCGGTCTGCAGAATTTTCGTGAATATTTCGAAACACCGGCACTTTTCAATTCAATCACCAACAGCCTGGGCGTGGCTATTTCTGTGGCTATTATCGTGTTGGTGTTGGCCTTCGTTTATGCCTATGCGCTGACTCGCACAAAAATGCCGTTGCGTGGGCTCTTCCGTGGAATAGCACTGATTCCGATTCTTGCACCGTCTTTATTGGCGGCGATTTCGTTAATTTACTGGTTTGGAAATCAAGGGGTACTCAAATCGTGGCTGTTCGGTGCTTCTATCTACGGTCCGATCGGCGTCATCATGGCTTCGTGCTTCTGGGTTTTTCCACATGCGCTGATGATTTTAGTCACGGCACTCTCCACCGCAGATGCCCGACTTTATGAAGCAGCCGAAGCTTTACGTACACCTAAATGGCGCGTCTTCTGGACAGTCACGCTGCCGGGTGCAAAGTACGGCATTCTCAGTACAGGATTCATTGTCTTCACGCTCGTCATCACAGATTTTGGCGTTCCTAAAGTAATCGGAGGACGTTTCAATGTACTCGCGACGGATGTTTACAAACAGGTTGTCGGACAGCAAAATTTTGAAATGGGTGCGGTTGTTTCGCTGGTTTTGCTCCTGCCTGCCGTAGTTGCTTTTATTGCAGACCGTTGGGTACAGCGTAAACAAGTCGCTTTGCTTTCCGCACGTGCTGTGCCTTTTCAGCCAAAAGCGGATCCACTGCGTGACTGGTTGTTTTTTGCGTTTTGCTCAATTATCGCCTTCATTTTCATTGCGATGCTGGCGATGGCAGCCTATGCGTCATTCATTACTTTTTGGCCGTATAATCTTTCGTTTACACTGGACAATTACGATTTTGATTTGATGGATGGAGGAGGATGGGAAGCGTATTATAACTCAATTCGGCTGGCGATTTACTGCGCGGTCTTTGGTTCAGGATTGATTTTCTTAGGCAGTTACCTGGTTGAAAAAACGAGAGGGGTCACGTGGCTGCGTACCATTTTACATCTTGGTGCAATGTTACCGCTCGCAGTTCCAGGACTGGTTTTGGGCATCGCCTACATTTTCTTTTTCAATCATCCGGACAATCCACTCGGTTTTCTTTACGGTACAATGGGAATTCTGGTAATCTGCACTATTGTCCACTTTTATACTGTCAGTCATCTCACCTGTCTCACTGCACTCAAGCAGCTTGATCCGGAATTTGAAGCAGTAGCTCTCTCTTTAAAAACTCCAGTCTGGCGTACCTTTAGAAAAGTTACTCTCCCCGTTTGCCTGCCGGCGTTGTTGGATGTGGCAAGTTATTTATTTTTAAATGCAATGACCACGGTTTCCGCAGTGGTTTTTCTCTATTCTCCGGAAACTATGCTGGCTTCTGTAGCTGTGCTGAACATGGATGACGCGGGCGACATCGCACCCGCGGCTGCAATGGCATTAATGATTGTTTACACTTCCGCCTGTTTTCGGATAATGCATGCTCTGCTTTCACGTTATCTAAAACGCCGTACACAGGTCTGGCGCAATCAGTGAAAAAAGTAATTAGTGCGAGAAAGAGATTATGCGGTGAGTGAGCTGCTTATTATGCTTTGAGAAGAAAAGCGTTCTGTTAGGTAACTTTGAGAATTTCTACCTTGAAGATCAAGTCCGCATTCGGAGGGATACCATTTGCGGAAGCACCGAGGTTGCCGTAAGCGAGTCTGGCGGGAATTTTTATTTGCAGTTTTGTACCTTGCCTCACGCCATCAAGCGCAATGTCCCAACCGTCAATTACACTACCTTTTCCTAAATCAAACTCAAAGGGTCGAAGCTTAGCGCGGCTGCTGTCAAACATGGTAAAGTCCTTTGCCAGCCAGCCTTCATAGTGAACTTTGAGGTGGCTGCCGCTTTGCGATTTTGTTCCATGGCCGGGACGTTCAACATAGACTTGAATTCCGGAACTCTCAGTTTTAAAAGCCACATCGAGGGCTAATTGCGGCCGCTTATTTATTTTTTTGCTTTGCTGTTGCGCTGCTGCGGAAGTAGCAACTTTCATCTATCTACATTTAAAGATGGAAGGAGATTGCGCTCCGAGGATTGTCATTTGGATAGGAGCCTTGTTGGCGCCTTGAGCGACACCTTTATTTACGTCAAGGTACAAATTGATTGTGGTTCCCTGAAGGTGAAATTTACCGGATTGAACTTCCGCGTCGCCTTCAAGCAAAATGGTTTGGGAAATCTCATCAAAGCTGGCTCGGTTTGCTTTGGCAACACGTCCCGGTTGTTCAAAACAAACTTCCTGTTCTGCCTGAATGGATTGTAATTCTTGTAATTCACTGAGCCGTAAAGTGATTTTCCCCGCATGAATATAGAGATTGTCCGGTGTACGTTCCATTTCAACGTCACCTTCAAACATTGCCTGATGTTTGAAGTTATCCAGTACTGCACGTGACGCAAGTAAAATAACTTTACGTGGTTCAGAAATTGGTTGTGTTTCATCGCCTGTTTCCTGAGTTGCAGAATCCTGATTGCCACGACTTGTTTCAAGCTCACTCAGATTTGCTTCAACACGGATACGACCTTCTTTACTGGAGTCCTGACCTTCCAAAGTCGCATGCTGACGCAGCAGATCCAAAAGCACAGTATCACTGCGTACCGTGCCCTGCGTTGCTTTCATTAAGACATTTCCCTGCAGTTCCATAGTTTGCTTTGGAGCCCGTATCTTTTTCGCAGCAGCAGAATCTGCATCAGTTATTTCAAGATCAATCTGTGTATAAACCGCATAATCTGAACGCACTTCACGATCCCATTGTTTGACCTGAACTCCGCCTTCTCCGATCAATTTTTCGAAATCACTGTCTGGTCCAGAAACGAGACGCAGTTTTGCCGTAGTTAACTCTATGTTTTCCCGTGGAATAAAGCCTTTGACATTACCCCGAAAGACGGCAGCGTTTTCATTGAGATCACTGCTGAATTCATCTGCCTGAATTTTTATCTGCTCAGTTGAAGCATAACGTATAATTATTTCACGTTGTTCTGGTCCCAGGAATATCGGGAACGCATCGAGGAAATCTTTGCGGTTCTGATATGTTTTGTCCAGCATTGGAACAAACATCCCAGTGAGTGCTTTGGTGAAACCTTCTCTCTGGAGGTGATCGAGGGTATTGCGGGTGATTTTGTAAGAATTTGCAGGAGCAGCAAAACTGACTCGACTCATATTCCATACCGGTTCTAGCGTGGCAAAACCTAGCAGAAGCAATACTACGCTAATTATTTTAAAGCTTTTCCTCAGTGACATTTGAAGAGTCAGTTGTTTCATCTTAAGTTGCTTGGAGACCGAGACGTGCCTGCCTTTTTACATAAGCTGCTTCTATGAAAGAAGAAAAAAGCGGATGCGGCTTTAGTGGTTTTGACTGCAGTTCCGGATGATACTGACAGCCGATAAACCACGGATGTTCAGGCAGTTCAATCGTTTCAACTAAATCCCTCTCAGGATGTTTTCCGGAAATGCTGAGACCTGCTGCTTCAAACTTTGGCACAAATTCATTCATCACTTCATATCGATGCCGGTGACGTTCAGAAATGGTTGTTTTATTATAAACTTTTGCAATCAGACTGCCTTCAGTCAGGACTGTAGTTTGGCTGCCCAGACGCATAGTTCCGCCGGTTTCTTCATGTCCGGATTGTTCAGGCATCAGATCAATCACGTTTTCAGGATGATCAGGTCGGTTTTCGCCGGAATTAGCACCTGCAATTCCGACAACATTCCGGGCAAATTCTACGATCGCCATCTGCATACCAAGGCAGATTCCGAAAAACGGTAACTGCTGTGTACGTGCAATTTTGATGGCGGCAATTTTACCTTCGGTTCCGCGTTCACCAAAACCTGGAGCAACCAAAATTCCATCCATATTTTCCAATTGCTCAACTGCGTTTTCTTCAGTCAACAATTCAGAATCAATATAGTGCAGTTTAACTTTCAGGCGGTTTGCAATTCCTCCATGCAAAAGTGCTTCGTTGATACTTTCATAGGAATCTCGATTTGCGACATATTTACCGATAAAAGCAATATCCACCTTATCATGCGGATTTTTATAATTTTCAATCAAATCAATCCAAGGCTGCAGTTTTGGACTACCGGTCCACATCTGCAGATAGCTCATGATTGTGTTGTCCAGTTCCTGTTTATGAAACATCAGTGGTGCTTCATAAACTGATTCAACGTCAAGTCCATTCACCACAGAATTTTCCGGTACATTGGTAAACAGGGAAATTTTGCTGCGTACTTTATCGGGAAGCATTTCTGCGGTACGGCAGATGAGAATGTCAGGTTGTATTCCAATTTCCCGGAGCTTTCCCACACTGTGCTGGGTGGGTTTGGTCTTCATTTCCGTGGTCTTGACGATTAAAGTCAAGTGAATAAACAAAGTGTTTTCTTTACCGTGATCATGCCTGTATTGACGAATTGCTTCGAGGAAAGGCAGAGATTCGATATCACCGACTGTTCCGCCTATTTCAACAATACAAATATCGGCATTTTTTGCTGTTCCTGCATTTTCCTCAGTATCTGCTAATCGGGCGGCATCAGAGATTGTATTTTTGATTTCATCAATCACATGCGGAATGACCTGCACGGTCGCGCCTAAATATTCACCAGCACGTTCTTTACGGATAACAGCATCATATATTTGACCGGTAGTACGGTTATGTCTGCGTGTCAGGACAGCGTTTGTGTAACGTTCATAATGTCCTAAATCAAGATCAGTTTCCGCACCGTCAACGGTAACAAAAACTTCACCGTGCTGAAAAGGATTCATGGTTCCTGCATCCACATTGATGTATGGATCCAACTTCATCAGGCTGATGGTCAAACCTCTTGATTCCAGTAATGCTCCGATAGAAGCAGCGGCAATTCCTTTTCCAAGTCCGGAGACTACACCGCCGGTGATAAAGATAAATTTTGTTTGCATGTATAAATCAGGTTTCTTTTTTTAGAGTTGGTTTTCAGTTAAAAAAACAGTTGAACTTTAGTGCAGCAGGAAATTTTTCACAAGTTAATTTCAAGCTTCAGTTTCCAGAAATATGCACAACAATGCTTCTGAGACTTCCTTGTGTACGGTGTTCCCAGAGAAAAATACCCTGCCAAGTGCCCAAAAGCAACGTACCTCCACTAAGAGGAATCTGCTCAGATGTACTTGTCAACGCGCTCCGGATGTGGGACGGCATATCATCCGGACCTTCCATGGTGTGAGTATAGCCTAAATCGTTTTCAGGAACCAGCTTTCCGAAAAAATATTCCAGATCCCTTTGAACATCCGGATCTGCGTTTTCCTGAATAACGAGGCTCGCCGAAGTATGACGGACGAACAGATGACAAAGTCCGCAAGTAATTTTAGAGGCTTGCACAACTTGCTGTACTTGACGTGTAATTTCCTGAAGACCCTTGCCCTGCGTTTGAATGTTTATAAGCTGTTGAAAATTTTGCATCGCTAAGCTGCGTTTTTCAGGTGACAGGCAGTTCAATCGTAAAGCAAGCACCGCCTGAATCAAGATTCCGGAAACGTGTAAAACCGTTATGATCTGAAATAGTTTGACTGACGATGGTTAAACCAAGCCCTGTTCCATGTTCTTTGGTCGTCGTGTATGGTTCAAAAAGCTGATCGGAAATTTCCGCGGAAATCCCTGTTCCGTTATCTTCTACATCGAGAAAAATAATGTTCAAATCAGGAACGTGTCTGGTACGGACAATAATTTCGCCTTGACGGAAAATACGTGAAAGAGTTCCTTTTTTTTCAATTGAACTGATGGCATTGTCCACCAGATTAATGACAACACGTCGGATTTGCTCTGCGTCCAACGGTAGCTGAGGCAGAGCTTCGCTCAATTCAGTACTCAGTGAAATTCTGGAAGGCATATTTTCATGATAAAGCTGGAGTGCTTCCTTGATAATCTCGTTAAGATCATTCAACTGAGGGTTTGATTCAGGAATTTTGGCAAAGTTTGAAAACTCACTGACCATCCGTTTCAGTTGTTGGACTTCATTGATAATAGTTTGGGTTGACTGCTTTAAGGCTGCATTATCAGAAACTTCTGCTGCATATTTACGATGGATACGTTCTGCAGAAAGCTGAATAGGCGTGAGAGGATTTTTAATTTCATGGGCAATACGCCGGGCCACTTCACGCCACGCTCGTGCACGTTGAAGCCGCTGGATTTCTGTGATGTTGTTATAAACGCAGACCATACCTGCGGGCTGTCCTTCACTGTTATGAAGCAGAAGAAGTGTTGCAGAAACTTGAACCGGACCTTCTTTTTTATGAACAATCAGGTTACGTGAAATGGAACGTTCTTTTTCAGTTTCAATTTGCTGAACCATTTCTTCAAACATCTGCAGGGATTCTTTTTCCAGCACCTCACTGTAGTGTTTGCTGCCTTCAGGAGAGGCTTTCAACTGCAGCATTTGTTTAGCGGAGTGGTTTAAAATTTCTATCTGTCCGTCCATATCAAGTGACATTACACCAGTAGTTATATTTTCCAGCACCAGTTCAACAAAGCGAATTTGACTTTGCAGAGTCTGGTGACTTTCCTGTAGATTTTTTGTTGTTTTATTCAGTGCAAGCTGATGTTCAAGCAGGTCACGGCTCATTGAATTAAAGGACTGCATCAGCAGGGCAAAGTCTTTATCCAGAGGTCCGCGTAGTTTCACCTGGTAACCTAATTCACCCTCCGATACACGTTGAGTGGCAAGAGCCAGATCTTCAATAGGTTGTACAAAACCACGTGCCAGATAAAAGGCTAACCAGGTGGCAACAAAAATAATGAAGAGAGTCATCAACAGAAAAATAATTAAAAAATAACCACGTACCAAATCCTCAGATTCGGTCAAGAACTGGCTGTTTTGATCTTGTGCAATTATCTCGTTGATTGCCCCTGAAATATGAGGTGTGGCAGGGAAAAATACTTCTAAATAATATTGTTTGTTTTCAATCGTGACAGGCCGAATGTGACGGTAAAGGAGTCGGTCATCCAGTTCTTCTGTGAACCAGAGCTGTGCTTTGGATTTTATTTGATACCACTCTTTAAAAGAAGGACTGGTCCAGTAGACATGTGAAATAGCGTTTTGTAACCACTGCTGCAGCAACTCCTGGTCTTCAGCATAAAGTGTAACGTCCGCTGCTATATTATTCAACGGAGTCACTTTACTGAATTCTCCTGCGCTTTTTCCCAGATGGCTTTCCCAGATTATATTCTGGAGTTCCATAGTTTTACGCAGATTATTATGATAAGCTTCGGAAACATTTTGCGCACTGTGGATCATGGACTCCTGTTGACCTTTGAGCCATGATTCAAGATTTGTGGCAATGAAGAAACTAGCAAAGAGGTGAAAGCCCATTGCCGGTAAAGAAAGTACGATAAAGGAAGTAATGAGTTTTGTTTTAAGGTTAACGCCCAGAACGTGACGCCGTCGTTCATATGAGAGTTTGAGCAGGTTACGTGCAATCATGTAGAAAACGATTGCGAGCAGGACGATATTGACGTTGATAGCGACAAAAACCATCAACTGTGAATTGGACTGCTCTAATACGGAAAAACCCTGACGCATACTGAACATGACCAGCACAATCAGCAGCAGCAATAAGACGGCAACCACCAGCATCCTGTTACGGAAATTAGGATCAGTGGCGATTAACTCTTTGTAGTTTTTCTGTAATTCCTGGAAACGTGATGACATTTTGGTGGTAGGCCTCAGGTGAGGTTTTATAAACTAAGTTCAGGAATTCTTGACTCCTGTAATGGTTCCGTGATTCCTTGTTTATTGTGCCTGAATTGATTTGTAATAATCTTCTTTGTTTTTCTTGTGTTCAGTTTCAACAGTGTATTCTTCACTGTGTTTTACCAGCAATTGATTCGCTTCAAAGCGCGGACCTTTCATTTTTCCTTCAACAACAACACCTTGACCTTCACGGAACAAATCTGGTTTAACTCCGTCATACAACACAGGGATGAACTCATTTCCGTCTTCAGTAATATTGAAAGAAAGCTGAATGTCTTTTGCATTCCAATCAACACTGCCTTTTTGCACTAATGCGCCGATACGGATTGTCTTGTCTTCAAACTTGCTTGGACTGGCCAGCACTTCCTGAGGTGTATAGAAGAAAACGGTCATTTCCTGCAAACTCTGCACTGACAAGGCTATTATTACAGCAAGGATCACTGCTCCACCGATTACAAATTTAGTTCTTGTTTTCATCTGTTATTTTGTGTGCTGAGAAGTGGCGGATGTTCCGGAGACTCGTTGTTCAAGTGCAGTAACTGCATGGCTGGTTGTTTTTAAACGACGTTTAGTCAAAATAATGTAAACAACAAAAGTAATCAGCCAAATACCGTAAGCAGCAATTACGTAATCTAATCCAATAAGCATTTAATCCTGTGTTTCCGCAAGAAGTTGATTGAGTCTGTCCGTACGTTTTTCAGTTTGGTAACGCAGGAGCAGCAAATAAAGATAGAATGCCAGCATCACTAAAGTTGAAGCCAGCAGCGGATAAAGCAGTTCCGGCGGCATCGACGGTTTTGCTTCTCCTGAATCGACTTTGAAAAGAGTAGACGGTTGATGCAAAGTCCTCCACCACTCTACTGATTTGTGAATGATAGGAATATCGAGGAAACCGATGATACCTAAAACAGAAGCCAGCCGCGCTTCTTTATCTCTGTCATTAACAGACATCCGCAGCAGGAAATAACCCATGAAAATTAGAAACAACAACAGTGTTGTTGTCAACCGTGCATCCCAAACCCAGTAGGTTCCCCAGGTTGTTCGTCCCCAAATTGCTCCTGTTATCAACACAAGTGCGCAAAATACCAGTCCGACTTCCGCAGAGGCTTTTGCGATTTGGTCAAACATTAATTCACGTTTCCACAGGTAAGCGATGCTGTAGACAAAGACAATAAAAAACGCCAAGTATGTGGTAATGACTGACGGCACATGAAGGTACATTATTTTTTGCGGAAATCCCTGACTGGTTTCTATGGGTAGTTTCAAAAAAACCCAAAGTCCGCAAGCAAGCAAAGCTAAAATTGAACCCCATTCCAGATAGAGAATTGTTTTTTTCATGCTAGCCATCCAGCTTTTCCTTTAATAAACTGTTGATCACAGCAGGGTTGCCTTTTCCACGTGTTTGTTTCATCATCTGACCTACAAAGAAACCCATCACTTTTGTTTTGCCTGCACGATATTGCTCAACCTGTTGCTGATTTGCGGCAAGCAGTTCATCCACAATCTTTCCCAGTTCTCCTGCGTCTGATACCTGCTTCAAACCTTTTTCCTCAATTATCTGCGCAGGAGTTTTTGCAGAATTCAGCATTTCCTCAAAGATTGTTTTTGCAATTTTATTACTGATTTCACCACTTTCAATGAATTTAGTCAAATCTGCGAGATTTTCTGGAGAGAGAGTTATTTCATCAAGCGATTTTCCGGACTCATTCATCACACGTGTCAATTCACCAATCACCCAGTTACAGGCAATTTTGGGTGAAGCACCGTAGCTGAGTATTTTCTCAAAATATGCTGAAATTTCTTTACCAGCAGAAAGGACTTCGGCATCATAAGCGCTTAATCCGTATTCTTCCATAAAGCGTTGTTGTTTTGCTTCAGGCAGTTCAGGAAGATTTTCACGAAATGTTTCAACAAGTTCCGGAGACAGCCGCACCAACGGTAAATCAGGATCCGGGAAGTAACGATACTCATCCGCTTCTTCTTTGGAACGCATACTGAAGGTGACTTTACGGTCTGTATCCCAGAGTCTTGTTTCCTGGACTATCGTTTTTCCATCTAATATTTCCTCACGCTGCCGCTGCATTTCATAAGTAATTGCCTGCTTGACGAAACGGAATGAATTCAGGTTTTTGGTTTCTGTACGTGTACCGAATTCTTTCTGTCCACGCGGACGCAGGGATACATTTGCGTCACAACGTAAATGTCCTTTTTCCATGTCACCGACAGAGACACCGATTGTGGTGGCAATCGCATGGATTTTTTCCATGTAGACTTTTGCCTCATCGGCAGAACGGACGTCAGGTTCACTCACAATTTCCAGCAAAGGTACTCCGGCACGGTTCAAATCGACTAAACTATTACTGCTGCCCTCTGCATGAACCAGTTTACCCGCGTCCTCTTCCATGTGTATGCGTGTGATGCCGATCCTGCTTTTTCCCCTCGATTCAGTTTCAATATCCAGCCAGCCGTTTTCGCAAATCGGTCTATCAAATTGTGAAATCTGATATGCTTTTGGCAGGTCAGGATAGAAATAATTTTTACGCGCGAATTGGGAGTCCAGACGGATCTCACAATTTAAGGCAATTCCCAACTGAGCAGCAAATTCAGGAACCTTACGATTCAAAACAGGCAATGCTCCAGGCAGTCCCAGACAAACCGGACAGGTATTTGCGTTTGGAGGTTTACCGAATTCGGTCGAACAACTGCAAAAAATCTTGGATGCTGTTGCCAACTGGAGATGAATTTCTAAACCGATTACTGGTTCAAATTCCATAAATAATTAAAGTTTAAATTAAAACTGAGCCTTTATTTTTTTTTGAGATCAGTAAATTCCTGAGTTCTTCTTTACTGAATAAATCCGTAAAACCATTGCCGGGAAAACGTAATGCCCACTCATACACATTGGACAGCATTTGTTCATTGTCAAAAAGTGATGGTTCTTTGAGAACCAGATCAAACTCAGCGTTGATCATTTTTGATAACTTTCCGTAAAAGCGCTCCAGAATTGCGGAAGTCCCGCCGCCCTTGTTCCACGCGTCCTGGTACCATGACATAGCATTCAGTGAAACTGTACGGGTACGTGGATATCCGGAACACATCAGGTTCCACGGATCGCCTCTTTCCTGATCACCTGCTGCACGGAAATCCGAGCGTAAAATTACTGCCGGAATATCGAGAGCTTTGGCAAATAAAAATTCAACCACTGTTCCTGAATCAAGCTCGGTTCCGTCAAAATTAAGCAGGATCAAATCTGCTTTAACAACCTCGCTTAAATCGTTGTTGCGGATATCAATGGAGCGGTTTGTACTTTGCTCCAGATGCTGTGGAACTACGCAGAGGTAACGTCCGGAAGACTCTTTTTCAATAGCCTCTGACAACAGCAGATTACCGATTAAATCTTTATGATTAAATAAATCACCTGCAAAATAGATCGAATATGTATCACTCATGAAATTTTTTTTATGGTTGATGGTTTTCCTGACAAGCAGGAAATCTTAATGAAATGATTATTCAACTGTTGCTATATTTCGGACTTTTTAGCAGTTTATCATGGTTGAACAATCAGCAGAAAACCTCAGTTTGTTTTCGAAGTGTTTTGCAGCAATTCCGGAATTTCCAGCCAGTTTGAAAAAGGGGTTGCAAAGCGGTCCATCCCTTTGGTATACAGGTGCCAGTCAGGATATAGAACACGAATTCCTGCATTGTAAAAGGCTTCTATCAGTTCCGGACGGTCCTCAAGCATTACATCCGGTTGGATTTCCTCGACAATAATCTGCTCTTTATGAAAATCTCCCACGCACTGCAGAGAAGCGTAATTCAGTTTTTTTAAGTTGTCAGTACGTTTTTGTGTTTGCTCAGGTTCAAGAGCAGTGACGAGATGCAGTTCGTGCTGAGTGGCCAGCATATTGAGGATTTTCAGCGAATCATCAAAATAATTTAGTTGACGCAGATCATCACCTCCATGGAACTGATTGCGCATCTCAGCGTTATCCGGGAAATTCCGGATGACTCCATAAAGCTCAGGTTCATGGTTGTAGGGGATTTTTTCTCTTTGGGTGAAATCGATAAAACCTTGAATATAATCCAAGATTACTCCATCCACATCAGAACAAATTTTCATATTAGCTAATGACTCAATTAAATAATTTTTAGGGATCCCTTTATTCTGACAGGAAAAGAGCTTCAGATCAAGATTCCTCGTCCTCTTCCAGCACAATCGAGACGGAATTAATGCAATAACGCAAACCTGTCGGCGCGGGACCATCTTCAAAAACATGTCCTAAATGAGAGTCACAATGTCTGCATAGTACCTCTGTCCTTTGTCTGGAAAGGCTCAAGTCTTCCTGTTTTCTTACGTTTTCATCACCAAGTGATTCCGAAAAACTAGGCCATCCGCAAGCAGAATCATATTTTGTTTCTGAGAGAAATAAGTCATTTCCACAACACAAACACTTGTATGTGCCTTTTGTTTTAGTATCAAGATATTTTCCGCTGAAAGGCAGTTCCGTTCCTTTTTTTCTGCAGATCTCAAATTGTTCCTCTGTCAGCACTTCTTTCCACTCCTGCTCGCTGAAATTTTTTTTGTCTGTCATTTTTTCCTTTGTAGTCACGTTCTGTGATGCCGTTAGCGGCTTTAATAATTATTTATTTTGCGTTTAAGCACAATGCTCATTGTTATTTTGCAAAATGTAAAATGTTAGAAATAGCATGAAACTTGTGATTAAATCAATAATAATGCAAAATTGATTGCACTTCACGCTTAAGTGATTTACAGTTTGAATGCTCGTACAGAGGATACAATTCGATACACTGCAGAAAAGATTTTTGATTTTTTGTACGTTAAACTGGATTTCTTTTTGAACGAAAGTATAACGACTCTTAACAGTTGTTTCTTCAATCACAATTTAAGGTTGCAATTGAATAAAATAAAAAAAATACTAACACTGTTACCGCTGTTTTTCTTCATTGTGGGAGGTGCTCTACAAGCTCAGCAACAGTCTTCATCAACTGAGGAAACGGAGCAGTTGCTCAAACTAGTCAACTTAAAAACAGTTGACGGTAGAGAAATGGCGGAAGTTTCACTTCAACTGGTTTTGCAACTGGCGCTTGATCGCAGTATTTTACTGCAGGTATCAAAACTTGGAAATGCTGCGGCACAACGTTCTGTACTGGCTGCACAAGAAAGGAACACGCCCAGTGTGAGCACCAGTTTTGGCTATGCTAAAACACCGTCTATTTCTGCTGCTACAAGCTGTTCACCTTCAGAACTCTGCGGGAGCAGCACAAACAGCATGTCATTTTCTTCTGCTTACAGCCTGAAAACAGACAGCGGCCTCACTTACGGCCTCACTTATGCCGAAAAAAGCAGTAAATCTACAACGCTCTCTCTTTTGGAAATGGGCGGTGATGTCACTACCGGAACTACAGGAGATACACTAAGCAGTGCAAGTTTGACCAGTTCAGTTTCTATTCCTTTTTTTCAGGATTCAGGCACGGATTTTAACGAGATACCTGTACGCTTGGCGGAAATTGGTGTGACAACAGGCCAGCTGAATTCACAACAGACTGAATTGTCACTGCTGAAACAGGTGGCTTCTATTTATTGGGATTTAGTCGGAATTTTGGAAACAGTTGAGGTTAAAAAGAAAGCAGTTGATCTTTCGGAAAAACTACTACGTGACAATCAGGCACGTCTGGAAGCAGGGCTTTTGAGTTCAACCGAAGTTAGAGTTACTGAAACTCAATTGATGCGTAACCGTCAGAGTTTGCTCTCGTCCCGTTTAGATGCCCTGCGTATTGAAGATCAGGTTCGTGCAGCGCTTAATTTGAAAAACCTGCCGGTAGGATTGTATCCGGTGGATAGACCTGCAACAGAAGCTGCAGTGACAGAAAATGCTGCAGACTTACTGGACAAAATATATGCGAATGATTCGCAGATTGGTTTGAAAAAAGCTTCTCTGGAACAAAATCGTTATCAACTGGAGCAGGAACTGAACAAACAAAAAACCAATCTTGATCTGAGTCTGTCCTATGTTTTAAATGGCTACAACAGTAGTACATTTGGTGGAATTGCGGATTTTAGCAAAAGCGATCTCCACGGCATGAACGTTACTTTAACCTGGAAAGTGCCGCTGGGAGATCAAGTTACTATAGAAAATATCCAGCGTAAACGACTGGAACAGCAGCAGTTAAACCTGCAAATTGAAGATCGCAAATCTCAACTGGAAGTTAGTTTTCAATCCCTGCTGCGTTCTTTGAGTTTAATCAAAAAGGAAAAACAGACTGCAGCAGCAGTGAGCAAACTTTCGAAGGATCAGTTGCGTAATGAAATTGAACGTTTCAAGTTAGGTAAAAGTACAAGCTACCGTATTTCTCAATATCAACAGGATGTCGTGGAAGCGGAACAGCAGGAGATCCTGATCCGGATTCGGCAAGAAAAAATCCGGGTGGAACTCCTGACTTTAACAGGAGAGTTTGATGAAAAATATGAGCTGAATCAGCAGTAAAACATTTTTAATTCATGAGTCCAGTCTTGTGCGTACAAAAAAGAACTTAACATAAAACTGTGATCGTCGTACATACGGATTCTAAATCTAAAACTTAATTCAGGAGATAACGTGTTTAATCAAATAAAATATTGCAAAATCTTTTTTGGCATATTACTTTTTATGCCTTTAAACGCCATGGCGGCAACGCAGGTTGTTGAACTGTCAAGTGTGTTTAAAACACCAATTTCTCTGTCAGGACCAATCAAGCCGGCAAAGACTTTGAAAGTCCAGGCCAGTGTGGGAGGACGGGTGGAAGAGCTGCTTGTGAAAGAAAATCAGCACGTCAGCAAAGACCAGTTGCTCTTAACTCTCAACAATGACACGCAGAAACGGCAACTGGAATTAAGCCGTTTACAGCATAAAGTTAATGAGAATAATGTCAAAGACCGCAAGAAACAGCTTGAATTGGCACAGATTCAAATTCAAGTAAGCAGGAATAATGTCAAAGATCTGGAAGCAAATCTGAAAGACATTCAGCGCCGACTCAAAGATGAAGAGACATTATTTGAACAGGGTTCATCTACTCGTTCACAATTGGACGTTCTGCAGTTGCAGTACAGCCGTGGAGAAATTGCTTTAAAAAATACTGAACTTGGATTAGAACGTTCCAAGCAGGAAATCATCAGGGCCAGGATAAATGTTGAAAATACAATTATCAACTTTGAACGATCCAAACATGATGTTGGGCTGCGTGAAGATGCACTTGAAGATACTTTGATCAAAGCAAAGATTGCAGGAATTATTACTGCTAAATCATTTGAAGAAGGAGAAGTTATCAGCGGAGGTGCAGTGCTTTTCCAAATCATCGACATCAAGCAGGTTGAAATCGAGATTCAAATGGTAGAAGAAGATTTACCGATGATCAGCGAGGGTCAGGCAGTTGTATTTACCACACCAAGTTATCGTGACGAAGAATTTAGCGGAAAAATTGAACGCATCTCCTGGACTGCAGATCCGGAGACAGGACGTTTCCCGCTCTACGTTAAAGCCGCAAATCCGGGACTCAAGTTAAGAGCAGGTATGAGTGCCAAAGTTTATTTGCTGAAGCAGAAATAAATTTTTTATTTCGCTAACTGTTGGCGGATAATTGAGGTCAGAGCATGAATCCATTCCGGATGGTCGTTGAGTGACGGAATCAGTTTCAGCTCTTCTCCTCCATGTTTACGGAAATGTTCTGCTGCACGTATGCCGATTTCCTCCAGAGTCTCCAAACTGTCTGCAACAAATGCAGGACAAAAGACTACAACTCTCTTCACTCCACTTTCAGCAAGTCTGGCGAGTTGCTGTTCTGTATCTGGCTTGATCCATTCATCCCGTCCAAATCTGGACTGAAAACTTATTGACCATTTTTCTGCAGACAAATTGTATCGTTCAGCAAGTAATTTTGCTGTGTGATAACACTGTGCGCTGTAGCAGTGACGGTTCTCATTCACCAATTCGAGGCAGCATTCATGATTATTTTTGCACCAGTTTCCGCTACGGTCACTTTTCTGCAAATGACGTATAGGCAGGCTGTGAAAACTGAACAGCACATGATCCGGATTGTTTTCAAGGAAAGGTAAACCGACTTTTGTCCAGGCCTCTATAAAACGTGAATCTGAAAAAAAAGGTGGAATGATCTGCAATTGAGGCATATTCCAGTCATGCAAAATTTCTTTATAAAGATCTTCAACTGCAGAACCATAAGTACTTGATGAATACTGCGGATACATCGGTAAAACGATAATCCTGTCACATTCTGCTTTGCGCAGACGTTCCACTGCACTTTTTAAAGAAGGCTGTCCGCACTGCATCCCCAACTCAACAGGAATATTCTCTGTAGAAAACTGTTCCGCGAGAGCGTTTTTTAATTTCTGACTATAGACTAACAACGGAGAACCTTCTTCCATCCAGATTTTCCGGTAGGCTTTTGCTGACTTCCGGGGTCGGAAAGGAAGTATAATCAGGTTAAGCAATAACCAGCGTCCGACTGGATTTATATCCAAAACTCTATCACAGGAAAGCAGTGCTCTTAAATATGCACGAACCTCAGGTGTACGAGGTGCGTCCGGTGTGCCGAGATTGATCAGTAAAATTCCGGTTCTGGACTTGTTGGCTGCTGTTTGACCGTTGCTGTTTTGCAAATTATTATTCATGAATTATACTTGCTGGTTTTGTGATAAGTCTAAATTCCGCGCATTGACTTCCGGCTGATACCTTGCTGAATCAGCTCGTTTGTTAAGTCGTGTAAAAAGCATTCTCTTCAATATAGCCTTTTGTCAAATCACAACCCCAAACTGTTTCAGAAAAATTTCCGCTACCAACTACAACTTCTATAAAGATTTCCTGATTTTGGAGAAGTGCTGAAATTGCCTTCAAATCAACTTCATCTGCATCGAGGCTTTCTGCATTAACAGTTAAAACCTGAGCGCCTTTTTTAAAATGAATCGACAAATCTGCTAAAGGTACAGGATATTCAAAGACCTTTCCGACCGCCATCACAAAACGTCCCCAGTTAGGATCCGCTCCATGAATTGCGGTTTTGACCAGTGGGGAGTTGATAATTGACTTGGCAATCTGCAAAGCCATTGGCTGAGATTGTGCGCCTGAAACTGTGAGTTCAATCAGCTTAGTAGCACCTTCGCCGTCACGGGCAATTTCTTTTGCTAACTGTATTGCACTGTTTGTAAAAGCTGCTTCAAATTTTTCGGCATCTACCGCTCCTGCAAGTCCATTGGCCAGGATAACGACAGTGTCGCTTGTAGAAGTATCAGTGTCAATTGAAATACGATTGAAGGATTTATTGACAACTCGTTCGAGCATAGCTTGCAGTTCCACGGAACTTATTTGAGCGTCGGTCACAAAATAACTGAGCATGGTTGCCATGTTCGGTTCTACCATACCGGCACCTTTTGCAATTCCGAGGATGCTGGCATTGCCAACGCTGCAGGAACTCCATTTTGGATGTGAGTCTGTCGTCATGATTGCACGAGCAAACTTTTCAATATGTTCCGGAGTTGAGGCTAGATTTTCAGCAATTGATTTACAACCTTCGTGAATTTTTTTGATAGGCAGGCGTTGACCAATCACACCTGTTGAAGAGGGCAGTACCAGTTCCGGAGCAAGACCCAGCGCTTCTCCGGTCCAAAGGCACATGTTTTTTGCATCCTCAATTCCTGCTTTTCCGGTGGCGACATTCGCTGTTTTTGAATTAACCACAATTGCCTGCAGACGTCCATTTTCTATATTTTCTCTACCTACAATTACAGGTGCCCCTGGAAGATTGTTGCGTGTAAAAACACCTGCAGCGGAACATTCGCACTCTGATGCAATTACACCAAAATCCAAGGTTTCGTCCTTAATTCCTAGATTTATTCCCAGCCATGAAAATCCGCTAACACTTCTCAAAGAAGGATAGTCCATTGCCATATTAAACTCCTTGTGTATAATTGATGTGATCGGCAGTCTCTAGTTTACGGTCAGAACTGCCAACCGTCAACTGTTAAGCGTAAACCTTATTATCCTGTTTAAAATGGCTGTCAAAATTCCCGAAGAGTTAGCTGCATTTGGAATTACTTCCAAAGAGTTTGTAGAAAAAAAGAGAGGACTTGCTAAATCTGCTGATGCTGAAGTTAGTGATAATGATGTCATTTGGGAGCTTTTTCAAGCATTAACAAAAAAAGCTCTCAGCTATGAAATGTTGCAGATGCTCTTTTGGAACATGGCAATCTTTAAGGATAAACTTGGTCAGAATTCCTTTGAATACCAACAAAAATCACATAAATCACGTTTACTGGATCTGGAGCAAAAAGGTAAAACTAAGGTTAAAATAAATGCCACAGGCTGTTCTGCTTCCTGCAGAAAACTGCATAACCTCGTCCTGCCTCTTGAAAAAGCATTACACAGTTTACCTGTACCAAATCCAAAGTGTGAAGCAACTTTATATTCTGAAAATACCTGGTGTACGTCCATTTATCTCGTTGCTAAGGAGAGTGAAAAGGAATCACCAAAGTTACCACCTGCAGTTGAGAACGTGCCGGAAATTCCACACTTAGCGAAAAACAGCAAAAATAATGCAAGTGATTCTGCGGACAAATCAGCAGAAACACTTGCTGAACAAGCTAAAGAAAATACGCTGGCTTGGCTTTTATCTGCATTAACATTTTCCATGGGCCTCGGTTTGCTCTTTTTTTCACCACTGGCAGGAGGGTTGCTGATTGCGTGGAGTATTCCTTTTTTTCCTCCGCTGATGCTGCGTTTGCGTCGTTCTTTACCTTTTTTAAAACACCGCTGGGAACGCTGGAGTTTGCTCGGAATTGGGTTTCTGCTGGCACTGTTGCTGTTATTGCTGACTCAGTTGGCTGACCGGAAAATTAATACTTCCAGCACTAAAAGCACAATTCCGCCTTACGAGGTTTTATTGATTGAGGATCAGAGCAGTTCTACACGATCACGTTTACGGGTCAGCATTGTTGCTCCGGAAGCGCTGACTGCACGTGACCGCGCCCGTGTGGTGATGAATGCAGCTAAACAAATTCAGGCCAGCCAGGTTTCGGATGATCCGGACAATCCGCAATATGAGTATATTTCTGTAGTTTTAGAAGCAAGTACAAAAAGCGCCGGTCAGGGATATGCTCTCGCAGAAGCGGAATATGCACCGGATGGACGTGGACAACAGGGGATCATGAGTGATGATCCTGCTAATCAATGGAAATGGAATGTGAGTTCATCAACTGCCCGTGTGAAACCTGACGACACAAACTCCCTGCAAAATGTGAAAGGGACTCTGGAGACTTTTTTGAAGCAATAAAGGAAATGCCAATTTACAACTATCAGGCCTTTGATGGAGAAGGCACTTTACACAAAGGCACAAAGGATGCGGCAACTGAGTCAGAGGTACGTCAATATTTACGCAGCAAAGATCTTTTTCCAAAAGAAATCCGTACCAGTCATTTCACCCGTGTAAAACTTCCCAGAGGTGAAAAATCTACCAAAATAAAACTACCGGAATTTTCTTTTCGAAAAGGTGTTTCCGGAAAAGCGCTCACACAATTCACACGACAGTTAGAAGTTTTGCTGGACGCGACTATTCCTTATGACAAAGCATTTCAACTGATTATTCCACAGACTGAGGATTCAGGATTTCAAAGTATTCTTTCGGATGTACGAGGGCGTGTGGTGGAAGGTGGTTCACTGGCGGGAGCAATGGGAAGGTATCCTCATGTTTTTCCGACTATGTACGTCAGTATGGTACGTTCCGGAGAAAACGCGGGGAATTTGGGTCTTATCATGAGACGTCTGGCGGACTACTATGAAGCGCAGGAACGGATGCTATCTAAATTAAAGGGCGCGCTTATTTATCCTGCTTTTATGATGATTTTTGGTTTGGGTGTCGTCATTTTTATGGTTACGACGATTGTTC
The DNA here is from genome assembly GCA_018645085.1 of Deltaproteobacteria bacterium. Classification (GTDB taxonomy): domain Bacteria; phylum SAR324; class SAR324; order SAR324; family NAC60-12; genus Arctic96AD-7. The sequence continues at coordinate 20,990 of JABGPG010000192.1, forward strand.
CGAAAATCACCCGTATTTTTGAAAGTCAGGAAGAAGCACTACCTCTGCCTACCAGGATTTTGATGGGAGTCAGCGATTTTGTGGTGGATCACTGGTTTCTGCTGTTACTGCTAATTTCCGGAATTGTAGTCGGAATCAGCTCATTTTTACGGAGCAAACGTGGGCGGGAATGGAAAGATATGATTGAGTTAAAATTACCACTGCTGAGCCGTTTACGGATTAAAGTCATGGTTGCGCGTTACTGTCAGACATTAGGTACTTTGCTTAAAAGCGGAGTTGATTTAAAAACTGCTCTCGAAATTTCAAAACACGTTGTGGGGAATAAAATATTTATCAGCAAGTTGGATCAACTGATTATTGATGTTAACAACAAAGGTGTTCCTCTTTCTGCTGCTATGGCACGCATTGATTATTTTCCGGAATATGTGCGTCACGTCGTTTCAATCGGCGAAGAAGCAGCGCGTGTGGATGAACTGCTGGAAAAAGTTGCAGACCGGATGCAGGAAGAAGTAAGCACCCTGCTCGAGGCTCTGACCACACTCCTGCAACCTGCCTTGATTATGGTTCTCGGTGGAGCAGTAGGATTCATCGCGCTCGCGGTACTCCTGCCCATGCTTAACATGAGCCAGATCCTCCAATAACATTCACCGTTTTACTGTATGCAGAGAAAAATAATTGAAAAATGGAGAGGGATAATTCTCGGCTTGTCGCTCGGCGGATTGATGTATCTGCTGGCAGGTCTCTTCCTGGATCAGACTCAAGCTCTGCTGCTCAGTCTGATCAGCACAATGGTAGTTTACTGGAGCAATGAAACCATTCCAATCGGCGTAACATCTCTTTTGCCGATCATTCTTTTTCCAGCTTTTGACATAGCAACAGTCAATCAGGTGGTACCGAATTATTCAAAATCAATAATTTTTCTTTTTCTCGGCGGATTTATGCTCGCGATTGCAGTTGAAAAAACAGGATTGCACAAAGTGATTGCGACCAAGATGCTGCGTATTTTTCCAAACACTCCAAGGGGGATGATTTTCGCTCTTTCGATTACTTCAGGTTTGCTGAGTTCCTGTCTTTCCAACACAACAACAACTCTGCTCTTGATACCGCTGGCCTTGTTTTTGACCAGTGATGTGACTTTGAAAATTAGATTTGCTCTGGCAGTCGCCTACGGTGCAAGTGTAGGAGGGATTGCGACACCAATCGGCACACCACCAAACCTCATTCTTTATGGAGTATTAGAAGACAAGGGGATAGAGACACTTCCTTTTATTCAATGGGTTATGATGGTTGCACCCATTGCAGCGGTCATGTTTGTGGTTATTTCTTTTGTGCTGTCTTATGGACTTGGAGGCATGAAACTGGATCAGGTGGAAGCATCAGGCGAATTAGCACCGCAACAAAAAAAATTGATGTATACGCTGATAGCACTGGTGGTTGTGTTATTTGCAAATTCTCCGATTGAACCTTATTACTCAGGAATGAATCTCAACGAAAAAGCTGTTCTGCTGACCTTCGGTCTACTAATGTTTGTTCCGCCTTTCAGCATACTGAATTGGGAGGATACAAAAAAAATTCCATACGAAATCATTTTTCTTTTCGGCGCAGGTTTTTCAATCGCCTTTGCTTTCACTTATACCGGTTTATCTGAAGTTCTGGCGTTGCATCTTTCCAATTTTTCGTCTTTACCACCCTTCATGCTGCTGTTGATCATTGCGTCATTAGTAACATTTACAACTGAGATCACCAGCAACACCGCGCTTATTTCAATGCTCCTGCCTGTTCTTTACGCAGTGACCGAACAGAATGGTTTGGATACACAACTCTTTTTGATGGTAGCAACCATCTGTTCCAGTTATGCCTTTATGCTGCCAATTGCAACTCCTCCAAACGCGATTGCCATGAGCAGCGGTGTGGTTAAGGTAGGCACAATGGCCAAGTTTGGTTTTTTCTTTAACCTGATAGGCATCATGTTGATTGTCGTGATTGCCTCTACTTATTGGAAACTCTGGCTTGGTTGAGTTGTGACTCAGGAAGCAAAATTAAAACAGCTTTAGAGCAAACTCATCAAATCATTCCAAGTTACAAAAACCATTAAAGAAATCAGCACAGAAAAACCAATCATCTGAGTACGTTCCCGCATAGCAATGCTCAAAGGCGCACCTTTTAATTTTTCCAAAAGCAGCATAAAAATGTGACCTCCATCCAGTGCCGGAATCGGCAGCAGATTGAAAATTCCAAGTTGCAGACTAATGAACGACATCAGGAAAAACAGGTCAGCGATACCGCTCCGTACTGCTTCTCCAATCACCATACCAATTTTTATCGGCCCTCCAAGATCGTCCATTGAGCCTTCACCTTGAAATATTTGTCCGAGAAAACCGAAAGTAGCTTTTGTTAAAAACCACAAACGCGCGCCGCCCAAAACAACGGATTCACTGAAGGAGTGCGAGCGGGAAATTTTTTGCATGCTCATGCCTAACAGCCATCTTTGGGATTTTGCTTCCAAATAAGGCGCTACTTCAACAAACTGTATTTCTCCGTTTCTTTCCAGTTCAACCGTGAGTTTTGTTGCAGAACTTCCAGTATTTTCACCACTTTCAGTCATGATTTTCTGAACTGCAGGTGATATTTCAATCCAGTCCTGAACAGACAATCCATTAATGGCTTTTACTTTGTCTCCAGTTTTAATACCTGATTTTTCTGCCGGAGAGTCTCCGGTAAATCCTCCGACTATTGGAGCAAGTAATGGTGACCAGCCCATATTTCTGCCACGGCGCATTTCAATTCCGGAACTCTCCATTATCATAGAATTTCCGGCTCGTTCAACTTCCAGGCTCAGATTTTCTGCAGGTGAAATTTGCCCAAGTACGTTGTGAAGTTCTTCCCAGTTTTTTACTTTGCTGCCGTTCACCGCGATTATTTCATCGTTTGCCCGAACTCCTAATTGATACGCGTAACTGTCCTGTTGAACATTTTGGATGTAAGGCGCATCATTTAAATAAGCTGGAATATCCATACCTATCCAAAAAACCAAAGGCATAAAAATTAAGGCAAACAAGAGATTCATTGCTGGACCCGCGGCAAGAATGTAAAGGCGTTGAAAAAGGGATTTTGCCGCATAATTTGCTGGATCCTCCGGATCTTCGTCCGTTACGTTCTGCCCGTACAATTTAACGTAACCTCCAACAGGCAGCCAGGAAATCCTGTATTCAGTTTCTCCAACTTGTTTTGCCAGAGCAGTCGGTGGAAAACCGATTGAGAACGCTTCTACACGTACGCCGACATGACGTGCCGCAAGATAATGTCCAAGTTCATGAATGAAAATCAGCACTCCGAGAACTGCTAAAAAAGATAAAATAGTTGTCAGCATAAGGCGTTGTTTAATAAAATATCAGGTTTAGTTAAATATATATCCAACACGTTCAAGTGCAGAAATTGCGGCTGTTAAGCCTTGTTTTTTGATTAAAATGTAATCTGTGTCAAATGTCGAAATTGCAAAAACACTGAGTTTTTCCTTTGCCAGAACCTCAGTAATTCCTGCGAGAATTCCGGTCAGCTCGAAATCAAGCGGACCTGCTACTTTCAAGCACTTCCAATCCGGGTTGCTCTTTTCACTTTTTACTGCAAGATGTTCCGGACAAACCAGCGACAATTCATCAGTTGTTTTGCTCAAACTGTAAAAATCACATTCACTAACTGCTTCCGGCAAAGAAGCATCTGGAGCAAGCCTGTGAATGCTGAAAGTTTCTTCCAGTACTGACAGTACTAATTTAGACGGCTCCATATATTTGTTTTTCCTGATTCAGCTAGTGAAGATGTTTCAGCACTTTTCCGGCTTGTTCACGTCCCCACTGATCTGCCTGCAAGGCATCTTCGAGTGTCTTAATCTTCAGCAGGAAATCCGGAATATCAGCTAAACTGTCCTGTGCCGTTTGTTCCAGAGTTTCGTCAAAATCTTGCATCACGGAAGCTAAAATTTTGGCGATGTCAACAAAACGGATTTCCTCATTTAAAAAAGCAGCAACCACTTTTTCATTTGCACCGTTCAAAACTGCAGGTGCGCCGCCTCCTTGTTTTGCAGCTTTGAGGGAAAGCGGCAGGCATGGAAAACGTTGCTCATCAATGGCCTCAAAGTGTAACGCATTCAGCGCAACCGGATCTAAACGTGGAATTTTCAAAGGCAATCTTTCAGGCCAGCCCAGACAGTAAGCGATCGGAACCCTCATGTCCGGAAGTCCCATTTGCGCCAAAAAAGAACCGTCAATAAATTCCACCATCGAATGAATGATACTTTCACGCTGCATCAACACATCGATCTTATCAACCGGCGTATTAAACAGCCAGTGTGCTTCGATTATTTCCAGACCTTTGTTCATCATCGTTGCTGAGTCAATGGTGATTTTTCGACCCATTTCCCAGTTAGGATGATTCAACGCTTCGGCGAGAGTTATCTTTTCAAACTCGTCCAGAGGAAGATCACGGAATGGACCTCCAGATGCAGTCAGGATCAGCCTTGCGATACGTTCCGGTGGTTCATCATGCAGAGCTTGGAAAATCGCATTATGCTCACTATCGGTCGGCAACAACTTTGCGCCTGTTTTTTTGGCGGTCTGGATGAAGAGTTCTCCAGCCATCACTAAGGGTTCTTTATTGGCAACAGCGACTATTTTTCCTGCTTCAACAGCAGCAAATGTAGGTTCCAAACCAGCAGCCCCAACTATTCCGGCCACTACCAAATCTACTTCCGGATCACTGGAAATCTGTTTCAGACCTTCAGTGCCCCAGACAAATTCTGTTTCCGGATCGCTATTTCTGTTGCGGAATGACTCACGCAATTCACTTGCTTGCTTAGCTGTGTCGACACATACCAGACGCGGTTTAAATTCCTTTATTTGCTCTGAGAGACTCTCAATAGAATTCCGACAAGACAACGCTTCAATCCTGAATTTTTGCGGAAACTGACGGATAATATCAAGCGTGTTTAAACCAATGGATCCGGT
>JABGPG010000193.1:0-2065 GCA_018645085.1 Deltaproteobacteria bacterium
ACCGCATTACGATATTCTTCCAGAACTGCTTCATCCCCCGCCTCAAAGCCCCGAAGACCAACACTGCCTTCCCCCTTCAACAATGAAGAGGAACGGCTAAATATTTTTTCTCTGAGTTCGGATAATTCGGTTTTTGCTGTTGTATCAAATTCTGTACGATCGAGCAGGAGTTTTTCAAGTCCTCGTCCCACAACAGCGCTTCCCGGAAAAACATCCAGAACCTGCTTTGTGCTATCCTCTAGTTTTTCACGGACATCACCCACACTTCCGGAAAAAACCGCAATCAACTCTTCAGCAATTTCTATTAATTTGACTGCTTCCGGATTAATTAATTTGGGAATAATTTTGCCCCGATTGGTTCGGTAGCACAGAAGTTCCTTCGTAAGCACGATGCTTTCTACGTCTCTGGTTGGTAAAATATTCTCCAGTATCACCGGAGACAAGTTCATAAAGCATGGCCTGTTTTCCTGGACGTGCGCGCAGTATTCGGCCAAGACGCTGAACATGTTCTCGAATACTGCCGCTTCCGGAAACAATCACGCCGACATTTGCATCCGGAACGTCAACTCCTTCATTCAGCACTTTTGAGGTGACTAGAATCGGATATTCGCCTGACCGGAAGGCCTTCAAAAAGGCTTCACGCTCCGGAAGCTTGGTATGATGCGTCAGTACCGGTAACATGAAAGTTCGACCAATACGGTAGGCCATCTCGTTATCCTGCGTAAAAACCAGCATGCGGTCACCTCTATGCAGCTGTATCAGTTTCCACAAAATTTCTTCTTTTGCTCCGGATGCCTGACTTAACTTCTTTTGCAGCAGGTATGCTTTAAAAGCTTCTCTGCCTTCCGGACTTTCACTGGTTCTCCGCAGAAAAATGGACCAGCCGTTTGGATGTTGAAAATTTACGCGTGCTTTTCGTAAAAATTTAGTATAAGTTTCCCGCGCTGTTTCATATTGCTCGCGTTCATCTGCATGCATTTCTACCTCAATCGTCTCCACCAGATAAGGTGCGAGAGTACGACCGCTCAATTCGTCAATATGAACCTCGTAGCATAAAGGACCACAAAGTTCGTAAAGATGAGATTCTTTGCCATCTGCACGCTCCGGAGTTGCCGTTAGACCAAGGCGGAAAGGCGCTATTGAACCAAGTGCGGTGAATTGATATTGTTCTCCGGGCAAGTGATGGCATTCGTCAAAAACTAGTAATCCAAACTGATTACCTTTATGCGGAACATGGATCAAGGCTGAATCGTAGGTTGCCACGGTAATCGGCTGAATGTCATTGATTCCACCTCCGAGCATACCAATTGGAGAGTCAAAATATTCACTCAATACCTCTTTCCATTGACGCATCAGGTCTATGGTCGGCACATGAATCAGAGTGGGACGTCCTGTTTTCGCAATCAGCATGACTGCCAGTATCGTTTTACCTGCTCCGGTCGGCAATGCCACAACACCGCGCTGTTCCGTCATCCATGTATCCGCGGCCTCCTGCTGAAAGGAGCGTGGTGTGATCTTTTTTTTCAGGGAAAAGCTTTCTGCGGAAAATTTACGGGCATGATCCTGGAAAGAAATCTTTTGTTCCCGCAGGGTTGTCACCAAACGGCGGTATTCAGCAGCCGGTGCGCGGTAACATTGTGTGCGCTCATCCCAGTCTACAGCTTCAAGTAGAGCAAGCTGCTCCTCTTCTGCACCGTAAAGCAGGAGAGTCCCTTTATCAAAGTGCAGGCTGAGGTTCATGCTGAGCTATTTGGATATTTATCTAAATGCTGAAAGTTGTTTTAATCTGCAAAAAACCTTTGCTGTTATTTTTAATTGCTATTTAGTTGTCATCAAGGCAATTACATGTTTGGCAACCTTATTAATTTGTTTGCCTGTATAGTCACTGAATGCACCTTTATCGTCACCGGATTTTTCCAGGAAACTCATTTCACCAACACTTCTGCCGTCAGTCTTTTCGCTGAGTTTAATAATACCGCCTAACACTGCTTCTCCTGCACCAACTGCCATTAAGCCTCTTTTAACCCCGCTGACATAACGAAACTCCGTGATCAGTACATTCACT
>JABGPG010000193.1:2165-25535 GCA_018645085.1 Deltaproteobacteria bacterium
TATTAATTGGATAAACGAACTTAGCGAGATGCGCTATTTAATTTGTGCGTGCCAAAGGACTGAGCAACAGCGAAAAAGAAATCCCCAGAGTGATCGTCAAACCTATTGAAGCCAGTGCAGGTGTTTGACTGAGGAAAAGCAGTCCAAATGAAAGAAGAGTGGTAAAAGCGGAAAGCATAATCGCAAGACCAGTTGCTTCTGCTTCGTTATTGCTCTCTGCGAAAAAGATGGTGTAGTCTACTCCAATGCCTAAAATCAGCAGAGCGGCGACAATATTAAAAATATTAAGACTTTGTCCGCTGATAGTCATAATACTGAAAGTCAGCAACGTTGCTAAAGCCGGAGGTAGAAGGATTATCACTGCTTTGCGGAAACGGTATTTCCAGAGCAAAAACATGAAAACAATACCATAAGCTAATGCCACAAAACGTGTGGTTTCTTCACGGTATAGTTTGAACAAAGCGGAAAACCTCTCCAGTTGATTTATATACTCTACTCCTGACAACTGCTGAAACATTGAGCTGATTTCTTCCGGATCGTGTCCGTTGCTCAGCATAATCAGGGAAACGTACTCGGAATCTATTTGACCCAGCCAGAGGTGACGTAACGCTTCCGAGACAGGACTTTCCAGCCATTGTTTGACAGTGAAAGACTGTTGCGCTTGAGAGACTTCTGCAATTAAGCGTTTTCCGGAATCAGCCTCAAATCCAAGCTCAGCTAAGCCTTGCGTGATCTTTTGCGTCCCGTCTATAAATACGTTTTTGCTCAATCCTAAATTTTCTGCCTGCGTTTTTCTGGAAACCAAAAATGGTGCTAATGACTGAAAATATATTTGGCTGTCTCCAGAAGGCAGGATATTGGATTCGGCATAATTCTTTAACAGTAGCGTTGCTTTTTCCTGACGCTGGAGCAGTTCCTCAACAGTTCCTCCTCTGACGACAATGAAACGGCTTATATCCAGTCCACCTGTTAAACTCCTGATTTTCTCCTCCTCACTTTTTAGTTCCGGAGAAAGGTTTTCCAGCGCACGTATGTCATCATTGTATTGCACCGACAGCAGACTAAACACACAGCCCATCCCCACCAACAGCATGCCAACTGTCATAAAGCTTTGACGCGGCAGTTTGTTGAAAAAGCTTAAAAACCAGCTAACAGGCAACATTGTGAGAGGTTTGGATGCAACAGCTTCAGGTGGATGCTTCATTAGCACAGGAAACCAGCAAACCACGGTTCCATAGGCTGCGAGCAAGCCGACTGAAGAAAATACTGCGATTTGCTGCAATGCCGGAAATGGAGTCAGATAAAATCCAGCATAACCTAAAATACTGGTAATCAGCCCCATCGTGACTGCTGAAAAAACCGCTTTCAAACCCAACCACCCGTTCCAGTCAGCAGTTGACATGCGATGTTTGACTAAATAATGGAATGCGTAATCAATGCTCACACCGATTAAACTCGCACCAAAAACGAGGGTCAATAAATGAAGTTTCGGAAAGACAAAAGAACTGACAGTAAATGCGGCGAGAATACCAATAACAATCGGTAAAACAGCAACTAGTATTTGACGCGGACTACGGAAAGTAAGGAGCATTAAAATAAATATTCCGATCAATGAACCTAAACCGATGCTGCTGACCTCTCTTTGCGCTTCAGCAGAAGCTGCAGCCACAAAGCGGAAAACCCCGCTGGATAATATGCTGGTACCGGAAATTTCACTTTCAACTGCTGCAAGCGCTTGGGTGATTTGTCCGGATATTTGTGGTTGCAGACTTATCTTAAAAGGATCGTCACTGAGGCTCACGTTGACGAGGATGTAATTCATCCCGTTTTCACGTACAGTCAGCATACCATCGATTACTTCCAGCTTTCCCGGTGGTTTCGGTAGAGATGCTAAAAATGCTGGAAAGAATAAAAGAGGATCGTCTATCAGTAATTGTGCAGAATAGAGCGGTAGTGGAGAGTAGAGTTGCTTTTGTAAACCTAATAACAACTGCTCGGCTGCATCCTGCTGATTTAACAAGTTGCGCATTTCCGCAGACATAATTTGATAACGATACGGAAAATAAAAATCATACCATGCTTTCAACTGTTGACTCTTGACTTCAACTTGAACACTACTGAAATGTGCTGAATTTTCAAACAGTTCAGCAAGTTTCAAGGCAGCACTACGTGAATCTTTTTCACTTTTGTTTCCGACTAGAAAAAACAAACGACGACTGACTTGACTGGAAAAGCGCTCGGCTGATTTCTGGAGTAAAACTTCTTCTTTGAAAGAAGGCAGCAGTGAGAGTAAATTCGTTTCAATTTGAAGCCCGCGATTAAAAATAAACGCAGTTGCAACCAGCAAAACTACAACTATAGACAGCCAGAAAACAGGAAGAATGTTCTGTAGTGGAAAGTTATTGGAAGAGTTTTTGATCAGCTTCGCTGAGTGATTGGGTGGAGTATGCTGTGTCATGAAATTGAATTTTTGTAAAATCGCCGTTTACTTCCTTGATCGATAAATTTTTGACACGTGCAGCTAAACTTCCAGAAAGCTGAATGTTCTGGATTACTTTCGCCAACCTGCCTTTAGGAGTAAGACCGACAACCCAGTCGTTTCCACTTTGTAAAAATGAGAGTGAAAAGAGCTGTTGCAGTTCTTCAAATTTTCCGGAAAAGAGCAGTAGAAACGCATTCAGGTAACTTTGTATTTGCGGTTTTGCACCCGCCGGAGTTGCGGCAAGCAGTTCTCCATTTTTACGCTCAAAATATCCTGCTGAAGTAATGACAAGCTCCGCTTCAAAAGGTGTGTTGATTTTCCAGAATACTCCATAATCCACCGCATAAAGAAAATGACCTTTTGTAATTAAAGGAAATTTTAAGACACTGATTTTCTTTGTTTGAACAAAGTCTGATCGCATACTTTGAAAACCTCCTATTTGCCGGCTCAACTCTGTTAGCGCAGGAGGAAGCGACTTTTCCGTGATGGGATGCTTGAAAACCGATTCTTGCGCAAACAACGGAGATACTGCGCCCAGCAGCAAGACAAATAATAGAGAGCAACAAAGCTTAAAGAACAAACTTCTGTTGTATAGCAACAAATTCCAACTCTTCACCCTTCAACCTTTTCACGTAAAATCTTTGGTGACACAAAACACATTTCTAAATTTTTCATCTCAACTGCAACTTGCGTGGTGTGGCCAGAGGCTAGTTTTGAATTGCTGACTGCATCTGTAATTCTGTAACGGATTTTAAGACGATTTTCGTATTCCTGAAGCTCTGCAGTCACCTGAATTAATTGATCATAAAGAATTGGCCGGACATATTTGCAGTTAGATTCCACTACCGGCCAACTATATCCTGAAGCTTTCATTTCATGCACGTCGTAGCCAATCGACTGCAGTAACTTTGTACGTGCCACTTCAAAATATTTGTAATAATGCCCGTGCCAGACCACTTGCATCCAGTCCACATCATGGAAAGGCACCCGAATTTTAACTGCTGCTTTCAACTCCGTTTTCATTTAAAAACCTACAGACATTTATTTAACTCAGAACATTTTCTGACTTTGACAATACATTTTTGATATATCTTAGCGCTTTTCAAGGATCAATCTCCTTTTGTAGTGAGCTTTTACCGGCCCAAAAGTCATAAAAATTAAACCAATGGTGAGGAAAACGGCAACATAATTTTTCCAGACGAAGAGCATAAAGACTGATCCAGTGCAGCAGATATTCTTCGCGCTGCTTTCTTGGAAGTGAAATTATATCTGCAACAGGTTCCACAAATACTTCGTAATTATTACGCCCTGTATGCACACAAAATATTGTGTAAACCGGACATTTCAGTAAACTGGCAAGAATCCACGGTCCTTGAGGAAACAGAGCCTTTTCACCTAGAAACGGAACTTCCATCACACGATCCGGAGATCCCTCAGGAATACGGTCTGCCAGCAAACCAAGTGCATCCCCGTTATCAATTAAATTTTTCAGCTGAATTATTGTTAGTGCGTCAACTTCCTGGATCGGCACAACATCCTGAAAAGTGTCCGGATTAATGATCTTCAACACTTTCATAAAGTGATCTGCATTCTTAGTGTAGACCAAAGCTTTGATCTTTTTTTCTGTTTCCCCCTTGGCCGCCACCCGCATTGCATCCAAATTGCCGATGTGCGCGCTCAAAACTACTGCTCCATCCTGTTCCTGTAAATTTTCAAAATGCTCAAGACCATGCCATCGCACATTTGCCAGCCAACTACTAGCTCCCCAGACTTCAAGCCGATCTACCATTGAAGAGCCAAAGTTATAAAACCTTTTAAAATCATCCCAAATTCCCGGGGGACGTTTCAAAACTGAGTCATTTGCTGAACTACGATAAACACGCTCAAAAAATTCACGCGAATGCCGACGTCCTGCACGGTCAGTCAGGAAAAAAAACACCACTACCGGATACAGTAAAACTCGTGTCAGGAACTTTCCACAAAGTCTGTAGAACAGCATCATGATGCGTAAACCCAACACACTGCCTCTCTCAGGACGGAGATACCATGGTGTGCTGCTAGCTGAAATTACGTTTGACTGCATTTCGAATAAGCCGAAGTGAGCGCCACAAGGCACCCAATAATAGAGAAACGTGCAGCGAAATCATTAAGCTGTTATCACGCGTAAAATGAAAATTTGAAAGTCCGCCAGCAAAATATCGGACCGGAGTTTCAATGTTAATCACCGGAACATCTTCCCAATACATGCGCACGGCTATTTCCGGATCAAAATCCATACGTTCCCTTAAACTGACCTGAGTTGAAATATTGTGGAAAGCCTGTAAAGGATAGACTCTGAAACCACATAATGTGTCTTTTATCTCAAAAGAAACGGTTTCAATCCAGACAAATATATGTGTGATTTTTCGTCCGTATATTCTTGATTTTGGAGCAGATTTATCAAATATTGGTTTCCCGAGCACTAGGGCATCCGGTTGATTTTTAGCTGCCTCAAGAAATTTAGCTGCATCCTCAGTAAAGTGCTGTCCATCTGCATCGATCTGTAAGCTATGGCTAAAACCTTTTTGGTATGCAGCCAAAAGTCCTGTGCTGACTGCCGCGCCTTTTCCACCATTTTCGCTGCGTGTCAAAATTTCTACAGTTGAGTTATTTTGCGCTAGCTCGGCTAAAGTATTTTTAGTTGCAGGATTGCTTGCATCATCCACAATCAGCACAGGAATCTTCAAATAGTTTAAAGACTCAACTACACCCGCAATTGTATCCTCGTGATTATAGATTGGAATCACCACACAGGGACGGAACTCTGCCATGAACACTTACCTAATCACAAAACGTCCGAGAGTTAGTTTCTGTTTTTCCTTATACAAACGGAAACTGGCTTTGCCTTTTTCTACAGACCATTGTAACTCCATCCAGCAAGTATCATCAGGACGGAGCGGATTAACAAATTTTAAAGCTTCTATACGTTCAATGTAAAAACTCTTTTTAGCCATTAAACGTTGTAAATTAGAGGCCGCCCAGCTAATTTGAGCTACTCCCGGAACAATAGGGTATTGATCAAAATGACCGTTAAAATATAGTAAATTTTCCGGAATATGCAGTTTCAAAATAAATGTTTTTTCGTCAGCATCAACAGTAGAAGATATTTTTTCAGCTTCCTCCAATATTGTGGGACAACGTACTTCCTTCATTTGCTGTCAGCTTTTTGTGTTGTTAACAAAGTCCGTAAATCCGCCAAACTTGTTTTTCCCTGAGCGTCTTCTGGCAGGCGATCTACAAATTTCCATGAACGCGGCAGCAGTATTTTATCAAAAGATGCTGCTAAATATCGCTTTAATTCGTCAATTATTTTCCGGATATTCATTTTATGTAGCTTTGTTTTTCCGGACTTACTCAACACAACAACCGCAGCTAAAGGTGGTCTACGCTGAGAAAAAGGAGGATCTTCGCGTAAAAATATTTTTACTGTTTCCACCATTGGATGTGATTCAAGACGCTGTTCCATATCCGCCAGTGAGAGTCGTTTTTCCTCAATTTTCACAACTCTGTCACCTCGTCCTTTGAGCAAAAATGATTTGTCATCTGCCATTTCCGCAATATCACCGGTGACAAACCAACCATCGTTTTCAAGCTCATTGAAAAAAGGCGATCTAACTTTCAGCAAAGATTCCGGAGCTTCCAGCGCGACTTCTACTTTTCTGAAAGCTTTCCAGAGATCAGCATCAGTTCCGGAACTTTGTTGACGCCAGGCGATTCCGCCTGTTTCGGTGGAACCTAATATTTCGTACGGAGTGAGTCCTGCAGACTCTGTAAAAGCACTTGAAGTCTCAGCACTCAATGGACCGCCTGATGAGAAAATTATTCTGCAACGTGAGCTCAAGTCAGACAAGTTAATTAATTCGGGCATTCTCTTCAAATGAGCCGGACCTGAGACGAGACACGCGCTTTTATCTGTGATCATTTTGTTCACTAATACATTTGGTGAAAAAAATGTTTCATGCTGAAATACTCTGCCTGCAGATAAAGGCCACAAAACCTTGAACAACAAACCGTAAATGTGCTGGTGGGAAACTGTTGAATATACTGTTGATTTAGCAAGTTTTTCACCCCATACTTCTTCTTGTTCCTCGACCTCGGATTCGAGGTTAGCGATTGTTTTTTTAAGCGCTTTTCTAGCACCTGTAGTTCCCGATGTGAAAATTTCGAGTTTTGTCTGGTGCCGACTCAAAACTTCCCAGTCATGATGCAGAGCATGAGTCACGGCGGCTTTTGGATAAAGAAGAGGAACATTATCAAGTTCCAGCTTACAGTCAGTGACAACTCCTTGCAACTCATGATTAAGTTCCTTTAAGGTCTGCTGTCCCAGATTAGGCGGCAGCACCGCAATGGAGTCTGCATGCCAGATGGCAAATAATCCGACAGCAAAACGATAAGTATCTTCCGTAAATAAGAGCCAGCGTCCGCAACCAATTTCCAGGATTTGTGATGACAAAGATGCCACATCAAGCCTAAAGTCTCCCCATGAAAAGATGTGTCCGTTGGACTGCGCCAGAGGAGTAGATGGAGTACGCGACTCAGCTAATAAGCGGGAAAGCGGTATTTGAGCTTCCGGAGCATAATGCTCAGTTTGCATTTGAAACAGGGGGTGGAAAGATTCTACGCAGAATTGAATCAAACGGTGTGCCGACGTAACGGCGGAAACGCCAGTGACGGTAAAGGAATTCAAGTGAAAACAACAAGCCCATCAGCACATAAGCAACAACGCCGTTGTATAAGGTCCACGCTTCGAGACTGGCGTAAAAAGTGAGGTACAAAGCCGTACTCCCGTTTAATAGAAAAAACAAAGACCAAATCAGAGTTACTTTCCTGCAATAAATAAGCTCATCCGGACTCAGATCTTTGCTGATCGTTCTGGCAATTTTTTCAATAATAGCAGGTGGATAGAGCAGAGTCACCGCAAAAGTAAACAACAAGACTGAGTTAACAATTACCGGAAGTAGTAAAAATAACTGCCCCGTAAACCTGTCTGCTGCCTCAAACCAGTTCACACCTAGAAAAATCAGCAACGGATAAAGCGCTGCAGTTATTACTTTTAAAATGGAATTTAAACTAAATTTCATTTTCAGTCCAGTCTTCCTCAGCTTGTTTCTTCTGCAGTTTCTGGGACATTTTGTTCCACCAGCAGTTCATACAAATAGTCCACAACATCCTGCACAGTTTTTGAGGATTTTAATTTTTCTGCAGATATTTTTGCATCATATTGTTCTTCCAATTGTAAAATCAATTCGATCGCATCAAGACTGTCAAAATCAAGATCCGCCACCAAATCTGCTTCGGGTTTGACAATGGCGCGGTCGATTTCAAAAGTGTCGACAATAACATCTTCAACTTTTTGAAGTAATTCTTCTTTATTCATTAATTTTCCTGACTTGTTTTTGCCTGTTGAACAAATTCAACGAGTGACTGAACTGTGGCAAAATGTTTTCTGTTTTCTTCATTTCCTTCAGAAATTTTTAAACCATATTTTTTTTGTAATGCAATCCCCAGTTCCAAGGCATCGATAGAATCAAGTCCCAGTCCATCTCCAAAGAGAGCTTCATCACTTTTAATATCGTCAACTTCTATATCTTCTAGAAAAAGCGACTCAATAATGAGCTGCTTGATTTCATTCTCATTTACGCTTGTTGTCATTGAATATTACCTTTTTTTCATAAAATTGTTGCAAAATTGTAGTAAACTTTCTAGCTGAAACTGGATCATAATTAGAATTTTCCAGAACATGTTCAACGTATAACGGTTCATGAATCTCCAGCAGCATTTCTATAGAATGAGGTGGAAGCTGATACCATTTCCAGTCCTTCATCAAAATCGGTGCAGAAATGCTTAAAACCGCCGGCACAACAGGAAAACCGCTTTTAAGTGCTATCCAGGCGGCAGAACGCTTGAAATCTGCCAACCCATTTGCCAATGAACGGGTGCCTTCAGGAAAGATTACTACAGGTGTTCCCTGCTTAAGTTTTTCTACACAGGCAGCAATCAGTTGCTCTCCATCCTCATTTGAAATATAAGCTGCAGTTCTGGCAACACCTCTCATGTAAACTGAATCCATGATTTCCGGTTTAACCACACAGACTGCTTTCGGGAGAGTGGCAAGTATCAGCACAATATCTAATAAAGTAGGATGATTTGCAACAAAAATATAAGCACCGGAAGCTAAGTTTTCCTGCCCTTTTGCTTTGCCGTCTATCAAACGAAAAACTTTAAGATACAAATAAAATGCCCTAAACGCATAATGCACAATCTTCTGCATCATGTGCTCACGTTTTTCTGCAAACTCAGCAGGTATTAATTCCAACAGAAGTATTAAAATATTTAAACATAAACCCCCTGCCCCAAAGATCGCAAACGCCGATCCCGTTCCAACAGCCATTCGCAAATAACTGATTAACCGAATAGTTTTTCCCATGTCCAACTCTGACGGTGATGAAACAAAGTAAACCGTTTTTCAGTGGATAACAACCAGCGCAAAAACAGCAGCGCTTGTGGGAACTTCAATGTTTGTTCTGCAGTTAGTTCCTGCATTGTACAGGGATTTAAGCTAAGTTTCAGCCTGTAATCTCCTTGATTATTATCGCCGCTAAGCAAAAACGCTGCTGCATATGGAAATTTTGGAGTTCGTCCATACTCTTCAAAGCAGGCAGGAACGGACTCATCTGCAACTACCAGCAATGTCTTTTGCTGAGGAAAGCGGTACTGCATGGTCATCGCCTCAAGAAAACCATAACAAAACGAAGCTTCTCCACCTGACAAAGCTGTTGCTGCTTCTCTGTTGCCAACCTCAATGGAAAACAAACCGGACGTGGTGTTGTGTACAGAATGACTGAATTTTTGCGGAGAAAAAAGATCTTCGTTGATCAACAAATCAGTAAGTTCAAGTGTCGTGTCCAATTCACCATGATGTGAAGCAAAAACTGAGTTCACCTCAGACAAATCAATCACATCCCTGAAACTAAAAACAACCTGCATTATCATCCGGGCCAGCTTACTCATGCGGCGGCGGCGGATCGCAGGAATAAACGGCAGCTTCGGACTGCCTTTTTCAGGTAGTAACACAGGATCAACAGCCCAGCTTTTCCACTCGCTTTCAGTTTCTACAGTTGGAGACCAGGCGGACCATTGTTTCAGATTGACGTGCATTTAGTTGAATCCTGGCTTTTGTATTTACGGATTAATTCCATTTCTTAAAAATCAATGAAGTATTAACTCCGCCAAAAGCGAAATTATTGCACATCACATATTCAACCTCAAGTTGACGACCTTCATCCTGCAGGTAATCAAGTTTGGCACAGCGCGAGTCAACTTCATGCAGATTGAGTGTAGGTGCAAACCAGTTTTCACGTGCCATTTGCAGAGTCATCCAGGTTTCCAAAGCACCGCAGGCACCCATCGTGTGTCCGAAATGACCTTTGAGTGAACTTATCGGAATACGATCTCCAAAAACCATATTTGTGGCTGCTGTCTCCGCGATGTCACCCACTTCGGTTGCAGTACCGTGGGCATTGAGATAACCGATTGCTTCTGCAGGCAAATTAGCGTCTTCCAGAGCAAGTTCCATCACCTTCTTCATTCCGGATACTGCCGGAGCAGTCAGATGTTCTCCGTCAGAATTTGCACCGTATCCCAGTAATTCCGCATATATTTTTGCACCTCTCGATTGGGCTGTTTCTAAATCCTCTAAAATTAAAGTCGCTGCACCTTCGCCAATCACCAGGCCGTCACGGTTTTTGTCAAAAGGTGCAGGTGTTTGTTTTGGGTTTTGGTTATTGACTGAAGTTGCATAAAGCACATCGAACATTACTGCTTCTGAGACTGAAAGCTCTTCCGCACCTCCCGCAATCATAAAATCCTGTAGTCCGTACTTAATACTTTCATAGGCATAACCGATACCCTGACTTCCGGAAGTACATGCACTGCAGGTCGGAATAATCCGCCCTTTCAGCTTAAAGAAATGACCTAGATTTGCCACGCAGGTATGACTCATCATTTGGATATATGTGGTTGATGAAATACCTTTTAAACGTTTGTGAACATAAATGCTTTCGAAAAATACCTGATGTGCGCTCGGACTTCCGGTTCCGGAACCATAGGCCACTCCCATACGACCGTCTGTAACGTAAGAGGTTCCAAGCAGCCCCGCATCTTCGAGGGCCAGTTCTGCTGAACGCGTGGCCAGTAATGAAACCCTGCCCATCGAGCGAATCGCTTTTCGGTTATAGTGTTGTGGAAGCTCAAAATTTTCTATGGGCGCAGCTACATGAGTACGCAGGCCATCAATTTCTTGCCATTCCGGCATGATCTGTACCGCGGAACGTTGAGCTTTCAAACTCTCATAAACTTTCTCCCAGCTCAGTCCAATCGGTGATAAGCCCGCCATTCCAGTGACAACTACTCTCCGTGTCATAACATACCTCCATTAACAGAAATAACCTGTCCGGTGATGTAAGCGGCTTTTTCTGAAAATAAAAACCCCACCAGTGATGCTACTTCTTCAGGTTTACCTAAACGTCTCATCGGAATTCGTTTTTTAGCTTCGTCCAAAGGAACTGCTGAGATCATGTCCGTTTCAATAAGTCCTGGAGCAACACAGTTAGCGGTAATTTTACGTTTCGCCAGTTCTTGTGCCAATGCCCGGGTAGCGCCGATAATCCCTGCTTTTGAGGCTCCATAATTAACTTGTCCGGGATTACCTGCCAAGGCGCTGATTGATGAAAGCGTGACTATCCGTCCGCCTTTTTTTGACAAAATCATCGGCATTACAAGAGGATGCAGGACGTTGTAAAAGCCATCCAGATTTGTCTTCATGACAGTGTCCCAGTCTTCTCCGCTAAGCGCCGGAAATGCTGCATCTGCCGCAATACCTGCATTACAAACCGCACCGTAAAAACATCCGGATTGCTGAATATTTTCTTCAAGGCATTTGCGTGTAGCTTCTCTTGCTGAAATATCAAAAGCTAAAAGGCTCGCTGTACCACCATTAGTTTGAATTTTGTCCAGCACTTCTTCTGCTTTAGCCTGATTTTCTTTAAAGTTTAACAATACTTCAAAACCTGCATCTGCTAATTCCAGCGCAATCGCACGTCCTATTCCACGACTCGCACCTGTTACTAAAACTTTCTTTTTCATAAATCCGCGATATTATCTTTGTTTTCCTGTTGAAAAAAGTTTAAGCGTCCGCTCATCAGCAACTCACCTTCATCCGCATTTCGAACAGCACAGTCAAAGACACCAAAACCTTCCTGCTCCAGCACCAAATTGGCTGAAATCAATAATTCCTGTTGAGAATAAAATTCCTGCACAAACATTTCTACTTTTCTTGATCCTACGAAAAAACCAATTTTGCCGCGCTCTGCTTCATCTACCTTATCCAAACTACCATGTGCAGCAACCGCCTGAGACATATACTCCAGCCCAATGTAGGCAGGAACATTTCCCTGTTCATCAGCAAATGGATCTTCTGCGGAAATCGTCATCAGACAGTCTATTCTCTCAGTATCCCGATAAATAACTTTCTCCAGCAAAATCATCTTGCCTGAATGAGGAATCAACGCTGAAATATGCGGATAATTTGTACTGTTAAAATCCATAAAATTCAATCAAAACTGCGGCCCAAAATCAAGCTAAAGTTGTTGCCTCCAAAGCCAAAAGACGAACTCATCAGGTTTACTTCACTTTGCGCTGAAATACTTTGTCCCGGACTCACCAAATCAAGTTCCGGAAAATTTTCATCAACTTTTTCGTCCCAATAATGAGGAGGCAGCGTTATTTGTCTTTCAGAATTTGTCGCAGAATTTAGCAACATCCAGCATATTCCTGCTTCAATACTTCCGGCTGCACCTAAACAGTGGCCAAAAGAAGGTTTGGTCGAAGAACAAAATGGAACTGAGGGGAACGTATTTTTAACTGCTCGCGCTTCCATTTCATCATTCAGTCGCGTTCCCGTTCCATGCAGGTTTAAGTATTGAATTTCATCCGGATTCATTTCTGCATTTTTAAGCGCGTTCTGCATCGCGGACTGAGCTCCGTAGCCATGCGGTTCCGGAGATGACATGTGATGTGCGTCGCATGATTCACCAACTCCGCGTAATTGCACACCATCCGGAGAACGTTCCATGACAAATACACAAGCTCCTTCACCTAAATTAATGCCCTTACGGTTCCGGCTCATGGGGTTGCTGACCTCTGCAGATAACACTTCCAGCGATGCAAAACCATTTGAAACAAATTCACACAATGAATCCGAACCTCCAACTACAACTGCATCGCAAAGTTCCATATCTAAAAGCGCTCGCGCTGAAGCAAAAACTTTTGCACTCGAAGAACATGCAGTAGAAATAGTGTAGGCTGGCCCAGTGATTCCACTGTATGCTGCGATAAAATCAGCGAGTCCGTTCATTTCATGTTGAGCATAGTCGAATTCCTGCGGAAAGTGTCCATTTTCTTTGCGGAATGCTAATGCTTGTTCTGTGGACAACATTCCGGAAGTACTGGTTCCCATCACCACTCCCATCCGGAAATCTCCGTGACTTTCCAAAAGTGCAGCTACATGCTCTTCAATCTGCTTAAATGCCGTCAGTGCCAATTCATTATTACGGCAGCGATATTGTTTCAAGTCTTGCGGAATTTGCGCTAAAGGCAGCTCAACATTCCGGACACCAAACTTACGTTCATTGAGCAATTTCGGCCCTTCACTCAAGCTTGAAGGAACTTCATCAAGGAGTCTCTTCAAAATTTCAGCGTGTGAATCTCCCAGAGCTGACACCATGCCCATTGCAGAAAGTCGGCAAAATTCTTTTTTCATGGAAGTTGATTCGACTGCAGAGTTTGAATGCTTAGCTGGTACCCTCGCTCCAAATGTTGAATGAGGATTTCCCCTTGCCAAAAAGGACGAGTTTCGTAACTGATACGCATCACAATTTCTTCATTTCTTAAAATTTCACGTCTCAGCTGCGGTGACTGAATTTCTCTGATTTTGAAACCGTCCTGTTGCGGAATCTTTAACCACAGAGCCAGTTGTACATCTGCTAAAATATGCTTTGGTGAAAAAGGAAAAGGCCATTCTGCCAAATATTCCTCAGACAAACTTTCACCTGTCCATAAGACTGTAAATAAGCGATTACCCAAAGGTGACAGTCCGACCAAGGTGATCTTGTTTGGGTTGATTTCTAATTGAGCCAACAACTGTCTGCTTTCACCTTTGTAATTAATTTCCAGACTCTGCAGCAGCGAAAGTGACTGTCCGAAACTTTCAGGCGGCAACAGCGAAAATTCAACATCACGGGCGATTTTCAGCGGTTTGACTGATTCCGTATTTTGCGTACAGGCAAACAGAGCAAATAGTATTATTATCGCCAACACTCCTGCAAAGCTGCGTCTGTACGTAAAAACGCTGGATTTAATTTTGTGAATGCATTTCAAGCCAACATCTTCCACATCGGCCCTTTTCCGTACGCACCGGACTTTCCGGCTTTGTTACGTAATCTTTCAAAAAGCAGCGGATGGTTAATTTTTTTGTTGAATCCAGGCAAAATCCAATTGTGATAGTTGCGGGACTCGGTTAACAAACGCTCAAACATAAATTCACGTATTGATTCTTCAACATAAAAAACCGGTTTCAGTCCTATTTCTTCCGGAGCAATCCAACCTTGCTTAATCAAACGATTTGCCAGTGGAGTGTGAGGATATATACGGACACCAATCATGGCAATTACAACTGAAGGATTGCATTCATGAACATTTGCAATCGTCTCCTCAATACTTTCCTTGGTTTCTCCGGGAGAGCCAAAAATCAGTGAATGGCTGAATTTAATTTCATTTTCTCTGCACCAGCGGGACGCGTCTTTAATTTTGCTGATAGTAAACCATTTTGACATTGAAGCCAACCCAACATTGCTCATTGCATCAGAGCCAAAATCAAGTGCGTCACAGCCCGCTTCTTTGTATATCGCAAACATTTCCTCATCAACAACTCCGGGCGAGGTGTAGGCAGTCCAATGTACTTTCAGCTTACGTTTAATTATTTCATTACAAATTGCAACTGAATGCTCTCTAGGATAGTTAAAGACATTGTCCACGAAAAAAAAATAATCAATCCCGTATTCATGAAAACTAGCTTCCATTTCGTCAACCACTTTCTCCGGAGACCTCTGACGCACAGAGGAGCCTTCCAGCAAGGGGTATGAACAATAAGCGCATTTGTAACGGCAACCACGTTTTGTTTGAATGTTAAGACTGCCTCCATCTTTAAAATAACGCTTAGTTTCGAGCAAGTCCCACGCAGGTGTCAAATGATCCAAATTAACTTGTCCACCCTGAGCATGATAAATGATTTGTTCAGGCTTCTCCCCAATCGCTAATTTTTCCAGCAGTTCCAGCAAAGCAATTTCACCCTCGCCTGCAATTCCATAATCAACCCCGAGTTTTTCTATAAATTCTTCCGGAAACAATGAAAAGGCCGGACCTCCTACTACAATCGGTGTTTCAGGTGCTGTTTCCCTGCAGATCCGGACTATCTGTTTAAAATGTTCAAAATATGAAACTGATTTCGGATAAGCAGTATTATCAACATTACGCAGCGATAAACCAATCACATCAGCTTTTGTTTCTCAAATACGCTTTTTTAAAGCATCCTCGAATTCAGGCTGGAAAGTCAGGTCAAATATTTCACACTTGTGTTGTGCCCGACGCATTGCCGAAGCCAGATAACTCAGACCAATTGGCGGAACTGGATCCGGCATACGAGTCTGATTTGTATTAACAAACAATAAATTCATCGTAAAATTCTTTGAGGTGTTCCGCTTGAGAGTTACTCAAATCAACGTTTTCATCTTTCAATTCGGGATAATATTTTAGCGCTTCAAGATAAATCTCTGCTGCCAGTTCTTCTGCGGATTTGATGTTTTTCCGTAATTGCTGCAAAAGGGCTTCATCTTCCTGAAATTCCAGTAAATTCCGGTTCAGTTGTTGAAGTAGAGGAATTTCTGCATAATCTAGAAAATTTCCGCCAGCATGTTTTTGAGCATCATCAATTGCGGCCCAGTCACGAAACAGGTTCTGCAAGCTTACATTTAAGATGAAAAACTCGCTGAGAATCGGTCGTACAAGTTCCATGAACTTGAGATCGGTCAACTTCTGCTTGAAAAACAGCGGGCCTATTCCCCCCCAATACATCATTATATCCCAAATAAATTTTGAACTCATGACCTTTGAATTCGCCATCGTTGGATATTGATCTTCATAAATCGGTAAAAATCCTGCGAAAATGGAACGAAACGTCCGTTCATGTTGCTTGACTTCAACTGAAATATTTTGACCTGCCAGAGATTTTGAAATAATATCCGTGATGAAGCCATTGTTCATGCCGATAAAATCACTTCCCGGCGAATAAAGCGGATCAAGAAACATTCCGGAATCTCCAGTCAGGCACCAACCATCCGCTGAATACAGCTGTTTGCAACTATAAGAAAATTGCTTAAGTGCGAGAAAATCCTGAAAACAATCCAGATTCTCCTCGACCATTGCTGAACACTGCGGTTCGTGCTTTTTTAACCACTGCCGAGCTTTTTCAAAAGTATTGATTGATTTGAATGAATGAAATCTCTCATCGGCCACAATACCGATACTGGTAGAGCCAGAGGATAATGGAATCAGCCACGTCCAATAACCTTTTCCATATAAATGATTAGTACTCAAATATCTTGAGTGTTCATTCCTCTGCTGCCACTCAGCGTTTTGAGACCAGTCGTCAACATTGATTTTTGCGGCAATACGGAACCAGGCTGCATTTATGTTGTGTCTTAACTTTTTTTTCAGCGCTAACTTGCGTTTCAACAAACTTGCACGTCCACTTGCATCCACCAGCCATTTTGCTTTTAAACTATGTTTTTTAGCTGCTTTTTCAAAATTTACAAGTTGATCATTGGGGGCCAATTTAAAGTCGACTACCTTGGCTTCACTGAGGAGTTTTACACCTAACTTTTCACAGTATTCAGCCAGTGCATTTTCAAAACGTCCCCGATCAAGTTGATAGCTCCAGACCGTCAAAAAGTGACTCGGACCGAGTTCTGTACGCTGTGTTATGTCTTGGTTAGCCTCATGTGAAAAAAAGAAACGTAGTCCCAATTTACGGATTTCCTGGTCCAATATGTTTTTCAAACCCAGAATATTTTCAAAATAATGGCTGCCAACTTCCACCGTTGACTCACCTACCTTCAGTGCCGCGTCCGGCCTTGGAAAACTGGCTTTCTCCAGCACAGTAATACGGGTGTTGGCAGATTTATTTTTGAGTTGGATGGCCAGAGAGAGTCCAGCCAGACCACCTCCTATGATCACAACATCAGTTTGTTCTTCCATGAAATATTTCTCTTGTTCCTGCAGCATAATTCCCCCGAAACAGTTTATCTTTCATTTGCGTCTTTAAATAATCGACACAACTCGGTGGGCGCGACTTTCAGGATGTTTATTAGCTATTAAAAATAGATTACAGACTCAATTGCTCATTTACATCTCTGAGACAAGTACGCAGGCCTTCTTCAATTACAGGATGGTAGAACGGCATTTCCAGCATTTGCGGAATTGTCATTTTTTGCTGGTGTGCCCATGAAAGCAGATGTGCGAGGTGCTCTGCCTGAGGACCGATAAATTCACTACCCAGGAAAAGTCCGGTTTCTCGGTCTGCATACAGGTGCATCAAACCTTTGTTTTTGAGCATCACTCTGCTGCGTCCCTGACCTTCAAAAGACATTTTTCCTACAACAACGTTTTCCTGTCCCGCTAATTCACTCCATGCTTGACCGACCATGGCAATTTGTGGATCACAAAACACAATCGACAAAGGAGAGCGCCTCATTCCAGGATTTATCTCCGGAAAGCTTCCGGCATTGTCACCGGCAATGAAACCTTCATCCGCTGCCTCATGCAGTAATGGTAAAACATTATTAGCATCCCCGGCAATAAAGATCGAAGAATCACCGCACTGCATGCTAACTGGATCAAAGATTGGGACTCCTCTTGAGTCCAACTCCAGACTGGTGTTTTCCAGACCTAAATCTTTGACATTGGGTGAACGTCCCGTTGCAGCCAATACATAATCAAAATTTTCAAGCTTTTCAATACCGTCTTCGCGATCCACGAAACGAATCATAACTTGCTCACCCTTACGCTCCATTCCAAGTATGTTGGCTTTTGCATCAAGCGGAAATTCCTCTTGAAAAACCTTCACTGCATAATCCCTGATGCCCGTATCTGTGAGCGGTTTGAGCGAACCGGAACGACCGAACAACCTGATCCGGACTCCAAGACGATGCAGTGCCTGTCCAAGTTCAAGACCAATCACACCCGGACCAAAGACAGCAACAGATTCCGGAAGTGTTTCCCAGTTGAAAATATCATCATTGACAATCAGACGGTCTCCCAGTTCTGCAAATTTAGGCATAACGATCGGAGAAGAACCGGTAGCAATCACGATTGTTTTTGCTTCAATAATTGAGTCACCGACTTGCAGAGTATGGTTATCAAGAAAAGCAGCATGCTTCCGGATATGGTGTTTTTCAGCAATATTCTCTACACCTTCGATTACAAAACCTACAAAGCGGTCACGCTCCCTGCGTACACGTCCCATAACCTCTTCCCCATTGATAACCGGCTTTGCAGCATGAACTCCAAAACCTGCCGCAGCTTCTACGGAATGCGCTGCTTCTGCGGCAGCAATTAAGAGTTTACTGGGCATACAACCAACACGCGCGCATGTTGTCCCGTACGCTCCAGCTTCAATGAGTACAATGTTCTCAGTATGTTTTTTTGCAGCACGAAAAGCAGGAAGTCCTGCAGAGCCTGCACCGATAACTGCCACATCCACTTGACGTGTTGAAACATGTGAATTGTTCAAGAAGTCCTTTATTGATTGAGGTTTAGATTATGTGATTGACTTGATTACGACCTGATTAATCTCTAGAATGCACAAAAATTGTAGAAAAGCTCACATTTCAGTAATGACAATTCTTACTTTTTGAACAAGAAACAGTCGGCTGATTAAGCTATTTCTTTCAATTTGATTTAACCTGAACAACGCTGCTGTTTCAAGGTGAATCAGAGTTTTTTGAATCTTTGACTTAATTATTTTAAAAAACTGTGAAATACAAATTTTTAAGATTAGCTGTACATACAAGGCAGAACGAACGCTATCAACGCATCTTGTTAATTTTGACTGCATTGAGGCATCCTGTAATGCTGCCTGCAGTATATATTTTTTTTCTTATCCTTTTGCTGACCCTTCCTGACAAAACACCATCTCCATATTTCCCTAATTATTATCTGCCTCTGGTGATGCAACAGGAAATCTTACCTTCTGTTGCAGAAGAACTTATAGCTCTTGATTCTCCTACAAGATCGGGCAAGCCTTTGGAAATTCTGCAATTCCCTCAAAATATGAGTTCTGTCCAATTACTGCAGAACGTCACGGACAAGCATAAATCTTACTTTGAAAAGAAAAATGATCAACACTTCAATGCAAGTATGCGCAGGCTTTTCTTGAGCTTTATACAGTTTGAATCTATCAGCAGGCTGCGTTTCAATCGCGGTACAGGACGTCTCATATCTCACAAAGATTTAGAAGGTCTGGCAGACTATTTCATCGACAGCCGCTGGTACCGTGAGGCTCTTAAACGTTATACTTCAAATAATGCTTACGGTTTCTCCGAGGAGCGTCTGTTGAGAGTCTTAATCTCAATTCAGGCTGCAGCACATTTTTTCGAGGTTCCTTACCCCGCACTTTTTTGTTTGTTTTTTCAAGAATCAAAATTTGATTTCCTGGCAAACAGCGCAACCGGTGCTAAAGGTGTAGGTCAACTCACCACCATTGCCTTGCGTGAAGTACGGCGGTTACGCGACTTTTCTTCGAAGGAAATATTAATTCAAAGAACGGCGGTTCATCTGAATCAAGTTTATAGTGATCCTCAAATTGATATTTGGCTGCAAAACCTCGGTTACAATCTTGATTTACCAATAATTTCTCCAATTCCGGAAAATATAGAATTTACTCAACTCACTTCTGAATTTATGCGTGAAGTTGGAAAAGAGCTGGTCAAAGACGGTCATTCATATGGTGAAAATATCGGTTTACTGTGGTTCCTCAGTAAGAAATTAAGACGCGGTAGAATCCTCCCTGCCCGTTATATAGCCATGCATAAAGTTTTTTCAACAATGCTTGCAGAGCAATTTGCCAGTTCATCCTCAAGCACCTACAACATTGAAACAAACATACTTGCATCCACATTGCTCTTCAGTCACTATTACCGCTATCAGTGGCGTAAAAACAAAAAGAATTTTGAAATTTCAGCAGAAGCGAGAGTTATCCTGGCAGCAGCAGCATATAATCATGGACAATCCGGAATGCGGCGTTTTCTGATTAATCTTAGTCACGAATTCCCCATGCTGAATTTTAAAACACTTTCTGCAAAAAAATTAAGGATCTTGTTTACCACCCGCAGACTTTCACGTGCGCTGCAACGTCCTTTTTACAAAATCCGTGAAGCATCAAGGCATGTACGACACATTATGAATTGTGCAGAAAAAAGTCCCTTATTGTCATGATATAAAAAACATTCAGCCCAGTCGATTTGTCAACGATAACCTGCAGCCTGCATTTGAAATAACTCCGAGTATTGCCCTTTCGCAGCTAATAATTCTTCATGTGTTCCATGTTCCAACAACTTTCCTTCATGCAACACGACAATTCTGTCGGCCATACGTACAGTCGAAAAACGGTGAGAAATCAAAACAGCGCACTTGTCATAAGTCAGTTCAACAAAACGTCTGAAGACCTCATGTTCTGCACGGGCGTCTAAAGCCGCTGTTGGTTCATCCAGGATCAGCAACTGTGCATCACGCATGTAGGCCCGGGCAATTGCGATTTTTTGCCATTCTCCTCCTGATAAATTTGTACCTTGTTTGAACCAGCGTCCGATCATTTGCTGATAGCCCTCAGGAAGCTTATCTATAACTGTATCCGCCAAACTGCGTTTAGCCGCTTCCACTATTCTAGCCTCATTATTACGTTCTTCTATACGTCCTACAGCGATGTTTTCTGAGGCGGTCAGGTGATATTTCACATAATCCTGAAAAATAACACCCGCAGCATCCCGTAATCCATCCAGATCGTAGTCACGCAAATCATGTCCTTCCAGTAAAATACGTCCCTCATCAGGATCATAGAGCCGCGTCAGCAGCTTAACCAAAGTGGTTTTTCCTGCTCCATTTTCTCCAACTAAAGCTAGTTTTTCACCAGGATTTAAAGTAAAAGAAATATCACGCAAAACCCATTGTTCTGTCTGCGGATAACGGAAACTCACATTCTCAAAAGTAAAACCTTCACGAATAGTTTGCGGAAATGGAAGTGCATTTTGCTTTGAACTGATGTTAGGTTCCATTTCAAGAAAATCAAAAAGATCCTTCAGATACAGCGCACTATCCGCAATGCTGGAAAAACGGATTAAAATCGATTCCATTAAAGAACGTAAACGCAAGAAAGATCCGGAAAGAAAGATCAGGTCACCAAGCGACAATTCACCGTTTACTGTTCTAAAGATGATAACTACATAGGCCGTGTAATAACCTAAACTACCGAGCATTGAAAGCAAACCGCCCCAGGCTGCACGTCGTACAGACAGATTTTTGTTAGCATGATAATATTCTCCTGCTAACTTCTGGTAACGCTTGCCAAAAAAATCAGACAGGCCAAATATTTTAACTTCCTTTGCCGTTTCGTCACTTGCTCCCGCAAATCTCAAATAATCAAGTTCACGGCGTTCCTGCGTCCAGCCGTACATCAACGAATAACTTTGACTGTTGAAATGCGTTTCTCCTAAAAAAGCAGGAATCAGCGTAATAGCAAGCAACAGCAAAAGCCATGCATTAAAAGTGATCAGCGCTGCTGCTAAAAAAAATACAGTAATTGCGTCCTGTAACTGTGTCAGTGCCTGTGACATCAATAAAATACGGCTTGATGCCTGACGACGTGCCCGTTCAAGTTTATCATAAAAATCAGCATCTTCGAAACACTCCAAGTCGAGTCGTGCTGATTGTTTCATTAAGCGCAAAGAAATTTCGTGTGATACAAGATCACCCAGCAAACTGTCTACTAAAGCAATTCCACGTCCCAACAAATCTGATAAAACTGCCAGTCCAAGTTCGATCAGTACCAATGTCATCAAAAACGACATCTCCTGATATTCAACTGCAGGAGAATTTACTGAAACAGAAATCCGGACTATTTCATCAATTATGAGTTTCCCCACATACAGCATCGTAAGCGGTAAAGACGCTCTGATAACACGCAGCAGGATATTAAAGACTGCCAACCAGCGGTCACAACTCCAGATCAAACTGAAAAATTCAGGAAGATTGCTGAGTGCACCTAAACGTTCCTTAAAATCTAAATCAAGAGCAGTCCCATGTCCTCCGGATGTGTTTTTTCGACGTTGTTGCATTAATATTTTCTGAGTTTAGTGATCAGCTTAGTTAACGGATAAATCACTGATGAAAGTTGATAATCAGTAGCAGTTTTGTTGCTCAATATTCTAGCACAACTTGCTGAACAATTCAGATTGAAATTGCAAGTTTGCTGATTTACTTACTATAATGACAAAATTTAATTTTAATTTCATAACAGGTTTTCAAATGACAAAATCCAATCAACGTGCAGCCTTTGAATGGGCTGATCCTATGCTACTTAACAGCCAACTGTCTCAAGAAGAACGTTTGATCAGGGACACAGCGCGTGATTTCAGTCAGGACAAATTAATGCCCAGAGTTCTGGATGCAAACCGCAATGAGGTTTTTGATCGTGAAATCATGAATGAATTTGGTGAATTCGGATTTTTAGGTTCAACCATCCCTGAAGAATATGGAGGAGTTGGGGCTAATTATGTGTCTTATGGATTAATTGCCCGTGAAGTTGAAAGGGTGGATTCAGGTTACCGCTCCGCGATGAGTGTGCAGTCCAGTTTGGTGATGCATCCAATTTACGCTTACGGTAGTGAAGATCAGCGCAATAAATACTTGCCAAAGCTCGCCAGCGCAGAATGGATAGGTTGTTTTGGATTGACTGAACCAAATCATGGTTCTGATCCGGGAAGCATGGAAACCCGTGCAAGAAAAGTTGACGGAGGATTTCAACTTACAGGAAACAAAATGTGGATCACCAACTCGCCTATTGCAGATGTATTTGTGGTTTGGGCCAAAAATGATGAAGGTATCATTCGAGGATATATTTTAGAAAAAGCTATGCAGGGACTTAGCGCACCGAAAATTGTGGGCAAAATGTCACTGCGTACTTCCATCACCGGTGAAATCGTCATGGATAACGTTTTTGTTCCGGATGAAAATGAATTGCCTAACGTTTCCGGACTCAAAGGGCCTTTCGGATGTTTGAACCGCGCGCGTTTCGGCATCGCCTGGGGTACACTTGGTGCTGCAGAGTACTGCTGGATGCAGGCCCGTCAATACACTCTGGACAGAATCCAGTTCGGTCGTCCTTTGGCAGCAAATCAGTTGATACAAAAAAAACTGGCAGATATGCAAACTGAAATAACACTTGGCCTGCAGGGTGTTTTGCAAATGGGACGTTTGATGGATGAAGGAAAATGTGCTCCCGAGTTGATCTCGTTGATGAAACGTAACAACTGCGGAAAAGCTTTAGACATCGCACGTGTTTCACGTGACATGCATGGTGGTAACGGTATCTCAGATGAATTTCACGTCATCCGACACATGATGAATCTTGAAACCGTTAATACTTATGAAGGCACCCATGATGTGCATGCATTAATTCTGGG
>JABGPG010000048.1 GCA_018645085.1 Deltaproteobacteria bacterium
TCAAGCAGGAGGTATTTTGAGAAAATTGTATGATCTAGCCGGTGCAGATGAAAACAGAAGATTCAGTCCTTATTGCTGGAGAATACGTATGTCGCTGGCACACAAGGGCTTGGAAGTCGATTGCCTGCCGTGGCGTTTTACAGAAAAAGAGAAAATCCAGTTCTCCGGACAGGAACGGGTTCCGGTATTGGTTGATGGAGAAAATACTGTCAGCGATTCATGGAAGATTGCAGAATATCTGGAAGCAGAATATCCGGATGCTCCTTCCTTAAAACTGGAAAACGGTGAAGTCATGTTTATTAAATTTTGGGCAGAGACAGTACTGAATCCGGAACTAATTAAATTTCTGCTGCTGGACATTCACCAACATTTAACGGCAGAAGACAAAATATATTTCCGTGAAAGCCGTGAAAAACTCTTCGGAAAAACGCTGGAAGAAGTCGTAAAAGGTCGTGAGGAACGTTTGCCAGGTTTTCAAAAAATGTTGACACCTTTAAGATTAACCCTTAAAAAACAAAATTTTCTGGCAGGAGATAGTCCCGGATTTTCAGATTACATTGTTTTTGGTTCGTTCCAGTGGGCACGTTGCATTTCGGATTTTTCTCTACTTCAGACAGAAGATCCAATCTGTGAATGGCGCAAAAAAATGCTGGATCTGCACGATGGTTTTGCGGGGAAAGCTGTAGGCTATTCAGTTTGAAAATAACTCGACTAAAACTTCAAAACGTAAAACAACTTTATTAACAAAACATGTCAGACAATAATTCTACACCAGTTACGGCAACTGATTTTATCCGTAACATCATCCGTGAAGATTTAGCATCCGGAAAACATCAGCAAATCGTCACCCGCTTTCCGCCTGAACCAAATGGTCATTTACATATCGGCCACGCAAAATCAATTCACCTCAATTTCGGAGTTGCCAAAGAATTTTCCGGAAAATGTTTCATGCGTTTTGATGATACAAATCCAGTCAAAGAAGATGAGCAGTATGTAGAAGGTATCCTGAAAGACGTGCGCTGGCTGGGGTATGACTGGGGAAAGAGTCAGACTCATGCCTCAGATTATTTTGAACAGCTTTATGAGTTTGCGGAAGAGTTGATCCAAAAAGGCAAAGCCTATGTTGAAAGCCTGAATGCAGAAGAAATCAGGGAGTTCCGCGGATCACTGACCGAAGCCGGAAAAAACAGCCCATACCGTGAGCGCAGCGTTGAAGAAAATTTAGCTCTCTTCCGGAAAATGCGTGAAGGAGAATATGAAGATGGTTCCCTCGTTTTACGGGCCAAAATTGACATGTCTTCACCGAATATTAATCTGCGTGATCCGGTGCTTTACCGAATCCGTAAAGTTTCACACCAGCGTACCGCAGACAAATGGTGCATTTATCCGCTCTATGATTTTACTCACGGTTTATCGGACTCGCTGGAAGGCGTAACTCATTCGCTCTGCACGCTCGAATTTGAGGATCACCGTCCTTTATACAACTGGATTCTGGCTGAAGTGAGCGCACCGTGCCTGCCCAGGCAAATCGAATTTTCGCGGCTTAACCTGCGTTACAGCGTCTTGAGTAAACGCAGACTGATTCAACTTGTTGAAGAAGGGCATGTTGAAGGTTGGGATGATCCACGCATGTTAACACTTTCCGGATTGAGGCGGCGAGGTTATCCTGCATCCGCAGTACGTTTATTTTGTGAACGTATCGGAATTTCCAAAAGCGCAAACAATATTGAAATGAATGTGCTTGAAGATTGCGCGCGTGAAGAACTCGACAAAACTGCACCCCGTGCAATGGCGGTTTTAAAACCTTTAAAAGTTGTCATTACTAATTATCCGGAAAATCAAACCGAAGAATTTGAACCGGCACGGCATCCGAAAAATCCGGAAATGGGAACACGCAAAGTTCCTTTTTCAAGAGAAATTTACATTGACCAGGATGATTTTCGGGAAGATCCGCCACCGAAATATTTTCGACTTTCTCCGGGAAAAGAAGTAAGACTACGTTACGCATACGTCATCCGCTGCGATGAGGTAATTTATGAAAACGATAAAGTTGTGGAACTCCGCTGCACATACGACAAGGCAACACGTTCCGGCGCAAAAGCAGAAGGTCGCAAAGTAAAAGGTATTATCCACTGGGTTTCCACGCAGCATGCAGTAACTACGGAAATTCGTTTGTACGACCGACTTTTTTCCGCACCAAATCCCGGACGTAATGATCCGGAAGGCAATTTTATCAATGACTTAAATCCGGAATCGGTTGAGATTATTTCTGACTGTAAAGCTGAGCCTGAATTAAGTACTGCAAATCCTGAGGATGTTTTTCAATTTGAACGTGTCGGTTATTTTTGTGTTGATGCAAAAGATTCACGTCCGGATGCATTGGTCTTTAACCGGACAGTAACCCTGCGTGACACATGGGCCAAACTGGAACAGGAGCATTCCGGACAGAACTGAAAGACATGAAAAGATGGTCAATCCAACATTGCATCAACTTTCAAAATTAACTCTTTTTGGTTTAGCTTTTTTCAGTTTCATCTTTGGAACACTGCCTTTAAAGGTTTTGGCCTTTGACGATGCTGCAGAAATAAATCATACCTACCTCAATCAGGAAAATTTTCTTGATCTAAAGTCCTATCAATTTAACAAATTACGTGAAGAAGAGTGGTATGAAAGTAGCGGAGGGTGGCGTCTTACCGGCGGCAGTCTGGGCTTGGACCTGCTTTTTTCGCAGCTTGAAGTACGTTTGCCTCACTCCCTTTCTGAAGAAACCACCGTTATTTTTCTTGCAAAGCAGCAGGAATTTTACGAAATAAAACCCTTCCGTTATCAAGTGGAAGTTGAATGGCGTCCTTACGATTTGGCAGCTTTTTCACTGCTTGGAATGCCTGAATATGACAAACGCAAAGCAGATCAGGGCGCAAGTGTCACTCTGGGTAAACGTCCGTGGAATTACCTGCGTTTCCAAAAGTTGTTTCAGGATTTGTACTATAACGAAAAAAACTTTTACGACAATTCCTACTATTCTCCTCATCCAATTGAGAATTATCTGGAAGGCGCGTTTCGCATAAATAAATGGCGCACACGCTTCAGTCATTTGCTGGATAAACCGTTTAAACAAGTTTTCCCAAAAGAGGAACTGACTGTCACCTACAAAGGACAGGACAGCAGTGCGGTGCTGGATTACCATTACGGAAAGCAGAGTATGGCCGGACTTAGCTGGCGCAGCTTTGATATTCGTAAACGTCGTGAAACTACAATTACGACTGAGACTGCATCTCCGGATAATCGTGAGCAACAACTGCTTTATAGTTCTACGGATTTATATTGGCTGCATCCTTTAAGTGAAAAACTTCACGGCACACTCGGTCTACGTGAAGACCGTTTTCAAAATATTTTTCGTCAACTCGATCTTGCCCTGGACGATTATGATTTCCATTTATGGACCGCACAGCTTTACGGAATTTTAAGGCACCAAACCGAAACGGACAGATTTTGGGAATATGGATTTTATGCCGGTGATACCGACAAAGTTACGGACTACCTCAGTACAGAACGACAGGATAAAACACGCAGAAAAAATGAGCTTAAGCTACGTGTCAGCTGGGAATTCCAGGATTTGAGCAGACAGTCGGCATTGATGTTAACCACCAGTTGGAACATGGATGATTTTTTCAATGACTTCTGGGATGGAGGTAATATCTCTTATCAACGGATTTTCTAGTTT
>JABGPG010000047.1 GCA_018645085.1 Deltaproteobacteria bacterium
TGGCATTACGCTGGATTATGAAACCGGTCAATTGGCTTTCGGATGGAGTTTCTGCATTGGGTGAAGGAAATTTAGAACATCGCTTACCTGAAAAACGCGGTGACGAACTTGGAAATTTGGCACGGGCATTCAACCGTATGTCAGAAAGTCTCAAGGAGATGCTAAATGCTCGCGAACAGCTCTTACTTGATGTTAGTCACGAACTACGTTCACCTTTGACTAGGATGAAAGTAGCGCTTGAATTCATTCTGGCAAACTCTTACCAAGAGAGTTTACAGAGCGATGTACAGGAAATGGAGCAGATGGTGACGGAGATTTTAGAAACAGCTCGCCTGAAAAGTGAATATGGTAAAATTGACCTGCAGCCCACAGATTTAGTACTGTTAATTGAGCAAGCATGTTTGATGTTTGAAGGAAAGGCTCCTGGAATCAGCTTTGAAAATTCTGCAGGAAAATGTGTTGGGCTAGTTGATGTTGAGCAAATCCAAACGGTTTTAAAAAATATTCTAGCGAACGCACTTAAATATTCTGCGCCTGAAAATGAACCGATCAAGGTACGCTTAAGTAGGGATGACTCCGGAATTCAGCTTGAGATTCAAGATTATGGACAGGGAATTCCTGAGGAGGAAATGGATTTGATTTTTGAACCTTTCTATCGGGTTGATAAGTCACGCAATAAAAAAACTGGTGGTTACGGACTTGGTCTGAGTTTATGTAAAACCATTATCGAAGCACACGGTGGTACAATTTCTGTAAAAAGCAGCATGGGGCAAGGTGCTATATTTTTGCTTCTTTTGCCAAATTCTTCTTCAACTATTTAACTTAAATAATTATGTGGAAAAAAATATTTAATCTAAAATTTTGGCTGCCTATTCTGGTACTTGGATTAGGTGTAGGTGGTGCTGTAGCCTTGCTGAAAAATAAGCCAAAAGCGCGCAAAAAACCAAATTTTCAACAGGGAACTTTGGTGGAGGTGATGGTGGCAAAATTGAGTAATCCACAAATTGAGGTAAGAACTCATGGACGTGTTCGTGCTGCAAAAAAAGTAATCTTGAGCGCACGTATTGGTGGAGAAGTAATTTGGATTGGCCCAAAAATGAACGAAGGTAGTTTTTTCAAAAAAGGAGATCCGCTTTTGAGCATTGGTATCCGGCAGTCACAATCGCGTTTGAAGGCACCTTTCAACGGAGTAGTGCAGTCAAAAAATGTGGATTTGGGGCAATATGTTAATCCCGGAACGCAATTGGCGGTTTTGTTTGGTAGTGATGAGGCTGAGGTCGTGATCGATTTGCCGATGGGGCGCATGGATTGGCTGCCTCAATCCTCCACATCACTTGACGGCGAAAATCAATTTCAATTTCCTGCAACTGTTTCTTTAGCAGGAATGATTTCTGCGTCCGTTTGGAATGCGACGGTGAAACGGCATTTGCTGGAACTGACTCCACGCGGGATGATGGTACAATTGATAGCTGAAGCGGATGACCCCTTTCGTCTGAAACGTAAGTCACAGGTGAAGCCGAAAAACAAACTAACTTCTGAAAACACGCTAATTAATACTGAGGGAACAGCGAATTCGGAAAGTCCGCCGACTCCCCAAACCTCGAATATGCCTCTTTTTGTGGGAGCTTTTGTCGATGTGAGCATTCCAGGAAGACAACTGGAAAATGTGGTTAACATTCCGGCACAAGCATTGCGGGATCAGGACACAGTGTGGATTGCCTTGGAGGGCGAGTTGGCGGTTAGGCGAGTGAAAATCGCACATCTTGATCAAGACAATATTTATCTTTCAGGTGGCGTAAAGCAAGGAGAACAGATTATCATTTCTCCCATCAAAGGTGCTGCAAATGGGCTTAAAATCCGCATTGCCGGGAAAGAAAAAACAGAAAAAATGGGGAAGGAAGAATGAAGCAGTTTTCAGGAGAAAGGAAAGAGCGAAGGAAACGAGGAGATGGAAAAGGTGAACAAGAGTATGGGAAATGGGAAAAACGAGAGAATAACCAAAGAAAATAAATTTCTGAATCAAATAAGGAGGAGTCATGATTCGTTGGATGGCAGAACATAAAGTCGCGGCAAATTTGCTGATGATCATTATTTTAGTGGCCGGAGTAATGGGTGTTTCTAATATCAAACAGGAAGTGTTCCCTGAGTTTGATCTAGATTTTATTATTGTAGCTGTTCCGTATTCTGGTGCAACTCCTGATGAAATTGAAGAATCAATTTTGTTGCCGATTGAAGATGCGGTTTCCGGAATAACTGGAATCAAAAAAATTACTGGAACTGCTAAAGAAGGCATGGGCAGTTTCCGGATTGAACTGCAAAAAGGAGCGGACAAACAAAGTGTGTTTGACGATGTGGAATCGGCGGTTACTCGATTGACGACTCTTCCAGAAGAGGCCGATGATGCTCAGGTGCAGTTACCTCGAAGGCGGAGAGAAGTTTTGAATATCGCACTTTATGGAGATGCACCAGCACGGTCATTGATTGAGTTGGCTCAAATGGCTCGGGACACTTTGTTGACGCATCCGGACATCACGCAAGTCGATGTAGAACAGTCGCGGGGTTTCGAAATGACACTCGAAATTTCAAAATCTGCCTTGCAGCAACATGCTCTCACGCTGAATCAAATTTCTGGAATCATCCGCCAGGCAACTCTTGATATGCCCGGAGGAAAAATCCAAACCGTCGGGGGTGATCTGCTCATTCGCACCAAAGAGCGTCGTTACACGGCCGCGGAATATGCGGAAATTCCGCTGCTAACAACCGACCAGGGAATTTTGAGCTTGGGCGATATTGCCCACATTTCAGATGGATTTGAGGAGTCAGATCTTCGTTCACGATACAACGGGAAACCGTCTGAACGAATCTTGGTTTACCGTGTCGGCGAGCAAACGCCAACCGATGTTTCAAAAGCCGTTCATGAAAAAATGGAAGAATTAAAAAAGCAATTGCCATCCAGTGTACAAACACAAATTGTGAGAGATTCATCCCTCATTTTGGAAGATCGCATCAATTTATTGATGAAAAATTTATGGTTGGGACTGGGTTTGGTCTTTCTGACATTGTCACTTTTTTTAAGAGTGGATTTGTCTTTTTGGATTATGATAGGCATTCCCATCAGTTTTGCCGGTGCCATGATTTCGATGCCTATCACTGATTCCAGCATCAACATGATTTCACTTTTCGCCTTTATTTTGGTTTTAGGAATTGTGGTGGATGATGCCATTGTGGTCGGCGAAAATATCTATGCGCATCAGGAAATGGGAAAATCGCCATTGGATGCTGCTGTGGACGGCGTAACTGAAATCGCTCCGCCGGTTTTAATCACAATCCTGACCACCATAGCAGCTTTCATTCCGATCTATTTTATTCCAGGCATCACCGGAAATATTTTCCAAAATATTCCAAATGTTTTGATTGCAGTTTTGCTCTTTTCTTTGCTGGAAGTTATGTTTATTCTTCCCGGTCATCTCTCACACATCAATCGGGTGATGGCTTGGATACTTGCGCCGCTTGGGAAAATTCTGGAAACGCCGAGACATTATTTCAGTTCCGCGCTTTTTTGGTTTTCCAACAAACCATACAGGACAATTTTGGAAAAGGGTATTGCTTACCGTTACACTATTTTTGCGCTTGGTGTTTTCTTTATATTGCTTTGCGCAGGATTGGTGGCAGGCGGACACATGAAATTTAC
Organism: Deltaproteobacteria bacterium; assembly: GCA_018645085.1. GTDB lineage: Bacteria > SAR324 > SAR324 > SAR324 > NAC60-12 > Arctic96AD-7. The sequence goes on from JABGPG010000047.1 coordinate 3,692, forward strand.
TTTTTT
>JABGPG010000046.1 GCA_018645085.1 Deltaproteobacteria bacterium
GGTGGAATTTATACGGAGTTACTGCAAGATTCCGTCGCTTTGCTTTTTCCGCTTACTGAAAAACTAGTCAGGCAATCTATTGAAAAATTGCGGATAAATGCTTTACTGCAAGGCTGGCGTGGAAAACCGGAAGGCGATATAGAAGCTCTGGTTGAAGCAGTTCTCAAGCTCGCTGATTTTGTGGAACGTCATGCCGACCGTCTTGCCGGATGTGACATCAATCCGTTAATCGTGCGTCCCCGCGGAAAAGGTGTGGTTGCTGTGGATGCGCTCATTTGTCTGAAGTAAGGACGTTTTAAAACTGGGCGAAATCGTCTAAATGTTTTGCGAATCTAGCATATTTAGAAAAGAGATCAGTGGCATAGCCTGAACACCCTCTGACATAGTAAAAGTTTCCGTGCCAGGATAAATAACATATGATTTCTGAATACCTAAATCCTTTCTTGCACGATGAAAGCCTGCACTCAATTTGGGAGAAGCTGTATGTTTTATTTCAACAGCAACGAAACTGTTGGGAAACTGGAGAACAAGATCTAGTTCATCTCCGCTATGACTGCGAAAAAATGAAGGTTGAATATGAGTCGGTATTCGAGCTAAAATTTGTTCTAAAACATAACCTTCAAAGGAAGCTCCACGCACAGGATGTCCCCACAGCGATTCATATTCTTGTATCCCCAACAATACATGAAGTAGACCGGAATCTCTAATATACACTTTTGGTGATTTAACTAGTCTTTTTCTGACATTGGCATGTAACGGACTTAGCTGACGCACAATAAGCATATCTGTCAGCAAATCAAGATGATGCTTAACCGTAGGAGTGCTGACGCCTAAACTTCGCGCAAGAGTTGCGGCATTCCAAAGTTGACCGTGAACATGAGCTAACATTGTCCAAAAACGTCGCGACTGTGTTGCATTCACGCGAAAACCCCATTGCGGCAAATCCCTTTCCAAAAAAGTTGCCACAAAAGCTTCGCGCCATTCAAAACTAGTTTGATGATTATCAGCGAGAAAACTGGCCGGATAACCTCCACGCAACCACAGCTCATTCAAGTCATCTGCTTCCTTTTTGACTGAAATTATTTCTGAATTGTAATTTATATTATTTTGCTTACTTTCTTTTTCACTAATGATTTCTGTAATATCAAACGGAGACAACTCCAAAAATTTAATTCTGCCCGCCAATGTTTCAGAACCTTGACGCAAAAGTTTTGGAGATGCTGAGCCCAATATCAGAAAACGCCCTGGTCTGCGATCTTCGTCAATCAAACTGCGCAAAAGTGGGAACAATTCAGGTTTGCGTTGAATTTCGTCCAATACCACCAAATTGTCTTTTTGTTCACTTAGATAAAGTTCAGGTTCATCCAGCTTTGCTAAATCTGAAGGTCGCTCTAAATCCAGAAAAACAGCATTTTGTTTGGCAGCAATTTTCCTCGCTAATGTTGTTTTGCCAACTTGTCTGCTACCAATCAGTGCCACTACAGGAAAACTCTTCAATGCCCGCTCGAGCTCTTCTCTTAATCTGCGTTTGTAAATAATCATGAAAATCGAAAGATAGAGTTGTGATTTTCACTATAATAATTACATCTCTTTAATTTTACAAGCAAATAAATACACAAAACTATTGATGCTAGTACAGCGTCCAGCATAGAATGTTATTCTTTGCAGTAACAGTTGACCGACCAAATAACCTCCTCACAATTTCCACCGACTGCGTTTTCTGGTAAATCACAGAACTCTTCGCTTTTCTCACCGACCACTTTTGCGCTGCCGGAACAACTTGTTTAATTGTGAGAGGGGTGATACTGTTTAGCAGAATCAACAATGACTAAATTTTACAGAGCCGCAGGATGAAATTTGCAGACCCGAAAAACGACATGGCCTTCAAAAAGATTTTTGGAGACGAACATCACAAAGAGGTATTGATCTCTTTTCTGAATGCGATTTTGGATTTTCAAGACGAACAGACGATAGTGGAGGTCACACTCGTCAATCCTTATCAAGTTCCCAAGATTGAAGCCTTGAAAGAGACGATTCTGGACATCAAAGCAACGAATCAAAAGGGCGAACAGTTCATTGTGGAAATGCAAAAAAACGATCAGGGAGACTTTGCCAAACGCAGTCTCTATTACACTGCCAAAGCTTATGTCAACCAAATGGATGGAGGAGACAACTATCAGCAATTAGAAAAAGTTTATTTTATCGGAATTCTGGATTTTAAGATGTTTGAAAATCAAAACTGCGTCAGCCGGCATTTGATTCTCAATCAAGAAACTCAAACCCAAGACTTGGCCGATTTTGAGTTTTGTTTTGTGGAACTGCCAAAATTCAAAAAAGACTTAAACGAGTTGGAAAACCGGTTTGAACGGTGGCTTTATTTTCTCAAGTATGCGTCTTCTTTTGACCTGATTCCGGCAGAACTCAGCACAGATCCGCAAATCGAACAGGCGTTTCAAGCACTGTTGATGTTCGGTTGGAGCAAGCAAGAAATGGATGTGTATGATTATATGTGTCTTCAGGAAGGAAGCCGCCTCGATCAACTGCGCACCGCAGAGCAAAAAGGCATGAAACAAGGCATGAAACAAGGCATTGAACAAGGCATCGAACAAGTCGCGGTTCAATTGCTCGACATTCTGGACGATCAGACCCTCGCTGAAAAAACAGGGCTGAACCTAACCTGGGTGCAAGAATTGAGAAAGGCACACAACCACAACGAATCTTCTTAACCTGTATTGTTTCAGCATGAATTGGAATTTTCGATGTATTGTGTTAATAATAAAACTTCGTGAACTACATAAATTGTTAGAAAATAATTTAATGGATGAATCAGAATTTAAATTAAATTAACAAATTTTAATTGATCAATTAAACTAATTTCTTATTTCATTCTTGACTGAAACAAACTTTAAATACTTGAGTTTAGCAGATGTTAAGCTCATAGAATCCTCAAACATTTATTGTTCTGCAAACGGAAAGTCCATCTGCAGCTGAAATTCCGATTATGCTTCTTTGCAGTAACAGCTAACTGACCATTAACCTCCTCACAATTTCCACCGACTGCGTTTTCTGCTAAATCATAGAAGTCTTCATTTTTTATAGTCGAATGCGTATAGAAAGACGAAACGTCATCCAACCCAAGTTGTTCACCCATCCACTTCATCAATTATTTTTTAAGCACTAATTTTATTAAGATCTCTCTCTTCGTTCGAGATGACAAATAATTAAATTAGGATTATTTTTCGAAGCCATCATTATTCATAAAATGCGCAGTTCAGATGATAAAACTGTAAAGCGAACCCAGCGAAAACGCACCGACAAAAGCAAACATTAAATAAGCCGCAAAAACTGGAGGTCTTGCCAAAGCCCACACCGCAACTGCTGCAGGAATAGAACTCACTCCGCCAGCCAATAAAAAAGCCATTCCAGCGCCGGGAGCCATGCCTTGCTCAATCAGCCCGCCAACCAAAGGTAATGCTGCATAACCGTTAAGATAGGCTGGAACACCAACTGCCGTTGCGAGAAGTAATGTCAGCCAGTCATCACCGCCGATCACTTGAGTGATTGTTTGTGCCGGAATATAAGCGAGCATCAGGCTTTCAAGGAAAAAAGCAATCATCATCCATTTGCCTAAAAACAGGAAATTATCCGCAGCATTTT